>JAIXZD010000141.1 GCA_027489895.1 Planctomycetaceae bacterium
GAACGATCACACCCCGTTTGGTCTGAATCACGACACCAGCGGGCGGTCGTCACAAAGGAGCGATGATGTTTAATTCCCAGGAATCGGGACCCGATGTGGTGCTCTCTGCGGAGGTGGCGCGACGGTTTGCCCGCGACCTCTTTAGTGCCGCCGAGGTCCCGGCGGGCGCCGCTCCCCCGTCTGCGACCGAATCGGCGATTGTCGCCGACAGCCTCGTGGAATCGAACCTGCGCGGGCACGATTCGCATGGGCTGTTACGGGTGCTCGAGTATCTGGAACAACTGTCAACCGGCGAACTTGTGGCTGGCGCAGCGCTCACCACCCTCAGTGAATCAAGCGGTCATCTCGCGGCCGATGCAGGCCGGGGGTTTGGTCAGGTGCAATGTGCCGCCCTGATCGACCGGTTGTGGGACATGGCGAAGGCGGCGGGCATCGCCTGTGGCGTACTCAGGCAATGCGGGCATGTGGGCCGGTTGGGAGAATGGGCCGAGCGAATCGCCGCGCGGGGTGGATGTGGTCTGGTCGCGGTGACCGACAACGGCGTGCCGCGAGTTGTCGCGCCTCCGGGGGGGCTGGAAGCGAGGCTGAGTACTAACCCCCTCGCGCTGGGGGTCCCCACCGAAGGCGAACCACTCGTTCTCGATTTTTCGACGAGTGCCGTCGCCAATGGAAAATTGAAGGCCGCGCGGCTGGCGAATCGCCCCGTTCCCTACGGCTGGATTCAGGATGCAGCCGGAGAGCCGAGCACCGATCCGTTTGTGATGCTGGCCGCCCCCCCGGGGACTTTGCTGCCGTTTGGCGGTGATCAGGCCTACAAGGCGTTTGGACTCTCCGTACTGCTGGATGTCCTGGTTTCCGGGCTGGCGGGCGGCTTCTGCCCCCCGGCTCCAGACGGAACGGTCGAATTCAATAACGTTCTGATGGTGGTCTGGTCACCAGCCCGGTTTGCAGGGGAGTCGCATCTCAGAGGTCAGGCAGATCACCTGATCGCTGCGCTCCGGGCCACGCCGACGAAACCGGGCGTCTCGGCAATTCAACTTCCCGGTGACCGTGCCCAGTCAGTGAAGGCCCGGAGACTGGTCGAGGGAATTCCCGTTTCGGGTCGGTTGTGGCGGGAACTGCTCACGGTCGCGCGGCAGCGCGGCGTGGAGGTCCCCCCCGTTCAGCCTTGTGAGTGAAGCAGGGCCTTCGCCTTGTTCGAGCTGTCCCCAGACGCGATTGGATCAGTGACTGTGCCATGCTTGCACCGTTTCGGGGCAAGCATGCCGACCGTGAGACAACCCTCGCCTCGTCAAGATCGCGTGTTTCCCGGTATTCGACTCTGAAGCGCGTCGAACGTCCCTCACATGCTTGCCCCGAAACGGTGCAAGCATGGCACGCCGAATTCACCCCCAGTTCCCCACATCCAACCAGGCGAAAGCTCTGGGCGCGAGGGCCAAATGGTTGACACCCGGACATGGCGCGGGTGCAATAATGGAAGAAGAGAAGACTTGCCTGATTCCGCTTGGGACTCCGCTCGGACGGGTCGGAGTTTCAGGTCCCGCCAGAAGACGATCACTGTCTGTCGAACCGACCGCAGGGCCAGGCCAGAGGCTGGCGGCGACGGGGATGGTGTTCTCGTGTGGCGTGGCCTGATCCCCAGACTTGCGGCGATTCAGACTGGTCAACAAACGTCCGGGAACGCGGCCACTGCTGCGGCACCCATCGAACTCACTACGCAAGGCCGAGAGGGAGACGATCATGGTGAAAAAGTCGTTGTGGTGCAGTGCGCTGTTGTTGTGTGGCGCGGTGATCGTTCCGGTCTATGCCGCGGCCCCTGTGAAGATCGCCGATGTGGCTCCGATCGAGGATTTCGCCCTCGAAGCCGAGGCGAAGGTCAAGCTGCTGGAAGAAGCCCTCAAGGACCAGACGACCTACGACGCGGGCAAGAAGAAGTCGATTCCGGAAGATGCCGGGATCCTCGCGATCTTTGCCCAGGCGATTGCCGAACACTCGGCCGACGCCTCGTGGAAAGCGGCTGCTCCCGATGTTCGCGACGCCGCTAAGTCGATCGCCAAGGCCGGGTCGCTGGCCGATGCGCAGAAGGGCCTCGCCGCCGTGAAAGAGGCGATGGGTGGCAAGAAGGGGGCCGCCGCTGTCGACGCCAAGTGGGAAGAACTGTCGAACCTCGATGCCGTGATGAGCGAAGTGAACAAGCGGACCGGCAAGCTCCGCCGTGCCGTTCGCAAGCTGCCCGACGATCCCGCCCAGGCCGCCCGCGATGCGAGCGTCCTCGCCCTGCTGGGTGTCGTCACGCATGAAGACACGCACGAAGTGAAAGACAAGGCCAAGATCCCCGGCTGGCAGAAGTTCTGCATCGACATGCAGGTCGACATGACCGAACTGTCGAAGCAGCTCAAGGCGAAGGACGCCGCAAAGTCGAAGGCTGCGTTCGACAAGGCCAACAAGAGCTGCTCGGGCTGCCACGAGCAGTACCGCGACAACTAACGCCAAGCCAATCGCGTCGTAGCGGAACTCGTGAGAGTTCCCTAGACTCGCGCCGGGCTCTGCTGCGTTTGCTGAGCTTAGGTTCACTTCCGAAAAATCAGCGGCCGGTGGGACCTCCCACCGGCCGTTATGCTTTCTTTGCGGTCGCGGTTACGTTCGCGCAATTGGTGAACGCGTTCAACAGGGAGACAGGGCATGGTGGCTCCGGTGCTGGTCTGGTACCGGCAGGATTTGCGGATGACCGATCAACCCGCCCTGTTTCAGGCGGCGGCGACCGGGCGTCCCGTGATTCCCGTCTACATCCATGCCCCCGAGGAAGACGCCACCTGGTCGCCGGGGGCCGCTTCCAGGTGGTGGCTGCATCGAGCGCTGGAATCTCTGGATGGCGAGCTGCGGGAAAGTCAGTCGCGACTGATCATTCGCCGGGGTCCAACCGATCGCACGCTCGAAGCGCTGCTCCGCGAGACCGGGGCCGACACCGTCGACTGGACCCGTCGCTACGAGCCGACCGCCATCCGTCGCGACTCGGCCTTGAAGACCGCGCTGCGTGCGCAGGGAGTCACCGTCGAGAGTTTTAACGGGCAGTTGCTGCGGGAACCGCACGAGATCGCCAACAAAGCCGGTGGTCCGTTCAAGGTGTTCAC
>JAIXZD010000187.1 GCA_027489895.1 Planctomycetaceae bacterium
CAAACCCCTGCAGGGCGATGGTGGTTCCCTTCAGGTCGCGGCCCACTCGGGTTAACAGCTCGCGGGTGACAATCATGACGCCGCGGCCGGTCGCTTCCTCGCGGCCTTGCGATCCGTGCAGTTCCAGCGGCTTCCCGGTGACGCAGGCGGGACTGTAGCCGTGGTGTTTCCCGTACTGGTTGAAGAACCAGGCCATGACCTGGGCGTTGGTGCCCATGTCGGGAGCGGGGATGTCGAGATCGGGGCCGATCATGTCGTGAATCTTGTCGACGAAGACGCGTGTGACCGCTTCGAGTTCGCGGAGGGAAAGCGTCTTCGTGTCGACCGAGATGCCGCCTTTGGCCCCGCCATAGGGGAGGTCAAGGACGGCGGTCTTCCAGGTCATCAGCTGAGCGAGGGTCAGGACTTCGTCAGCATCGACTTCCGGGTGATAGCGCAGGCCCCCCTTGAACGGGCCGCGGGCGCAGTCGTGCTGAATGCGGTAGCCAATGAACGTGCCGATCTGCCCTGAATCGAGCGGGACGGCGATCTGGACCTTCACCTCTCGCTCGGGTGTAAGCAGCAGGGTGCGGACGTCGGGGGCGAGCTGCAGGTGATCAGCGGCGGTATCGAAGTAACGTCGGGCGGCGTCGACGGAACTCATTCGGATTCCAGTACAAAGGGCGAGGGGCGGTCGAATCGACCAGCCCCTGCTAAACCAGGTAGACAGGGTGGTATGAGGGACATCGGACCAAACGCCGGGTCCTCCGTATGAAATTCAATACGAAAAACGCGGGCCAGAGGTTCAAAACAACCCCATCAGGTGACATGGGAATCCGACAACAGGCTGTTCTGATCGGGTCGAGAGTACCGGTCGGGGCGTTTTGTCAGACTGGGTAAGATTTTCTGAAGATTCTGGTTGTTCCGTGTCGATAACGAGGAGGGATCGAGGTCAGTTTTTCTGGAACGGAATCATGCTTCAGGGCCTGTATTTTTCAGCCCAGGGCGCGCAACTCCAATCGCTGCGGCAAGATGTGATCGCCAACAATCTGGCGAACGCCGGGACGAACGGATTCAAACGCGACCTGGTTCAGGCGCAGGCCTTCCTGCCTCAAGCGGCTGAGAAGGGGGGCGTGGTCCGGCCCGACCATCTCGAAAAGTTCCCCGGGGGGATCGGCCCCCACGCGACGTTCACCGACTTTGCTCAAGGCTCGTTGCAGGTCACCAAAAACCCGTGGGATGTCGCCGTGACGGGCACGGGGTTTCTGCATGTGACGGATGGAGAAGGCAACTTTCTGACGCGTGATGGTCGACTGGCGATCAGTCAGCAGGGCCAACTGATCACCCGCGACCACAACCTGGCCGTGCTGGGGACGAATGGCCGCCCGATTCTGGGCCTCGATCCGGGCGTCATTCCGCAGATCACGGCGAATGGAACGGTCGTGCAGAACGGGGTGGAGGTCGCCCAGTTGGCGGTGGTGGCCCCGGCTGACCTGCAGGCGATGGAGAAACTGGGTGACAACCTCTACCGCACCAATGAGGCGATCGGCCGGGCGCCCTTAGACACGAGCGTTAAGCAAGGGTACCTCGAAGCCTCGGGAACGCAGCCCATGAAGGAAATGCTCGAACTGATCGAGTCGTCTCGCGGATTCGAAGCGAACCTCAACATGATCAAGGCCCAGGACGAAGCCCTGGGGCGTTTGTTGCAGACCGTGGGGCGGAAGTAACCGCCGGATCGGTCGTGAGTTGGAGTGAGAGACTGAACGCCTGACCGAAAGCTCCCTCGCTGACGCGTCGGGCTACAAAAAACATCCCCTCGTAGCTGGTCTGTCTCATGAGTATTCGAGCCCTCAACTCCGCGGCGTCCGGGATGGACGCCATGCAGTTCAAGCTGGATGTCATCTCGAACAACCTCGCGAACGCCGGGACGACGGCGTTCAAGCGGTCGCGGGCGAACTTTGAAGATGTTTACTACCAGCATCTGAAGTTGCCCGGCATGCTCGACGCGCAGGCGCGACCCACCGTGACGGGCACGTCGGTCGGGCTGGGAACGCGTGTGCAAAGCACCCAGCTCGATATGCAGCAGGGGAGCCTCATCGACACGGGCAAGCAACTCGACCTGGCGATTGTCGGGCAGGGGTTCTTCCAGGTGCTGGATGACAATGGCATCGTCAACTACACGCGGGCGGGGAACTTCTTCAAGAACGCCAACGGTACGGTGGTTCTGGCTTCGGCCGACAAAGGCTACCCGCTGACGAACAACGAAATCACGATTCCCACCAACGCGACAGATATCAGCGTGGGGGCCGATGGTCAGGTGTTCTATTCGGAACCAGGTCAAACGCAGTTGCAGTCGGCCGGGACGATCCAGTTGGCCCGGTTCATCAATCCGCAGGGGTTGCTGCAGCGGGGCGAGAACCTGTACCTCGAAACCGCAGCCTCCGGGGCGGCGACCATCGCGATTCCCGGCATCGATGGGATGGGCGTGATCCGGCAGAACGCGCTCGAAGCCTCGAACACGGAGCCGGTGCGGGAACTGGTCGATCTGATCACCACGCAGCGGACCTTCGAACTTAACGGACAGGTGGTGCAGGCGGCCGACCAGGCGCTGCAACTGATTGCCAATCTCCGACGCTACTAGTGCTCCATCCCTCGATAAATGTCAGGCGTCGTCAGCACGGAGCAAGGCAAAGTCAAAAGAAAAAAGTCAAAAGTCAAAAGTGATGGTGTCGGGCAGATGCCCACTCAAACGCTTGTCTTAACTGCTTTCTGGTCGAATCGGTATGCGACACTCCTGCCTCACTCTTGGTGTCTGGTTCGCCTTCGCGGTGAGCGCACAGGCTGCGGTCGTGGTCCGGTTCCAGCCCGAAGCGTCTCCGGAAGCGGGACTTGTTCGGCTGGGGGATATCGCCGAGATCGTTGCCGATTCCCCGGTGGATGCCACCTGGTTGGCGGGACTGGTGCTCGCCCCCCGACCTGCAGAGGGGCGTCGAACGACACTGGAACTAGCGGAAATTCAGACCCGGCTGCGGGCGTTGGGCGTTGATCTGGCGACCGTTGAGTTCGGCGGCTCCAGTCGGGTGATCATCCACGGGACCGCCCTGGAAAAGCCGGCACTGGTGCGACCCGTGGCGAAACCTGCGGTGGTTGCACCGCGAGCGAACGTGGGAGAGATCACCACGCGTCGCCTTCACGATCAGGTGCGGCGGGCCGTGCGGGAGTATCTGGCCCGGCAGTCTTCCGGAATCGCCAACTGCGACGTGGTCGTGACACTCAGCTCTGGCACGGTGGCGGCGCTGGCGGCGATGGAGAGCGGCTCGTGGGAAGTTCGCGGCGGCCAGGCACCGTGGACTGGCGAACAGACTTTCACTTTGCAGGGCAACACGGACGCGGGACCGGCCTCGCCACTGGAGATTGTTGCCAGTGTGACTCCGTGGCCGCGTGTACTGGTCCTGCGAAGTCCGCTGGGCAAGGGCCAGGTGCTGACGGCCGATGACCTCGAACCCACGCCGATGAATCCCGAGACGTTTGGCGGGAAGAAGTACCTGGTCGATCCGAAGCAGGCCGTGGGCCGCCAGACGGTTCGCGCGACTCGGGCCGGGGAACCGCTGACCGACGAACTGGTCAAGGAGACGTCGCTGGTGCGCCGCGGTGAGCTAGTGAGCGTTGCCTGCCGACGGGGCGGAATCGTGGTGCGGAAAGAAGCGCGGGCCAACGAGGACGGAGCTCTCGGGCAGACGATCACGCTGGTCTCGGCCGATGGTCGGCAGCGGTTTGTGGCACGCGTCGTGGCGTTTCATGAGACGGAGGTTGTCTCGGGCGATACGCCCACGGAAAGCGGACTGCGGCTGGTTCAGTCCCCTGCCCCGGCTGATCGGGAGGTGCCGCGATGACCGTTCACGCGACATACAACTCGAACATCGGACGACGTCAACTGCAGAGGCCTGTCTCGGTCTTGGCCGTCGCCGTCGTGGCCCTGGTGGCCGTGGCGAGCGTGGCCGGCGTGACCTGGGGCGAAGAGCCGGTCGTTGCCCGTCGAAACACACCGTCGATGCGGGTCCCAGTGACCACGGTGCAGAATCCGGAGTACGCCCCTGGTTCTGGTCCCAGTTATGGCCCTGCCACTCCGGACTATCCGGCCGCGGGTCCGCCCGTGGGACTGGCTCCGACCGAACCGGGAACGTTTGTCCCGGCCGGTCCGGCGATGATCGGGCCGCCGGCTGTCTATGTGCCGCGAATGCGGGACTTCTCGTGGATTTACATCGAGTTGCCGCCGCCGCGGCTGGTCAAGGTGCACGACATCATCACGGTGCTGGTGAACGAGAACTCGGAAGTGACGCAGGACTCGCGATTCGAACGCCAGCGCAATGCTCAGCTCCGGGCGCAGATTCGTCAGTTCATGCGGCTCGACGATGAGCTGCGACTGAGGCCAGCGGCGAAGGACAGCCCGACGATTGATGCTCAATTGCGAAGCCAGCTTCAGGCGAACGGGCTGGCCAAGAGCCGGGAAGGAATCCGCTATCGGATCGCGGCCACCGTGGTGGATGTGCTGCCCAATGGCACGCTGATTCTCGAAGCCCGCAAGACGATTCGCACCAACGAAGAGCTGTGGGAATACTCGCTGACGGGGCGAATCCGCTCTGAGGATATCCTCGCGAACAACACGGTGCTCAGTGAGAACATCGCCAATCTCGACATCGAAAAACGCGAACGCGGCAAGGTGTACGACAGTTCGAAACGCGGCTGGTTCCTGCTGCTGTATGACAAGTTGCTGCCGTTCTAAGGGGTCTGACATGCGTTGACGGTTGTGAAACGAAACCGACTTTGAATTGGCGATAGACCTCAGGGTGGCAGTGTCCGCCCGACACGTTGCGATTCCTGTTGATCTGGGTGCGAATCATGTTCGGTCGCCATTCACTGCTGGTTGCGATGATTCTGGCCGGGGGGCTCCTGGCTCAGTCGGCCGAGGCCCGCACCCGATTGGAGAACATCTGCACGGTCTCGGGTCAGGAAGAGCAGAAGCTCGTCGGACTGGGGCTGGTCGTGGGACTGAAGGGGACGGGCGACAGCAAGAACCTGCCCACCGTTCGCGCCGTCGCCGCAGCGTTGCGACTGATGTACAACCCGGTCACCGGCCCGGACGAACTGAAGGACCTGAACAACGTCGCGCTGGTCATGATCGAATCAACGGTTCCCTCGCATGGGATCCGCCGAGGTCAGAAGCTGGATTGCTTTGTGAGCGCCGTGGGCGGCGCCAAGAGCCTGCGGGGTGGGCGGTTGATCACCACCCCGCTGTCGAGCCAGTTGATCGATGACGAGCGGGTGATGGGCCTGGCTTCGGGCGGGATCGCGATCGAAGACGCGCAGTTGCCTACCTCTGGGAAAATCTCCGGGGGTGTCTCGGTGATGCAGGATGTGGTGAATCTGTTCGTCGAGAACAATGCATTCAAGCTGCTGCTGGATAGTCATCATTCCAGCTTCCAGGCGGCCGACAACATCGCGCGGGCCGTGAACACGGATGTCAGTTTTGAAGCGAGCGGGCGGCAGCTCGCAAAGGCGACCGGACCAGGCGTGGTGGAAGTGATCATCCCGGAGCAGTATCGCGCCAACCCGGTTCAGTTTGTCGCTCAGGTGCTGGATATCGGGATTGATAACCCGCATACGCAAGCCCGCGTGGTGATTAACTCGAAGACGGGCGTGGTGATTGTGACGGGCGAAGTCGAGATCAGTCCGGTGGTCATCAGCCAGAAGAATCTCACCGTGTCGATCGGGGCGAATGACCCGAATGCCCCGCCCGCTCCCCCGGCCGATCCGCTGCCTGGCGTGGGGTTCGTGCCGGTTGTGGACCGATCGGGCCGACAATCACCGCAGAAACTGCAACAGCTCGTCGAGGCGCTCAATGAACTCAAAGTGCCCACGAGTGAGGTGATCGAGATCATCAAGGAACTGCATCGGACGGGGAAGCTGCATGCGGTGCTGATTTCAGAATAGAAGATAGATAAATGTCTAATGACTTAAGGCCTAATGCCTAATGCCTAATGGATGTTTATAATGGAAGCGACGAACAAAATCGGCATTAGTGATTAGTCATTGTTTCATTCGGTCATTCGGTTCCTGCCATGTCGCCGCTCACGCCGATCGATATCCCGGTTCGCCACCTGTCGCGGGAAGAGACTGCGCAGGCGCTGGAGCAATCCGGGGCGACGCTGCGGTCAGCGGACGACCCCGAGCTGAAAGCCCGGTTTCAGGAGTTCACGGCCGGAACGTTCGTGCAGACGATGCTCAAGTCGTTGCGTTCCACAACGGGCAAAACACCGTACATGCACGGTGGCTACGCCGAGGAAGTGTTCCGGGGTCAACTCGACCAGACGCTGTCGGAATCGCTGGCCAAGTCCCATGGCGGTCTGTTCAGCGATTCACTCTACGAACAGTACATGCATCGGCAGCCCGGGATTTCTCCCGCGGCAGCCCAGGCCGAGGAGGCAGGACATGGCATCGACGTGGTCATCTGAACTCGGGAAGTTTCTGGACACGCTCCGCGATGCGCTGGTCGCCCTGATTGAGGCGATGGGGGAGAAAGCGGCGGCACTGCGCGATCTGGACGAGGCGAAAGTCGTGGCGCTGGTGACTCGCGAAGAGCAACTGGTGGCGCAGCTCAAGGGGTTGCTGGCTGTTCGCGAGCAGGTGCTCAGTCGGGCGACGCAACGCGGCTGGCAGGTTGATTCGCTGCAGTCGCTCGTGCAGAAACTGCCGATCGTCGAACAGGAACCGCTGCTCCCCCGGCTTGACCGAGTGCGCGAGCTGAGCCTGAAGTTGCGGCATGTCAGTTGGGCGCATTGGGTGCTGGTCCACCGGGCGTCGCAGCATGCGGAGGATCTGTTCGACCTCGTCGCGCATGGCGGACATTCACCGGCGACCTATGAAGACAACATCACACCATTGACCCGGCCGGTCAGCCCCGCGATCCTCGACGCTGCTGCGTAAGTGTTGCCGAGAGCGACACGTGCGTGCCGACCTGAATGCGGGACAATCTCTTCACGCGAAGTGTGCGTGCCACTGGCTCCGCCAGTGCGAAGGGGAGACCGCAACCAGCGCACTGGCGGAGCCAGTGGCACCCCATCGATTGGGTCATGTTTGACTGAATCACGACCCGAGCGCGGCACGCGCCGTCGTGGTGTCCGATTCCCTTGTTTCCGCACCCTTGTGAGTTGCCCCGTCATGCAGGCCGTCCAGCTCGAAACGCCTCAGAATTTCCGCATCATCCAGATTGACGAGCCGGCGCCGCCCGGCCCCGGGGAAGCGGTTGTCCGCGTTCACCGGGTTGGGATTTGCGGGAGCGACTACTCCGGGTATCTCGGCAAGATGCCGTTCTACAGCTATCCCCGGATTCCCGGTCACGAGCTGGGGGTCGAGGTGGTGGCCGTGGGCGCGGGGGTGACGCAGGTGAAACCGGGCGACCGCTGTTCGGTCGAACCGTACATCAATAACCCCGAGAGTTACGCCAGTCGTCATGGCCATTCCAACTGCTGCGAAGAGCTGCAGGTGCTGGGCGTGCATCGCGACGGGGGGCTGCGGCCCCGGTTCACGCTCCCCGCCAGAAAGCTGCACGTTTCGAAGTCGCTGGCGTTCGAGCAGTTGGCGCTCGTCGAGACGCTGGCGATCGGGTGCCATGCGGTGAACCGCGGCAATCCGGTGCCGGGCGAGCATGTGCTGGTCATTGGGGCCGGTCCAATTGGGTTGGCGGTGATCGAGTTTGCCAAGTTGACCGGTGCCAAAACGATCGTGCTGGATCGGATCGAATCGCGGCTCGAGTTCTGCCGGAAGACGATGGGCGTCGAGCAGACGATTCTCGCTAAAGGTGATGACTCGGACCTGACCCGCCTGCAGGAGGTAACGGGTGGTCATCTGGCGGAAGTGGTGATCGACGCGACGGGGAACAACCAGAGCATGTCGCACGCGCTCAACTACTGTGCGTTCGGCGGGCGGCTGGTGTTCGTGGGGATCACGACGCAGTTAGTCAGTTTTCCGCACCCGCTCATGCACCGCCGCGAGTTGACGCTGCTGGCCAGTCGCAATGCGTTGCCGGCCGACTTCACGCGGATCATCGGGCTGATCGAGGCCGGGACGATTGATACTCATCCGTGGATCACCCATCACGCGGGCTTTTCCGAGATGATCGATGAGTTCCCGCACTGGCTGCAACCGGAAACGGGCGTGATCAAGGCGATCGTCGAAGTGCCCGCCGATTAGGGTTGTGATTCAGACAGATAAGACCTTGTCGATTGTGTGCCACTGGCTTTGCCAGTGCCGTGTTTGCGTGCTCCCGCTCGCACTGGCGAAGCCAGTGGCACAAGCCACACACACTTTCCCACGAAGAGAATGGACTGCAACTTCAGGTCGGCCCGCTAGCACTCCGATTCGGACGAGCCACCCCTCCACGATAGACCCCTTGATCCTGCTGGGCAGCAACCATGGCTCATGATTTGACCGTTCCCGATGCGACGCCCGTGCTGGAACTGCTGGAAACTTTTCGCCGCTCCAAGGTGATGTTTGCCGGGGTGGAGCTGGGAGTGTTCGATGCGCTCAAGGCGGGGCCGGCGTCGGCTGTCGAACTGGCCCAGCGACTGTCGCTGCATGCCGACAGTCTTGAACAGTTGCTTGACGCCTGCGTGGGGTTAACGCTGCTGGCGAAAGCCGATGGGCTGTATGCCAACACGCCCTCCGCGACTGCCTATCTGACCACCGACAGCCCCCGCCGTCTGACCGGGTACATCCAGTATTCGAACAACGTCATGTGGAAGATGTGGGCGCATCTGGAGGGGGCGATTCGCGAGGGGACCCATCGCTGGCAGGAGACGTTTGGCTGGGATGGGCCGATCTTTTCGCACTTCTTCAAGACCGACGAGGCGCGGCGCGAATTCCTGATGGGGATGCACGGCTATGGCGTGCTCAGTTCACCGCATGTGGTGAACGCGTTCGACCTCTCCCGCTTTCGGACGATGGTCGACCTGGGGGCGGCGACGGGGCACCTGGTGATCGCCGCCTGCGAGCGGTACCCCGAGCTAAGCGGCTGTGCGTTCGATTTGCCCCACGCCCTCGATCTGGCCCGTGAAATGACCGCTGCCAGCCCGGCGCGGGACCGCCTGACAGTTGCGGGGGGCGATTTCTTCGCCGACCCGCTCCCGCCGGCCGATCTGTATGCCCTCGGGCGGATCATTCATGACTGGTCGCCGGAAAAGGTCGACCAGTTGCTGAAGAAGGTCTGCGACGCGCTGCCCAGTGGCGGCGGACTGCTGATCGCCGAGAAGATGCTGTGGGAGGACAAAACCGGGCCCCGATGGGCACAGCTCCAAAGTCTGAACATGCTGATCTGCACGGAGGGCCGGGAGCGGTCGCTTGCCGAGTACGACTCGATCCTGCGGAAGGCGGGGTTTGCCGAGGTCTCGGGCGTGCGGCTGCCGGTGCCGATTGATGCTTTGCTGGCGATCAAGGCGTGAGGTGACTGGGGCGGGGAGAGCGGGCGGGGGAAGCGTCACCGCTTCCGCTACGAGGGTTTCGTGGGATAGGCTGCTCAAACCGGGGCTTCGGGCTGGCTTGTGGTGGACGGTTGCGTTATCAACGAGGCCCCGCAAGCGGGGTGCGTTACGGGATCGTTCCGTAGCCACGTGGTTGAGCCTGTTCCGTTGGGCAAGTGTTGCGATGATTCATCCCTGGCACGATGTCACTCCTGGCGAGAAACTCCCGTCCGAGTTCATCGCCGTCATCGAGATCCCCATGGGGTCGAGCATCAAGTACGAGCTCGACAAGCAGACCGGGCTGCTGAAGCTCGACCGGATTCTCTACTCGGCGGTGTATTACCCAGCCAATTACGGGTTCATTCCGCAGACGCTGGCCGAAGACGACGACCCGCTCGATGTTCTGGTGCTCTGTCAGGAACCGGTCGCCCCGCTCACGCTGGTGAAGGCTCGGGCGATTGGCCTGATGACGATGATCGACATGGGCAAAAAGGATCATAAGATCCTCGCGATTGCCGTCGACGACCCGGAGTTCAACTCGTTCCAGGAATGTGCCGAGCTGCCGACGCACCGGCTGTCGATGCTCCGCCGCTTCTTCCAGGACTACAAGATGCTGGAAGGGAAGGCGGTCGAAGTGGAAGAGTTTCAGCCCGCCGCGTCGACCTACCCGATCATCAAGCACGCGTTGGAAGAGTACAGCAACGTCCGTCGCCGCGGGTTCAAATAACCGTTGCAGCGGGAATTCACTGGTCACTACCAGTTGAAGTCGAACCGCATGGCGAGGATGTCGGAGTTCGTCGATCCGAACACCGCCTCGCTCGATGTCACGGGGTGAATGTAATCGAACATCACCCGGACGCGGTCGCTCCAGTACCAGTTCATGCCCACGGTCAGGTCGTTGTAGACGCCGCGGTCGAACTGGTTGAGGTTGAGGTACGACCAGCGAGTCTTGAACTCCCACGCGCCCAGGGACATCCCCTCTTCATCGAACCCGACGCGGCAGTTGGGCACGTTCCGCCCGAACTGGGCGCCGTGCTGGCCGAACTTCTCGAAGACGCGGTTCTCGCCCGTCAGGAAGTAGCTGGTGTGGACGTAGGCCCCATGAGTCTGTGTGGCGTCGCCATTGGTGCGGGCCGTGGTTGAGAGGAACGCTTCGCTCTGGATGGTGAACGAGCCCCAGACCGTGGCAAACTCGAGGTTACCCGTGGTGTAGGACTTCGCGTCAATCACTCCGGAGTCGATCAGCCGCGGGCCTTCGCGGATTTGCGGACGGGCGCGGAATCGTACCCGCTCGTCCTGGTCGTCGGTGAACAGGACCCCGGCACCGAGGTGGACCAGGTACCGCCCGTTGGACTCCTCGTCGTAGTACGGTAGCCCGGTGACACGGCCACTGATGCGATATCCCTGGTTGTCGTCGATCCGCTCTTTGAGTGCTTCGGAGACGCTGTCGAAAAAGAACCCTGTCGTCCAGGTGATGTCGCGGTCTTCGGTGGCGTTGTAGAGCGCCATCCCGACTTCCCGGTCTGCCGCGTAGACCCCCTGAGTTGGAATCGAACGCTCCACAAAAATGTTCATCGTGTCGTTGGTCACCTGCTCGAGGGAGAACGGCACGAAGAAGTTCCCGATGCGAAACCGTCCGAGGCCAGGAATCTCGTTGATCGAGAAATAGGCGTCCTTCACCTCGGGAGTCTGGGTCGTTTGGTCGCCGACCGATTCGGGCTCGAGCGTCAGTTGCAGACGGAAGTCGTAGTTCTCGTACCCCTTGCCATCGGCGACAAGTCGCAACCGCCGGAATTCGACGTAGTCCTGAGCGTTAGGGATCGAGGGGGACGCGTGGACCCAGTTGATGTAGTCGAGCTGAACGTGCCCACCGAGTTTCACGTCCCATTTCGTCAGCGCGTCGAGCTTCTTCTTCAGCTCGTCGTCGGCCTTCTTCTGTTTGTCGGCGTCGGCTTTCGATTTCTCGGTCGCCGTGCGCTTCTGGTTGGCTTGTTCGAGCTGCTCGATCCGGAGTCGCAAGCGGGACAGTTCGTCAACCGCCTCGTCGTCAGGCTCATCACGGGAAGTCAACACGGCCCCCGTGCGGTCGGCATCGGCGGAAGGAAACTCGTCGGACGAGGGTTCCGGAGAGACCGGTTCGTCCGGAATGGGGGCGACTTCGGGGTCGGAAACAGCTTCCACGGACGAACGGCCGGGCGGGGGCGCTTCGTCAGTGGATTGTTCGGCCCAGGTCCAGCTTCCGCAGGCCAGCAGAAGACCAAAAACCCCGATGCGGCAGAGGATGGCAGCGAGCAATGGGACGCGCATAAATGGAACCGGCTCCGCCAGTCAATCGATCACCCGGCTCGCCACGTAGTGTCACCGGGCGAGTTGATCGAGTCTGCCGGTGGTAGCGATCAGGCAGTCTGTGCGGTGTAAGGTCGGCATTCCGGATCGCTTTCGACCAGTTTTTCTCAAGAATTTTTCCCCCAGGGATACCAACTTCGATCGATGTTCTCCGATGCCTGGAGGCTACTGAACCGGCCGGACGTTTTCTCACCCATGCGATTCCGGAGTCGGAAGACGGTTCCACGGTGTCACGCGTGCGAGCCGCATCGCAACAAAAGCAAATCAGCCAGTTGACCAAGACAGGTCGACGGGCTGAGCGATGGTCGAATTGAGGACTGGGTGTCGCCTAGGCACCGGCGGGCTTGCAGATGAACCCGAAGACGAGCGTGAAGGGGCCCAGGTCCGATTCGAACCCGAGGCTCATGGGTTGTGACTCGGGCGGAAAGAGGACCCGGTGCGACTCGCCCACGACGATGCTCGGCAGGCCGAGCTTGAGGTTGAACCGGAGTTTCTCCTTGGTCGCGCCGGCGATCATGTTGACCAGTTCGCCCACGCAATCGGCCACGACTTTCGTGACGCCGGTTTCGTCCGCATCGATCAGTTTCTTGACGGCGCACAGCGCGGTCGACGTCGGGATGTGCAGGCAGATCAAACCGCTGGCATCGCCAGTCAGGGAGATGATGGCCGAGATCGCCTCGGTCGGGTCGGCGACGTACCCCGCGGCCAGGCCTTTCCGCCGGACGGTGACGCCCATCATCATGTCGAACGTATCGAGGGTCGACTTGATCAGCGGATTGACGATTTGTGCCGTCATCGCGGCGGTGGATTCAAGTGTCGCGGTCACATCGAGATCCTTGGAGGGGGGCAAAGTTTTTTGTGGTGGCGTCTGGCCTGATCTTGGTGGCGTCTGGCCTGATCTTGGGGATTCGATAAGTCTGGTTACGTCGGAGTATCGATCAACAATGCCAGGCCTGGTGTTCCGCCGACAGGCTGACTTCATTCTTCCCTGGCGTGGGGAGTGCCTGTCGCACCTGGATCGGGTTGTCTTTCAAGTCGAGAATCTGTTCGAGATCGTTGGGGTCGACCGGCTCACCCGCCGGGGTCTGCAGTCGTTGAACGATGGGTTGGGTGTAGTGGTCGTGGTTGCGGCGGAGCACCCGGGCAATGCTGCCATCCGACAGTTGCACGAAACTGTTGAGCGGAAACAGGCCCATCACCTTGAGCATCGCCTTCATGGCATCGGGACAGATCATTTTCTCACGGGCCTGCCGGACCATGCATTCCATCGCGGCATAAGGCATCAGCGGGGGGCGATAGGGTTTGGCTGTCGTCAGCGCGACATATGTATCGGCCACCTGCAGAATGCGGGCAAAAATGTGAATGCTGAGGCCCCGTCGACCACGCGGGTAGCCCTTGCCATTGACCCGCTCATGCACCTGATACGCGACCACCGGGACAATGCTGGGGAGCGACGAGACACGCTGCAGCATTTCCAGCGAATGAATGGGATGCTTCTTGATTTCGACCTGTTCGAGCGGGGTATGTCGACGCGGAAGGTTACGGATCTCGGCCGGGACTTTCATCATCCCCCAGTCGTGGACGAGACCAATCATCCCCAGATCGCGAATGTTGCCGGCATCGAGACCCATCTCAACCCCCAGCGCCATGGCCAGGAGAGAGACTTCCACCGACCGGGCGATGATCGATTCGTCTTTCATCAGGTCGGCGGTCGAGGTCAGTGTGTTGTCGACGTCGGTTGTCATCTGTTTGAGATACTCGGCCGCCATCATCGACACGCAGGTGCCATCGAGACAGTTGCCGTGCAGGGCTTCGGTCATCAACTGACCGAGCGCCGTGCTGTTTTTGTCGTGCTGACTGAGCAGTTCCTTCCGCTGATTCTTGTCGTAGGCTTTGCGGCCGAGGTAGACGATGTTCGACTTGACCGCTGGCCCTTTGTTGGACACCTGCATCAAACCGCCATCGATCACGGCATCAATCTTTTTGGCGAGCTCGGTGTCGATTGATACCGAGAGCGGCGCGGTGGGAGCGGCCACGTTCCGAAGCGTGCAACGGGCCGCATCGGCAGCGCTCAATTTCACGCTGCCCATGCGATGGGATTTGAGTTTCTGTTTGAAATCACCGGTGATCAGCTGTCCTTCGGCCAGCAGCAAAACACCGTGGTCGTCGTAGACCGGGAACTGCAGGGGACGCCCGACGATCAGCTCATCGACGCCCACGCTGACCTGTTCGGTCGAGCCGGCGGTGACAGAGGCTGAGGAAACGCTGGACGACATAAGGAACCAGTAAGGCAGACGAAAGCTGGTGTCGCACGTCGGCAACGACTCCGGAAACGGGAATGTCGCAAAACGTCAACACGCAACTACCTAGCATGCACGAGCGGGCGAGCAACTCGAATCATGAGGGGGAACCCCAAATCGCGGATTTCCCCCAGACGGGAATGTTCGGCGTGCCGGTAGGCGGCGGTGTTATAGCGGTTCTGCCGAAGTTCCGGCCCAGCTCAAGCGACGCCCTATTGCGACCTCAGCGTCGCGACAATTGGCATCCGCCAGGCCACCACCAGAGCCCCGGTTGCTGAAACCATTCCCGCGACCACGACCAGAATCAACTGCCCCAGAAGTGGCCCCCACGAAACGTCAGCCCCGACCGATGCGAGGTGCGGGCTCATCGCCAACAGTGCCGCCCCGGTGCCCAACCCCAGCCCAGACCCTAACAGCAATCCGTTCTCTCCCAGGACCATGGCGGCAATCTGGGCGGGGCCAAAGCCTACCGCCTTGAGCAGGGCGATTTCGCTGCGGCGCTCCAACACATTCCGCAGGAGAATCGTTCCCAACCCCAACGTTCCCAGCAGTAGCCCGAGACCGCCCAGCGCCTGAAAAGTCGAAAGGTACGTGTTCTGGACCGCCAGGAATCCCGCCAGCCTGTCCCCCACGCGGTCGAGGTCCAGTCCCGGAACTCGGGATTCCAGCCAGTTGGAGACCTGTGTCGCATCGGCCTCCGCAACATCGACGAGGAAGTACTGAAAGCCGGCCCGGTCGGGGAACTTCGCCTGGAAGTTGGCTTCCGACATGAGCAGCACGCCCTGGAAGAGACTGGCATCGAGCATCCCGGCGATCCGCGCCTTAAAAGGACGATCACGTCCATCACGCAATTCGATCACCGCACCGGGGCCCACGTGCAGGCTGTACTGCAGCGTGTTCAGGTCGCCAAACACAGGAATGATGCCGTCCGGATCGGCCTGCGACAGCAAACCCCAAGGGTTGTCCCCTGCCCCGACAAACTTGAACCCACCCCGTTTGGCCTGGTCGCTTGTCACGCCCAGAATCGTGGGCTGTTTCGTCTGAAAGATGTTGAGGCAACTGGCGTTCTCGCCCGGGTTCACCCGAAACGGGGTGATCGCCCGCACCTTCGACCAGATCGCCGGCGAGGCAGAATCGTCCAGGTCCAGTTGCGTGCGGCCCTCTGCCGTGGCCAGGTCGAACAGCACAGGCACATCCGTTTCCCCTACGAGCAGATAGCCCCCGTTTCCCGAATTGAGCTCGGGCGCCTCGGCGGCGGGGTCCTTCCGACCGGCGGCAATGGCGACGATCAGAAAGGTGGCGACCGCGATCATTCCGACTGTCAGCGCGCTCCGCAGTCGTTGCCGGGAGGCATTTCGGAGCCCCAACCTCAGCGAGGCGAGTACCCCGCGCCCCGCCACCGCCTCGCCTCCGGGCGTTGCCAGCCACACGGCGAAGCCACACAGGCCAGCCCACAGGCCCAAAAAGCCAGAGGCGAAGAACCCCACGACGCGGACCGAAAATCCCCCGAAGGCCTCGCGATCGGGCAGCAGCCCAAGAATACCAGCGACCGCCAACAGGACCGCCGCGATTCCCAGTCCCACCGCCTGCCAGAGATTGACCCGAATCCGGCGATCTCGCACCGCATTGCTTTCCCGCAGTTCGCTAGTCCCGGCCAGCAGTGTCCGGGGACCGATCTGGCTCAGTCCCCGGAAGCCGGACAACATCGAAATCAGCGCCACAGGCAGCGAGAGGGCCGCGCCCAGCGCCAACGTGCCCGGGTGTAGATAGACCTCAATAAATCTCGTCCCGATGGCACCCACCCACAATGTCGTCAGGCCCCAGACCATCAGGCCGGCGTACCCCGCCGCGGCAATCAGCCCCAGGATCACGCCTTGAACCGCAAGGACCGTGGCCTCGGCGAGGAGCAGTCGCCGCACCGATCCGGGCGATGCTCCGATCGACAGCAGCAGCCCGATCTGGGCCGGCCTGCGTTCCAGCGCCAGGCGAAACAGCAGCGCCACCAGGATCGCCGCGGAAACAATCAGGAAGAAACTGAATCCAATGAACAGGCCGCCAAAGTCGGTTGTGCCCCCCGCCGCTTTCCGGCCCTCGGCCCGCAGGTCCCGAAACTCGAGGCCCAAATCCGCCGGGGACAGCTCTTTGAGGATCGCCTCCGACCACCTGACGACGGCCTGGTCCACAGACACACCTGCAGGCAGAGTCGACCGTAACGACGTCGTCGCCCCATACCGGTTGCGAAACAACTCCCGCGCCTGGTCGAGAGGGATGAACATCTTCGGGGTCGACTTGTACGCATCCCAGTACAGGTCGTCCCGACTGGTGATGCGCGACATCTTCATCGGGAACGGCTGGTCCCAGTCCGCCAGACTCGCGGCATCGGTGATGCCCGGAACCTCGGGAGTCAGGCCTTCGTCATTCGCCGTGCCTGCGTCCAACGACAGTACGCCAGCCACGCGAAATCGATGTAAAATTTCCGGCAACTCGCCTCGCGATCCCGATATGTGATACTGCACCTCGATTTCGTCACCCACGCCGGCCTTCAGGTCTTCGGCCAACCAACTGTTGATCAGCATCTCGTCCGGCTGAAGGGGCTTCTCCGGAGCCTTGCCCACGTAGCGAAATCCGCCCAGCGGGCCGGGAACATTCGGCGACATTAGCGCAGGATCGAGTCCGCAAATGGCGGAGTACATCGAGTAGGCCGCCTCTCCTTTGCCAGCCGACGCCTGATTGACCAGGTAGATCAACGCAGGCGACGTGGTCTGTCCCAGCGCGGTCGCCGCGGTTTCACCGGCCTCCACAACCCGGTCTTCGAGCACCATCATGTCGCTCTCCAGCGACAGGTAACCCTGTTCGGGCCTGGGCGTGATGCGGAGCATCAGGTCGGCGAGCGACCAGGTCTTGCGGACCAGTTGCCCGAGATCGGACCGACGAGTCGCGGAGTTCCCGCTGAGCTTCGCCCGGACGAAGAGCGCGTTGACTCGCCCGGCTCGGCCCGCCCGGCGGCGCGAGGCCGGCTCGGCACTCAGATCGAGGCGGTCTTGCAAAGTCGCCAGATTCACAAACACGCTGAGGGGTGCCTGCTGGTCGGGCACCAGGCCAAATCGTCCGAATGACTCTTCCTCGGGCAGGATGAGCCGGACTTTCAGAGGAATCTGCCGAGACGGTTCCTCTTTTTCGCCCAATAGCGAGTCTTTGGGAATGGAGGTCGGCAACTCAAGTGTCAGCAGGACCTCGCTACCAGACTCCAGCCCCAACGACTTCGCCACACGTTCGCTGACAGCGACTTCGTTCGCGGCCAGCGGCAAATCCCGACTGGTTCGCGACAGTTCGCTCCAGCGGGTTGTCACGCCATACACCTGCACCTTGCCGGCCCGGGCTGCGATTGTTCCCGATTCGGTCCCCGGCGTCTCCACGCTTCCGCGCAGCACCAGCGCCGGGATACAGGCATGGAACCCCTTTCGAAACTCGGGCTCCCGCTCGATCGCCTCGGCCCAGTCTTCGCGAAAAAACCGCTGTCCGATCAGGGCCAGGTCGACATCTTCGAGGCGGGCATCGGAGAGCGCGAGCAGGCTCCCCCGAACCGAGTCACCCACGATTAGCGCGCCCGTCATGACGGCGGTCGCAGCCGCCACCCCCAGCACGATGACAGAGTTTGTCCCCCGAAAGTGAACGAGCGTCGCCACCAACAGTCGCCACCAGCTCATGAGCGCGCTCCTTCGGGGGCGACGGTGGGCGGTCGGTCTGTCAGTTTTCCGGCCAGCAGCATCAGGTTCCGTGGAAATCGCCCCGCCAGCTCCTGACTGTGCGTCACCGTGAGCAGGATCATCGACTGCTCGCGGGCCAGTTCGAGCAGCAGCGACCCGATCGTCGTCGCGGTGGCCGGATCGAGATTTCCGGTGGGTTCGTCGGCCAGCAGAATCAGCGGATCGTTGATCAGGGCGCGGCACAGGGCCGCCCGCTGACGTTCACCGCCCGATAACTGATCGGGACGATGTCCAGCGCGCAGCCCCAGGCCCACACGATCGAGCAGTTTCTTGGCGCGGTCGCGAGTTCGGGCATCGACCCCGTGTTTCACGATCGCCGGAACGAGCACATTTTCGAGCACGTTGAGCTGCGGCAGCAGGTAGTGATCCTGAAAGACGAATCCCACGCTCTGGTTGCGGAACTCCGCCAGTTCCTGCGGTCCCAGCGACCAGACGTTGCGGCCCAGCACTTCGACCAGACCGGAGCTCGGCGGCTCCAGTCCACCGATCAGGTACAGCAGCGTACTCTTCCCGACGCCCGAGGGGCCGGTGATCGCGACGGCATCGCCGCGAGACAGCGACAGGTCGACCCCGTCGAGAATCGTCAGCAGGCCGCCGGGGGTTTCGAACGACTTGCACACGCCTTCCAACGTCAACTCTGCCTTCATTCGTCGCTCCTGCAATTCGTCACGCATCCCCGTCCCGACACGCCGCCGATGCTCGCTCGATCAACTCACCACGAACCGCTTCCGGTCCACCGCATTGAACTCATACCCGGCCGGATTCCAGATTCGGGCTCCATCAATCGGCTGCGACCGACCCATCTCGTCGATCGCCCGGCTCCATACCTCGTGTGGCCCGACGGGAAGCTCTGTCTTCCAAGTCCACCGGCTCCACGCATATGCCGACTCCGGACGCTCCAGCGGAACGGGCCGCCACGACATGCCCCGATCCAGCGAGATCAGCACCGTTTCGATCGGGCAGGCCCCATCGTTGAAGGCCACCCCCGAAAGCGTGACCTCTCGATCGACGGGAAACCTCGCATCGGCATCGAGCAGCACCAGGCTTTTGATGTTCATCTTCCAGCCCGCCCGGCTGTTGGCCCGGGCATACGTATAGTCGCTGCCCGGTGTGAGACGGCCCAGTGGCATCCGGTACTTCGAGGCATGGTAGTCGTTGGCCGATTCTTCCGACGTGAAGCCAATCCGGCTGAGCCACTTCACCTGCATCGTCCCAAAATAGCCCGGCGTGATCAGTCGCAACGGGCCGCCATGGATCGCGGGGATCGGCTGGCCATTGAGCGTGGTGGCCAGAATCGACCGGCCCAGCACATCGCCAATGGGCAGGCTGTGCTCGAAGTCGTCCTTGCCCGGCTTCGGTTTGTCCTGACCCTGAGCAAGGAGATACGTGGTTGTTCCGGGAATCTGCACCTTGAGATGGGCCAGCACCGTCGAGAGTCTCACGCCCCCGAACTCGACATTCCCCACCCCGCCATCACCCCACGGGGTCCCCTTGACGGGACTCGTCTCGGCAAACCGATACCGGCTGTTCCCCGAACATTGCAGCACCATCTGGACCGTCGTTTGCGGCAGCGACTGCAAGGCCGCCAGCGACAGTTTGCGAACCGGTCCCTCGTCCGCAGCCACGTCGAGCGTCCAGTTCGCGGCATCGAGTGCCGCTGTGGTGTTGGCGCCCTCCAGGTCCTGGTTGTTTCGCACGAACAGGTGCGAAACCGGAGTGATCTGACTGGAGGCGAGCCGCGACAGCGGGGTTTCAAGCACGATGGGGGATGACTCAATCACCTTGAGTTCGGCCGATTTGCCGCTCACGAGTTGATCGGCGGTGAGGGGCGCCGTTTCCGCGGCGAGACGACGTGTGGTGCCAGCCACCCAGGCCGCTGCGGTCAGGGTCAGGATTTGACGGCGCGAGACAGGAGTAAACGGATCTGGCATGGTGACTCCAGTGTCGGCTGAGATCGAAGCGACCGGATCGCTGACGCTGCGGACCGGTTCCGGTATCATATCGAAAGTTGGCGATTCGCTCAGCCTCGCGCAGGCGCGTCCCCTGTTCGACCGCCCGCACTACCGGCCTTTGCCCCTGTTCCGAGCTCACACCCAACCGGGATCCTGTACATGTCCGACCAAAGCTCCCTCTCGCGTCGCAGTCTGCTTGCCACCGCTGCCGGGACCGCCGCCGCGGTGTCTGCTCTCTCCCTCGACGCGCCCACTCGGACGGTGCACGCCGCCGAGGCTCCCGCCCGCAAGTTCAAAAAAGCGGTCAAGTACAGCATGGTGGGCGAGAAGCTGCCGTTCGTGGAGCTGTTCAAGCTGCTCAAAGGTCTGGGCTACGACGGCATCGACATGGACAAGCCCGCCAACATCGAGGAAGTGAACGAGGCCCAGAAGGCCTCGGGGCTGATCGTCCATGGCGTCGTCGACTATGTCCACTGGAGCCAGCCGCTGTCGCACCCGGACGAAAAGGTCCGCACCGAGGGAATCAAGGGGCTGGAAACGTCAATCCGCGATTCCAAAGCCTATGGCGGCACGACGGTGCTGCTGGTGCCGGGTGTGGTCAATAAAGATGTTTCGTACGCCGACTGCTACGCGCGGTCCCAGGAGGCGATCCGCAAGGTGCTGCCCCTCGCCAAAGAACTCGAGATCAAGATCCTGTTCGAGAACGTGTGGAACAAGTTCCTGCTCAGCCCGCTCGAAACAGCACGATACATCGACGAATTCGAAAGCCCCTGGGTCGGTTCGTACTTCGACATTGGCAACGTCGTCGCGTTTGGTTGGCCCGAGCAATGGATTCGCATTCTCGGTAAGCGCATCGGCAAGCTCGATATCAAGGAATACAGCACCGACGAAGCGAACAAGAAAGGCCCCTACGCGGGCTTTGTGCGCGACTTGGGGGCGGGCAACGTCAACTGGCCCGAAGTGCTCAAGGCGCTCGACGAAATCGGCTTCACCGGGTGGGGCACCGCGGAAATGCCCGGTGGCGATCGCACCCGGCTGGAACAACTCTCCCAGCAGATGGATAAGGTGCTCGCCCTCAACAGCTAGGCAGCTCGCACGCCCCAAGCGAACTGCCTCGTAGCGGAACTCGTGAGAGTTCCGAACGCCGCTATCCTCGGTGACGTGGAAATCACCTTCCCGTCAGATCGATCCCACATCACCCCACGCGGACTGACGGCCATGTTTCGAATCTCTCGACGCGAAGTCTGCCTGGCGTTGCTGGCAACCGTTGTGCTTTGCCTGCCTCAGCCGGTACGGGCAGACGACGCAACCCAGGACCTGCTTACCAAGGTGATTGGCCGAGCGGGCGGCGAGCCCAAGCTGCTCTCGAAGTTCCGGCTGCGCGAGCGCGTGCTCATTCAATCTCAACCTGCCGCCGTCCCCACGGAGAACGAGCCGGGGAACCGCACGTCGGTCATTGAGATCGGCAAGAACATGTGGTTGGGGACCAAGAAGCGCGACAAAGACAAAGTCCGCGTCCTCTGCTGGGCCTGGAGCCTGCGGCTGCTGCTGGCCCCCGAAGCCGAACTGACCACGCTGCCCGAGACGATGATCGCTGGTCAACGGGCCGTGGGGTTACGGGCTGCGAAGGCGACGAAAGAGCCGGTCGACCTCTGGTTCGACGCGGGAACGATGCGGCTTCTGGCGATCGACTACACCGACACCCGCCACGTCTTCAGCGACTGGACCGAAACCGCCGAAGGACACCAATACGCCCGGCACGTCGCGGGCTACCGGTTTCAAAACCCCGCACGAACAGTGGTCGCCGAGAAACAGTGGTACCAGACCGATCTGCTCGAACTGACTCCGCTGGCGGAACTCCCCGCAGACCTGGAGAAGTAGGGACCGACAACCGCAGGACGCGGCGCCCGCGTTGTCGTAGCGGAAGCCGTGAGGCTTCCCCCGACTCTCAATCCTGCTTCGATCAACCCCGGACGAAGGCGAGTCCACGCAAACGAGCCGAAGCCGCCGCGTGAACAGCGTCAGCGGGCGAACTCGTAGCGCATTTCACTCCAAGGCAATCCGCGCCCAATAACCCGTCTCGAACGACCAGTTGTTCGGGTGATGGTGGAGTTCCACGGGGACCGTCTGACCGGCGTACTTCGACAGATCGACCTCAATCTCCGCCCACTCGTTCTTCGTCAGCGCGGCGTTGATGAGCTGTTCGTGGACGAACTCACCCGCAACCTTCACCTTGAGCAGCCAGTCGCTTTCGGGATTGAACTGCGTGACCGCGAGTTTGAGTCTGGTCGCTTTGCCCTCCGGCAGCGTGACCGCCGACCGCAGCACGCACGGTGTCTTGGGGTCGACCGGATGCGTCTGCAGGACCCGCTCGCGACCCTTGAACTGCTTCCACAATCGCAGTCCCTCGCCGATTTTCGAGCTCGACCACCGTGGCGCCGTCTGGGAAATCAGTTCGGTGAACCGGGTGGGTTCGTAGGTCCAGTCCAGGAGATCGCGCTTCACCTCGTCGCTGGCGGTCTGCAGCGGATCGGTTCGCTTTTGACGGCCGGGATCGACGCTCTCGAAATCTTCCTGGCGACGGGCGAAGTAGAGGTGATCGAACCAGGCCGACTCGCCGTCAGCACAGGTGAGCCGCATTCCCGAGAGGTTCACATCGCCGAAATCAGCAAACAGATCGCGCGTGACCACCTCCCAGTTTTCGTTGGGGGCGTCTTTAATCTTCAGCCCGTTCCCGTAGTCGAGTTGTCCCAGCCGACCGATGTGGTATCGCAGTGCCAGTCTGGGTTCGCTGGTATCGGGGGGCGGAAAGGCCCCCTCGCGTGCGAAGTGGATCGCGATCGATTTTCCGCCTGTTTTTCGCCACGCAAAGCGGACGAAGCGGTACTCACCCAATTTGGGCGTCCCGCGAATCGCGATCCCCTGCGGAGTTTCGGCCGTCGTGAGGAACGTGGCCGATTCGCGTTCTCCCGGAGCGAGCCTTAGGCAACTGGTTCCCGACCAGGGCTTTTCCTCGCTCACCGCAAGCAGGCCCTGCCCCAGGGCCAGTTGGTCGGCAATGTCTGGCTCATCTTCAAACACGGCCACGCGCTGCGGGTCGCGATCGGTCAACTGGATCGCGCGCCATTCCACACGCGAGGCCGCGCTCTCGGAAAACTGAACCAGCTCGATTTCGACCGTTCGCCCTGCGAACCGATCGACGGGAATAAGGACCGGAGCCGCTTCCTGCCACGCATGCCGCAGCGGCACTTCGAACTCCGCGACCGCGCGACCATCGATCAGCACCTGAATAACGCTCGGCTCGGTCTGTTTCTCGAATCGATTGCAACTGACCAGCAGCCAGCGGTGCCGAGGCTCGATTGCCAGACGACGGGTCAGGCGGATCACGCTGCCTGGGGCCGAGACATCGAGCCAGTATCGACGCGTTCGCGGATCACCAGGGTCGGACTGTGTCGCCAGCTTCAGTGCGGAACTGCTGGACCGGTCGAGCGTCCAGCCGTCCCAGGCCGAGACGGCGCGGGACTCGTATTTCGCGATCTCCTGGCGGCAGGCGAGCGGATCGAGCGTGAACAGCGGTTCCCCCCAGTTCGCCAGGTCCCGGATTTCCAGTGGGTCGGCTCCTGGGGGTAGCTCCTCGAGGACCGGGTCCACGACCAGGCTCATGCGTCCACCCGGCGACTGCGGGAGCGCAAGCGGTCCGCTGTCATGCAGACTGGGCGAGCCGATCAGCACTGGCCCGGTCATCGCCGCATCGTTCCGCGTTTCAGCATTACTGCCCGCGGTTCCCAAGGTGATGGCCGGCCGCACGCAGCCCCCCGTTCCCACGGACTGATCCAACCCGCACACGGCGCGGAACGTGCCCGGCAGATTCGGCCGTTCGTACTCCACTTCGCTGAAGGCATGCACCCCCAGACTCCAACCCAACGGCCTTCCGTTCGAGGCGGGCCAGAGTCCGTTTACCGTTCGGTCGATTCTTGGCTCACCCAGGCTGGCCAACGTCGCCCGCTGGACGATTCGCGTCGGCTCGAGCGCGGAGAGCGGGACTTCGTGAATCGCGAAGTACCGCCGGGTATGAATCGTGCGATGCGCGACAAACAGTGGATCAAGAGACCAGGCCGGTTGAATCAGACTGTACCAGTGCTCGGGGTTGCCACCGCCCCGGGAGAGGGGCGTGGTTCGGGCGTTGGAGGTGGTCAGACGTGATCCGTCGATTGTCTCGAACTGGGCAATCGCCCCCGGTGCCTCGGAGTTGGGAGTCAAGACGGCCACCTGTTCCCACCAGGCGGGCCAGGAATCGAGGCGGGGCAGATGCAGCTCGGCGAGATCGCTGTACGCCACCTCCCGGCTTTCGGAGTCGACCAGCAACCGCACGCCCGATTCCAGCCAGCGGGCCGCGCGAAACGTCGCCTGGCTGCCATCCCGAAAAAACGCGGTTCCTGGGGCATACCGTGTGTCATCGCGGGGACGCCAGACAACGCGCTTCAGCCATCGTGTCTGCAGCCTCAGGCCTTCAGGTCGCGAAGCATCGACCCAATCCAGTTTTGCGGCCGGGGTGAAGCCGACGTGCGGCGGTTGCCGCCACCAAAGCGTTTCCTGGCCCGTGTACCCGGCGATCACTGTGCCTGCCAGCCGATCGCCACCGTAGAACTCGACGAACGCGGTGGGATTCGCGTCGAACGGCAGACTCGTATCGCGAACCCAGCGAATCGGATTCGAGGCCTCGAACAACTCCTTGCCGTCGAGCTTCGGGCGGACGTTGCCGTCCTGCCAGTCGGTGATCTCTGGTCCCGAAACCGCATCCCCGTTGACCCGCGCCCCCACGAATCGTGGCTCGGCCTGAACCGGGGCGGCACCCAGCACCACCAGTCCACCCGCCAGAGCGAAGACGGCAAAACATGTCCGCATCGTTTAGCTCCGTTTGCGACGCAGCGACTTCACCGCCCGGGCCACCCCATTCACCAGCGCATCGGCTTCATCCCGCGTGTTGTAGACGGCAAAGCTCGCCCGGGCCGAGGACGCCAGCCCCAGCGATTCATGCAGCGGCATCGCGCAGTGGTGACCGACACGAATCGCGATGCCGCGCTGCTGGTCGAGCAGTTCCCCGAGGTCGCGCGGATGGACGCCCTCGACCGTGAACGCCAGGATCGCGCCGCGATGCGCGACCGCAGGCCCCAGGATGCGCAGGCCGTCAATCTCCGACAGCCCCGCGTAAGCCCGCTCGGTCAGCATGCGTTCATGCGCGGCGATCCGATCCAGCCCAATCGCCTGGACATAGTCGATCGCCGTTCCGAGCGCAATCGCTTCCGCAATCGCCGGGGTTCCCGCCTCGAACCGGGCGGGCAGGTCGGCCCACTCCGAACCATCGACCCGCACCGAGCGGATCATGTTCCCGCCGAAGATCGAAGGCTCCAGTTCACGCAGCCGAGACTCCTTGCCGTACAGCACCCCGACGCCCGTCGGCCCGTATATCTTGTGGGCCGAGAAGACGAGGAAATCAATGTCCGGATTCTGCACATCGACCGGACCATGCGGCACGCTCTGGGCCCCGTCGACCACGAAGACCGCGCCCACCTCGCGAACACGGGCCGCAATCGCCGCGATCGGGTTGATCGTCCCCAGCACGTTCGACATCGCCGTCAGCGCGACCAGGCGCGTTTGCGGGGTGATTGTCTCCGACAGTCGATCGAGGTCGAGCCGACCATCGGGCGTCAGCGGAAAGAACTTGAGCGTCGCACCCGTCGCCAGCGCCGCCTGCTGCCAGGGAACGAAGTTCGCGTGATGCTCCATCAGGCTGATGACCAGTTCATCACCCGGTTTCAAAAACTTCCGCGCCCAGCCCCAGGCGAGCATGTTGAGACCGGCCGTCGTTCCGGGTGTGAAGATCACCTCATCGGTCGAGCGGGCGTTGAGCAGCGCCGCCACCTTGGACCGCGCGGCATCGAGCTCCAGATCGATCATCGCCGCCAGCGTATGCGCCGCCCGGTTCGCGTTCGCGTTGTACCCCTCGAACACTTCGACCAGCTTGTCGATCACGGCACGCGGCTTCTGGGCCGTCGCCGCATTGTCGAGGTAGACCAGCGGCTGCCCCTCCGGAAGGATTTTCTGCAGGATCGGAAAATCCGCGCGAATGGAGGCAATATCGAGCGGTTCGGAGACAAGTGAGGCAGTCATGGTGTTGATCTTACACGTGAGATATCAGGCGAGCCGACTCTGTCAGGAGTCGGTGGATCGAGACGCACTGCGCGGTGTTAACTCATGAACCGCACTGAAGCCCTGTCGCCAATCACGCCTTCCGAATAAACCGTGCGGCATAACTCCGCACCTGGCGACCATTCAGCACGTGCACCAGTCGCAACTGCTGCACCATCTGCGCGCTGAAGTGGGCCAGGGGGATATGAATCAGTTTCTTTCCGAATCGCTTGGCCATCCGCCGGAACCCGGCCCCAGGAGGGGCATCGCTCAACACGGCGACATACCGACCGGTCGAATTGAGGCAGCCCCCCGCCAGTAACCGCTCTTCGAGCGTCGTCGTAAAATCGAGCCGCGGATCGGTCCAGATATCAACGACCGGCCGGGGCGGAAACAGGAACAGCGCCCCGCCATACGTCGCGACACCGATCCCCGGGCCGACCAGTTCGCTGTGGAAATCCGTGGCGAACAGGGCGAGTGTCGATTCGTCGTGATGTTCGGCGATCCACGTCGTCCGCCAGGGATAGTCCCTTGGATCGGCCGGGGAATCGAACAGCATCGCCACGCAATCGAGATGGCCACGAGCAGGCGGACAGTTTTTGACATACAGCTCT
Organism: Planctomycetaceae bacterium; assembly: GCA_027489895.1. Classification (GTDB taxonomy): domain Bacteria; phylum Planctomycetota; class Planctomycetia; order Planctomycetales; family Planctomycetaceae; genus JAIXZD01. The sequence continues at coordinate 26,663 of JAIXZD010000187.1, forward strand.
CCCGTATGCCAGTTCCGCAGCGTTTCGCGGATGTCGAGACCATCCATCAGGCTCGACGTGAATTTCTCCGTCCGCGCGAGGTCCGTCCCCAGAAGGGCAAGTGCCTTGTCTTTAAGGTGCGTCCGGAACCGCTCGATGACCGCATCTTCCGGCGGCCAACTGCACTGCATGTAGGGGTTCCACTGCATGTCCCACTTCTGCTGCTCGGCTCGGGTGGGACGCGTATTGAGCTGCAACGATCGCCACACGAGCGGTGGGCCGGCCAGCCGATTGTCGACGCGGACGACATCACCATCTGGAAGCAGGGCCCGATCAACGCCGAACTCGATCGCCTGCTCATCGACCAAGTGGGACGCCGCCTCGGCCGACACCGGATACTCCCGCGATGTTTCCGCCAGAGCGATGGCGAACTGGTCCCCCATGATCTGCCGGGCCGCGGTGATCAGCGTGTACAGGTCGGGCGTGAACCGCCGCTCGATCAGGCTGAGGTTCCGCACATACTTGAGGTACAGCCGGAGCACCTGAGGCGTGAACGTCCGCGCACGCTTCCCATGCGTCGCCTGGTACTTTTCGCGTGCGGCAAGCAGCAGCTCTTTGACACCGTCGATCGACAGGTTTTCATCGGCCTCGAGTTCACTCCGCGCCCGCTCGTAGAGGCCTGTGATAAAGGGCAACTCCCCCAGCGCGAACTGGTACGTCCGCGGTGCAACGGGATACGCTCTCACCGGCTCGACATCGTCCGGCTCGCGATCGAGGCCCGTCCAATCGATTGCGGTCGCGGCGTCCGCCTGGGTCGCCTGAGGGGACACCGCGCGAAAGGCATCCCGGAGCCACGGCCATTCCCAATAGGCACAGAGGACCACGATCCGCTGGTGAAACCGGGCCAGCTCGTGCAGCCGGCTCGCCATGTACGCGATCCGTCGCCAATGCAGCGGCTGCCGGGGCAGAGGGATCGTCGGCAAAACCGCCGCAGAAAACCGGGAATGAGCGACCAGCTTCAGGGCATAGGCATCGGGCGTGGTGATCGACTCGGCTCGATACGCATTGGTCGGCAGGTCGATGAACGCACGAGGCAGACGCTCTTCCAGCGCCCACCGCAGCGCGGCGATCACCGGCTGACAGGGATCGATCGGCACGGAGCTGACCCGGCCCATGTCGTCCGGGCTGTCATCCGTTTCTTCGCCCGACCCGTCGAACCCAGACGCATTCGACCAGTCTTCCCGCCGCTCCCGCTGCACCACCGCTGCGATTCGCGGCAGTTCGACGACGGCCGATTCGACCGCGCTTTGAAAATTCTCCGGCAACGGCACGGCCAGACAGTCGAAGTCTCCCGCGAGCAGCCTCCGCCGTACTTCGATCGCCATATCCCCCGAGCCATGAATGACCGGAATCAGGGTGATTCGATCCGTGAGATGGAAGACGGCTTCTGACATCACCTGCCTCGGCTTCAAAAACGAGCCCCATGCCCTGATCTCATTGTAGGCAATCACAGGTGAAACGTCGCCAAGCCACGCCACAGAGTGACTCAGGGTGCAGTCGCCGATCATGGGGCAACTGTCGAACTCAAGGGAGCCGGAAGCGTTCGCGCCCGGAGGCTGAGCGACTCCTGCTCGCGTCAACCAACGCAGCAATCGAAATCAACCGCACTCCCAGACAGGGGCGATTCGCCAGACGGGTCTCGCCTTCGAGTCGCTTTACCCCGGAAGGACACGGCGCGATGATCGGAGTTCGCTCGAACGGGGACCGGCGTGGGAATTCGATCTGGACCTGTCTCGTCGGCAAACACAGCCTTCTGAAGTTGGATACGTGAGCATGCGGATTTACTACGCGGGTGAATGGCG
>JAIXZD010000157.1 GCA_027489895.1 Planctomycetaceae bacterium
GACGACCAGCAGATTCAGAATCCGATCCACGCCGGGAACGCGCCGGGCGACCTCCTGAGACATCTGCTTGTCGTAGTACGACGTCACTTCGCCAGTCAGCACGAGCGTGGTTCCTCGCAGCCGGACATCCACGCGTCCGTTACGCGGCAGCCGCGATCGCATTCGGTCAACAATGTCCCGTCCAATGACAGCAGACGGGAACAACTCGACGGGGTTTTCAGTCACAACGTTCATGGGAAACAGTCCTTGGTGGCATGCTCCGCCGGATCGATATGTTTCGCCGGGCGGGACAATGGATCACAGGGAAAGAACGGGTCTGGCGATGTGAACCACAACAACACCACTCCCCGCCAAGTCCCGACAGGCCCCGCCTATCGCAGCGCATTGCGTTTATCACCATGATTTCCCGCTCCATTTCTCCCCGCTCCCTTCCTTCACCTGCTCACCAGATCGAAAGACTTCGACCGCAACACACCTCAGGCAAAAATGTCCTGGACGACATGCCCAGCGACATCCGTCAGACGGAAGTCGCGGCCGCCGTATCGATAGGTCAACTGTTCGTGGTCCAGCCCCATCGCCGCCAGCAGCGTCGCGTGCAGGTCGGTGGTGTGCATGCGGCCCTCGACGGCGTGCAAACCGACGTCGTCCGTTGCGCCGTAGTTGAACCCCTGCTTCACACCCGCGCCCGCCAGCCACATCGCATACCCCGTGATATTGTGGTCGCGGCCATCTTCCCCCTGGGCCGTGGGCAGCCGACCAAACTCGCTGCCGAACAGCACGAGCGTGTCATCGAGCAGCCCTCGCTGGCCAAGATCGTCGAGCAGGGCAGCCACCGACTGGTCGACATTACCGCAGTTCTGGATCAGCCCCTTGTGCAGGTTGTTGTGGTGGTCCCAGCCGCCCTGTCGGACCTCGATGAATCGCACCCCCGCCTCGCACAGCCGACGCGCCATGAGGCACTGCCGGGCGAAGCTGCCCCCAGCTCCATCCTTGACGCCATAGGCATCCAGCACAGCCTGCGGCTCGCGCGACAGATCGAGCAGTTCCGGCACGTTCCCCTGCATCTTGAACGCCAGTTCGTACGACTGGATCACGCCGTCGACCGCCTCGGGAGCGCCCGGTTGACCCGCGAAATCGCGGTTCATCGCCTGGATCAGGTCGATCTGCCGACGCTGCAGCGCCGTGGGCAGCTCCGCCTTGAGATTGGCGACCTGCCCCACATCGTTGATCTTCGTCCCCTGATAATGGGCGGGCAGAAATGCGCTGCCATAGTTCACCGCGCCACCGAAGTTGGGCGGCGGATTGATCGTGACGTAACCCGGCAGGTCTTCGTTTTCCGTCCCCAGTCCGTACAGCAGCCACGCTCCCATCGAAGGCCGCGTGAGGGATGCAATCGAGGCGCCGGTATGCAACTGAATGACCGCCTGCGGATGCGCGGGAGTATCCGTGTGCAGCCCGCGCAGCCAGCAGAACTTGTCGACATGCCGCGCCATGTTTGGCAGCAGTTCCGACATCCAGGTTCCCGTCTGGCCATGCTGCTGGAACTTGAACTTCGACGCCGTCAGGACCCCGCCACCGGGACCGACCTTGCCATCGCTCGCCTGCAGGACCGGCTTGTACTCGAATGTATCCATCTGCGAGATGCAGCCTTCCATGAACAGGAAGATGATCCGCTTCGCCTTGGGCGTGAAGTGCGGTGCTCTCGCGGCCAATGGCCTCAGGGCATCGGCAGAGGCAGCCCGGGCCGACTTCTGTGCCTGGGCCGCCAGCATCCCCGCCAGCGCCATGTATCCGAACCCGGCACCGGCCGATTTCAAGGCCTGGCGACGGGACACCGGAGCCGATCCGACTCCATTCAGCGAACGATTCAACGACATGACAAGCACCTGTTCCTGTAGTGATCCTGGGAGAAGCCACCGGCCGCAGCCGGAGTGAGTGCGTTTGAATGGAGACACGGGTTACTTGAGATGCCGGAACTCGGCCGAGCCAAACAGTGCTTGCGCGAGGCTCGCCCAGGCCGCTTCGACCGGACTGGCCGGAAGCACCTCGTCCGCCTTGGGAGCCAGTTCCGTCTGTTCGACATCGTCGGGATTCGGCGGAAGGGCGGTGGCCGTCCCGGTCCCGCCTGTGCCCGTTCCAGTACCAGCTCCACCCGTTGCGGCGGGATCTGCCACAGCCACTTCCGTCTTCGCCGCACTCTCGGCATCTGCTTTTGGTTCCGGAGTCGCAAAGGTCAGCGACGCGCTGGCCTGCTGAGCGAAGTCGGTCAGGAACTGCTCGGCTCGCCCCAGTTCGGCCGTGTTAGCCGGTCGACCGAGAATGAGCTGATACAGACGCGACAGCCGGGCACGGTCATCGGCCAGGGTTTCGCCAAGCACCCGCTGTGCGGCCGACAGCGACTGCCGCCGGACGAACGGATCATTCAGCAGGTAGAGCGACTGAGGCGCCACCACCGTGTTTTCCCGCTGGCCGGTCACCAGGTCCTGTTCGGCAAAGTCGAACACTTCCAGAGACACCGGAGTAATCCCCCGCAGCAACGGCAGGTAGACACTGCGGTTGAGGCTCGCGTTCGCCGCTTCCAGCAGCTTCTGGGCTTCCGGTCCGTTGTTGCGCACTTCGACTACCGGCAGAGCCTTCGCTGGCGAACCCTCCGCCGCAGCAGCGTTGATCCGCCCCGCAGCCGTGAGCATCGCATCCCGCAGTTCTTCCGCGTCCAGCCTTCGCGGGGTATGCCGCCAGACGAACCGGTTCGCCGGATCCTTCTCGAGATGCGTCGGCGTCGCCTCCGTTCCGAGGCGATAGCTATGCGACAACACCACCCCACGAATCAGCTTCTTCAACGACCAGTTCTCGGCGATCAGCCGCTGAGCGAGATGGTCGAGCAGATCCGGGTGCGTCGGCGGCTGGCCGGTCACCCCAAAGTTGTCGACCGTCAGCACGATCCCCTGGCCGAACAAGTGCTGCCAGACGCGGTTGACAATGACACGCGAAGCCAGCGGATTCCGGGCATCCGTCATCCACTGCGCCAGTTGCAGGCGGCCACTCTCGTCGGCGGGAATCGCCGGTGTGCCCTCCGGTTCGACCAACTTGGGGAAGCCACGCGGCACGACGGGGCCCAGCTTCTCGGCCTCGCCGCGAATCCGGACTTCCGTATCGCCAATCTCCTTGCTGTCGCGCACGCCCAACGTCACCGCGCCACGCGCCGCAGGGTCCTTCAGCGCGTTCAGTTCGGCCTGGGCACGGTTCATCTTCTGACGGGCGACCTGCCGCTTCGGGCGACCGTTGGGCGCTTTCTCTTCGCCCTCCTTGCTGTCGCGCAGAGCCACGAACACTTTGCGCGCCTCTTCGAGTTTCACTTCCGCCGCCTTGATCTTCTCGTCGAGGTCCGCCGGGGCTGCGGCCGCATCACCCGCCAGAGGAATCAGCATCGCCGTGTCGTAGTAATCCAGCCCGCCGCCGCCCATCTTGTTCCGCAGTCCCGAGCAATGGTCGGTGCTGTGGAAGATTCCGGCGAGGCCGTAGTACTCGCTCTGCGAGATCGGGTCGAATTTGTGATCGTGGCAGCGGGCGCAGCTCACAGAGATCGCCAGGATCGACTTCGTGACGGTGTCGATCTGTTCGTCGATGTTGTCCATGACGAACCGGACCTTGAACCGCTGATTGACGTCCTTCACGCCCAGGGCGAGGAATCCCGTCGCGATCAGCTGTTCATTCCGCTGAGCATCGCTGTTGTACGGCAGCAGGTCACCCGCGATCTGTTCCCGCACGAACTGGTCGTACGGCTTGTCCGCGTTAAACGAGTTTATGACGTAGTCGCGGTAGCGCCACGCATGCGGATAGGGCAGATTTCTCGCCGATCCCGTCGACTCGCCATACCGGGCGACATCAAGCCAATGTCGGCCCCAGCGTTCGCCAAACGCAGGCGAGGCCAGCAGCCGGTCGACGACTTTCTCAAACGCATTGGCCGCAGTGTCCGCCTCGAACGCTGCCGTTTCTTCCACCGTGGGCGGAAGGCCGGTCAGGTCGAACGTGACGCGCCGAATCAGGTTTCCACGCGAGGCATCGGCCACCGGCGCCAGGCCCTGCTTGTCGAGTTGCGACAACACAAACAGGTCAATCGGGTCCTGGACCCACGCAGGCTGCGCGACGGTCGGCGCCGCGGGAATCGTCAGCGGCTGCCAGGCCCAGTGCTCCTTGCGGAGCCGCGCATACTCGCTCGATTCCTTCCCAAACGAAGCGGGGACCTTGGCCTTGGGCCAGACCGCCCCGTCCTTGATCCACTGCTCCAGCGCGGCAATCTCTTCCGCTGCGAGCTGCTTCTTCGGCGGCATCGAGGGAACGCCCTGCTC
>JAIXZD010000426.1 GCA_027489895.1 Planctomycetaceae bacterium
GATTTCAGCCGCAGCTCGGGCTGGAACCCCATCGGGTCGATCGCGCGGTCGAGCACGATCCGCAGGTCGTTACTGTTCCCGCGATTGCAGATCATCTCGAACACGGTCCCCTGCCGTTCGGGCGGCAATTTGCCGCTTTGAAACAGCTTCAGTAGCGGACCAACCGCGCTCTCCTGGGCCGACGCGACGCCACTTCCCAGGCAGACCAGCAGACCAACCAGCGAACCAAACACCACCCCGCGCACCATGACCATCCCCGCCTTCACCCCGTTTTGACCAATGAGTTTGATTCAGATATTCGATTCGCGTCGGTTGTTCCCCCATTGCAACAGAGGAGCTCCCTGACCAGGCGCAGCTCAAGCACCGACCCCTCACAGGATCGGCTCGCCTGAAGCACACTCTCACGACGAGCGAACAAGGCACAAGCGGATGCCCCACGCGACGCAGGCACACCCTCCTTTGCCTTGTTCCCTTTTTCCCTTTTCCCTTTGCCTTCGCGCAGCGCCTATTTCTTCATCCGCGCGTCGAGGGTCTTCGTGGTCTCTTCGAGCACCAGCTTGTGGAACGGGTCCTGCGGATGTACGAGCGACTCGACCGCGATCTCCGACGCCTTCACCGCGGCCTCCCCGTGGAAGAAGCTCAGGCCCCAGAGCGCGATCAACCGCACCCGGCCCTGCTCGTCATTGACGCCGGCCTGCAGCAGGTCGAGCACTTCGGGCACCCGATCGCGCCAGGCGACCAGCACGCGAATTGCCGCCGCCCGCGCCCGGAAGTCGGGCGAGGCGAGCACTTCCTTCAGCAGCGGCAGGTCGACGACGTTGTGCGCCTGCGACAGCCACAGCCCTTCCAGACGGTGGTGCTCGAACTCGGCATCGGCCCGGTCGAGACCAGCCAGCCACGACTTCGCGGCCGCGATGACGTCCGCCGTCGGGCGGGCCGACAGCTCCAGCCGGGCCCGGTGACGAACGCGATCGTCCGGCGATTTGAGTGCCGCCAGCAGGGCGGGAATCGGCTGTCCGGCGATCGCCACCGGCTTGACCAGATCGCGCCCCTTGGCCGTCACGCGATAAACCCGGCCGTGCGTCTTGTCGCGACTCGGGTCACGCAGGTTGTGCTGCATGTGGCCGATGATCGGGTTCTGCCAGTCGACAAAGTAGACCGCGCCATCGGCACCGACTTCGATGTCGCCCGGGCGGAAGTTCGGGTCGGTCGACGAGAGCATCGCCTCCTGCTCGACCGCCTTGAAGCTCGATTCGTTGTCTTCCACCTTGTAGTTCAAGATGCCCTGGAAGCCGATCACATTCAGCACGAGCAGGTTGCCGCGCAGCTCTTCGGGGAAATGACTGCTCGAAAGCACTTCGGTCCCCGAGCAGGGACGCGTCCGCTGCTGGTAGACCTGCGGCGGGCGGGCATGCTTGTTGGGGTAATCGAGGTCGCCCGAGAAAAGGACCGCGTGGTAGGGCTGCGAGCCGGTGCCGTCCCAGACGATGTCCTGGCCCCAGCGATCGAACACGTGGCCATGCGGGTTGGCAAACCCGAACGAGACGTAGACATCGAACTTCTGAGCGCGCGGCTCGTAGCGGAACAGCCCGCCATTGGCGAGCCGACGGGTCGGCCCCCAGGCCGTTTCCACCTGCGAGTGGTGGAACGTCCCCTCCTGCATGTAGAGCGCTCCCCCCGGATCAATCACAAAGCTGTTGATCGTATGGTGGGTGTCGGCGGTATCGACGCCGTGGGCCACGCGCTGCTTGACGTCGTACTTGTCGTCGCCGTTGGTGTCCTTGAGGAACAACAGGTCCGGCCCCTGGGCGACAAACACGCCGCCGTTCCAGAACTCGAACCCGGTCGGGTTGTGCAGATCGCCCGCAAACGTCTTGCAGACATCGGCTTTCCCGTCGCCATTCGTGTCTTCCAGAATGAGCAGGCTGTCGTTCATCGGCTTCGTGGGCTGCCAGTGCGGGTAGGTCGGCCAGGTGGCGACCCACAATCGGCCCTTCGGGTCGAACGCCATCTGCACGGGGTTGACCAGTTCCGGGAACATCGCTTCATCGGCAAACAGATTCACCTGCATCTGCGAGTGAACCGTCATCTTCGAGATCGCTTCCTCGCCCGTCAGGAACAGATGCTCGCCATTGGGGAGCGTGCCCGGCTTGTTCGTGATGACCGGGATGAACTCGGGCAGGTTCTTGTCGTCGGCTGCGACCGGTTTTCCCTTGGCCACCGACCAGACGACCGCGTCGCGATTGCTCGTCAACACGTCGAGCACATCGAGTTCGCGCTGACCGACCGAGTAGTTCGACAGCCCTTCGCCGTAGCCTGCGGTCCCTTCACCGAACTTGAGGAACGCGCGGTCTCCATACGTCGAGTAGCCATCCGTCACGCGGTAGCGATTGAACCAGAAGAAGTTCTTCTCGCGAACGGCCTTGTTGAGCGCCGCTTCATGAGGGCTGGTCGCGAGGCCACCCAACAGCGTGCCGACGACGACCGCACCGACCTGCTTGCCACCCTCTTCGGTGATGTGAATGCCGTTGATCGTCAGCGGCTGGGCCGAGGGACCTTTCGCTTTGAGCAGGCTGAAGAGGTCGACAAACGGAACATTGTTCGCCTTGGCCACTTCGCCCATCGCCTGGGAGTAGAGGGCGAGGCGTGCGTTGACGGCATCGACGTGAGCCTGACCCGGCAGATTGACGTCGGCCAGCTTCTCGAACGGGATCGACGAGATCAGCACCAGCTTCGGAGCCGACTTGCCGTTGTACTTCTGGGCGAGCGTATGCTTGATGAACGCCTCGACGTTCTGCTTGAACGCGGGCAGCCCGGCCTCCCCGGCCCACGATTCGCCGTAGCCATAGAACGCGAGGATCACGTCGGCCTTGGTGTTGGTCAGCTCGAAGCGGTTCTCGCGGACTTTGCCCTGGTCGCGGGGCGACAGCTTCTGGGGCTGCGGGCACGGAGCGCTGCCGGTGAGCCATTCATCCTGCGAGCCGAAGCTCATCGACCGCATCCGGACATTGGGATCGCGGAAGCCGTTGATTTCGTCGCCCGCGTAACCGAGGTTGCGAATGACGAGGCCATATTCGGGGAACTTGGCGTGGAGGTAGGTCTCCAGCCAGCCGTCGTGCTGCAACCGTTCGGCCAGCGTATTGCCGATGATGCAGATATGGTCGCCCTGTTTGAGTTCCAGCAGCGGTGCCGAACTTTGGGCGGACGCGCCCACTGACCAGCCGATCGTCACCACAGCCGTGAGAACGGCCAACAGTTTTCCAAGCGCGCGCATACCTGTTCCTCTGAGAGTCCGTCTCGTCAAAAATCGCCGCTGCGATTCTCTAGCCCATAGTCCGTCCGGCACGACGACTCACGGCCGATGAACCGCACCGGACCGAGTGGTCGGGCGGCGATCGACGCTGTGTCAATTGATCCGTGCCAATGAAATCGTACGGCGGCGATCTTCACCGGCCAAGCGAACGGCCAAATCGGGCCGGACTTTCGCGCTTCTCAAGTGAATTCAGGACGCGATGAGAGTTCCGGGCGTGCCATGCTTGCACCGTTTCGGGGCAAGCATGCCAACGGCGGGACGGTGCGGCCACTTACGAAACACGCACCGTTTCGTCGAATCAGGCGACAACGCGTCGCCTTCATTCAGAACCTCTCTGGGCGGTTGTTTGCGGAAGGTGTGGCTTCCTGTCGCTGCGCGATCCGACCACCTGGTGGTCGGACCACCCCTCGTTTTTCGGTGTTCTCTGCCACTGGTGCCGGTCGCTGCGGAAGCTTTTCGCGTGGAGTGTTGGCGGGGGCGGTCGAAACTTCCGGGCGCTAACGCTTCCGGC
>JAIXZD010000222.1 GCA_027489895.1 Planctomycetaceae bacterium
CGCCAACACGCGCGGCCCGGTGCTGGTCGTGGCTCACAAGTGCGATCGCCCCGCACTCCGGCCGATTCCTGATGGGGCGGTCTGCGTGTCGTCGCGGACAGGTGTTGGCCTTCCAGAATTGCTGACCGCGATTCATCGGGCGCTGGTTCCCAATGAACCCGAACCAGAGTGCGCGCTGACGGTGTCACCGGAGCAAACCCGGCGGCTGAAGCAAGTGCTCGAACAACTCGTCCAGGGAGCCGAGGCTGCCGCGCTTGCGCAACTGGACGACTGGTTGCTGCCGCGCGGTCGGTCGTCGTAGCGGAAGCCGTGAGGCTTCCCCGGCGTGGCTGCGGCATGTTTCGCGTGGCCCGGGGGAAGCCTCACGGCTTCCGCTACACTCGTGGGCGTTCCTGCTTGTCGAAGGTCGCAACTGATGCGCGTGATTCCTGTTCTGGATCTGTATCGTGGCGTGGTGGTGCTGGGACGTGGCGGACGGCGCGACGAGTATCGCCCCATCGCCTCGCCCTTGGCTGGCAATGCGCAGCCCGCGTCCGTGGCGCTGGGGCTGCGGTCTGCGTTCGGCCTCGCCGAGCTCTATCTGGCCGACCTTGATGCGATTGTCGACGGGAAGCCTAACACCACAGTCTGGAGCGAGCTGGTTGCCCGTGGCTGGCGGCCGCTGGTCGATGCGGGAATCGATTCAGTCGCCGCCGCGCAGCAGGTGATCGCCATCGGGGCGACGCCGATTGTGGGCCTGGAATCGTGCGGCGACCCGGCGCTGCTCGGCGAAATCCTCGCCACCTGCGGGACGGGAAACGTGATCTTCAGTCTCGATCTGGTGGCGGGGCGACCGAAGACGACCTCGCCTCTCTGGCCCGGCGATCCGCTGGAGATTGCCACGCGGGCCGTCGAACTCGGGGTGTCGCGATTGCTGGTCCTCGACTTGGCGGGGGTGGGCATGGCGGCAGGGATTCGCGGGTTGGAGCTGGTCACGGCGATTCATACACGCTGGCCGGAACTGGAACTGATCACCGGGGGAGGTGTCCGCAGTGTGGCCGATCTGGAGTCGCTGGCGCAAATCGGGGTCGCAGGGGTACTCGTCGCCTCGGCGCTGCACAATGGTCAATTGACCGCCGCCGATATCAGCCGCGTTCAGAACGAGGAATAGCGAATTCTTGTATCGTTTCGGAACGGCCCAACCCCGTGTGCCTCTCGCTCTGTCGGCGCACGTTTTCTCACGATCGACGAGCACTGGCAAAGCCAATGGCACACGACAAGATGGTCGATGCGTGGCCCTTGAGCAGCCTGTTGCGATGCACGGCGGGTTGCGGTTTTTCCCAAGCAGCCAGTGGGGCGGGTACGAATCGTCTTCCCATCAGGATAGAATGATTTGACCTGCCGACCCGGGGACCGTTCCCGCGGGCGTTTCGATGTCCTACCGAAGGAGATTCCCCGATGCGTGCTGCGATCAACCGTGGTATTCGCCTGCTCTGTGCCGCCAGCCTGCTGTTTGCCGGTGCGTCGCTCGTGCGGGCCGACAAGGAGGCCGCCGTGCCCGCCGCTTTGAATTTCAAGATGAAGAAGATCGATGGCAAGGAAGTGAACCTCGCCGACTACAAAGGCAAGGTGGTCCTGCTGGTCAACGTGGCCAGCCAGTGTGGCTACACGCCGCAGTACGAAGGGCTGCAGGCGATTTACGACAAGTACGGCAAAGACGGCTTCGTCGTCGTCGGTGTGCCCGCGAACGAGTTCGGTGCCCAGGAGCCGGGCTCGAACGACGAGATCGCCAAGTTCTGCAAGTCGAAGTACAGCGTCACGTTCGACATGCTGGCCAAGGTGACGGTGAAGGGCGAGGGCATCTGCCCGCTCTACCAGTACCTGACGTCGTCCGATACGAATCCGAAGTTCTCCGGCCCGATTGGCTGGAACTTCGAGAAATTCCTGATCGGCCGCAGCGGCGAAGTGGTCGGCCGGTTCAAGTCGGGCGTCGATCCGGAAAGTGACACGCTGACGAAAGTGATCGAAGCCGAACTCGCCAAGAAGTAAGTTTCGGCGCGAGACCGGTTCAACGGAATTCTTGACCGACCACACATGCCCTGCCCGCGTCCAGCGCGAGCGGGGCATGTCCTCTTTGGCTTGCGACTCACGAGCACTCGACGTCGGTCAGCAGAGCATCGAGGGCGGGCGCTGGGCGTTGGTTGAGTTTTCGGAGCGGGGCCGGTAGCGTCGAAATCTCGGACGGAAACATTCTTCTGGCCCTGTTAGGGCTCATTGCCGCGACAGGCTGCGGATCACGCTTGGGAGTGGATTGTCATGGAACGCTGGCCGATTGGAGTCTTCACGTCCGTCGATGCGGGGCTGGGCGTCCATCTGGATGTGGCGAAGGATCTCGGGATTCCGACCGTTCAGATTCATGCTCCTCACAAGCAGACCCGGACGGCAGCCCACGCCGAAGCGTTCCTGGGCAAGCTGAAGGCCGCGGGCATTACGCTGACCTGCGTGTTCTGCGGGTTCGACGGTGAGAGCTATGCGGACATCGCCACGACCGCCCGGACCGTGGGCCTCGTCCCCCAGGCGACGCGTGCGGCCCGGCTGGCCGAGTTGACGGAGATCTCCGATTTCGCCCAGGTGCTGGGCTGCGGGGCGGTCGGGCTGCATATCGGCTTTGTTCCATCGGATCGCGCCTCGACCGACTACAAGGATCTCGTCAGTGCGACGCGCGACCTGCTGGACCATGTCAACGGGAACAGCCAGAACGTGCACCTCGAAACGGGACAGGAGTCAGCCGACCATCTGCTGGAGTTCATCCACGATGTCGCCCGTGACAACCTGTTTATCAACTTCGATCCCGCCAATATGATTCTGTACGGGTCGGGCGAACCGATCGAAGCGCTCCGCAAGGTGGGGCATCTCGTCCGCAGTGTCCACTGCAAGGATGCCAAGTGGGCTCCCGAAGCGGTTCGCGGCACGGGTTGGGGCCAGGAAGTTGCCCTCGGTGAAGGCGACGTGGGAATGGAGACCTACCTGCGGACGCTGCTGGAGCTGGGCTACACCGGCCCGCTCACCATCGAACGCGAGATTCCGCAGGACCCGGTCCGCCAGAAGGCCGACATCGGCAAGGCGGTGTCGCTGCTGACGAGCCTGAAATCCAAGATTCTTGGATAGGGATTTTGAACCACCACGGCACGCAGCGGGCTACTCGCCCGCAAAGTCAAAAGGCAAAAGTCAAAAGTGGTCGATCGTGGGGACGTTCATCCTGCGGGACGTACCGCTCCATCCTGGTTCTCCGAGAATCTCCGCGCGGCGCATAAACTTCGTCCGCTTAATGATCGAAGGCACCCAGTAAATTCAGGTTCAAGAGCGGGTGAGGTTGGCCACGCGGTCTGGACCGAGGTGGTTTTCCCGAGTTTTGTTTTCTTGATTTTGCCTTTCCTTGGTGCCTTTGTGCCTTGGTGGTAAATCTCCACGTTCTCACTCTCGCGATTCCCCCCGACCGTGCGTATTGGCCTCGCTCAGATTGATTCGGTGGTCGGTGACCTGGGCGGCAATATCGCCTGGATTGCGCAGGCCGCTCGCGATCTTGGTACGGCGGGGGCCGATCTGGTGGTGACGCCAGAGTTGGCGGTTGCGGGCTATCCCCCCAAGGACCTGCTGCTGCGAGAAGGGTTTGTGGCCCGCTGCGATCGCGCGGTGGTCGAACTGGCGGAAGGGCTGAAGGCGGGGCCGGCGCTGTTGGTGGGGCATCCCACGGCGTGGGGCGTGCCCGAGGGCCGGATCGCCAATGCCGCCAGCCTGCTCGTGGGGGGCCGGGTGGTCGAGACGGTCCACAAATGCCTGCTCCCCAACTACGACGTGTTCGACGAGCGCCGTTACTTTCTGCCGGGCGCGAGCACGCGCGTCCTGGAGTTCCAGGGGACGAAGCTGGGCGTGCACATCTGCGAGGATGCCTGGTTTGGCGAACCGCAGACCAGCTACCACCTTTCGCCCGAACCGCATCGCGACCCTGTGGCCGAGCTCGCCCGGGCAGGGGCCCAGGTGCTGATCAACCTCTCGGCCAGTCCCTTCGAGATCGACAAGACCGAACGTCGCCGCCGGATCATGGCGGGCCATGCCGCGCGGCATGGTGTCCCGTTTCTGTTCGTCAATCAGGTGGGCGGGCACGACGACCTCGTGTTCGATGGCAACAGCCTCGTCCTCGATGCCCATGGCCACCTGCTGCGGCAACTGCCCGCGTTCGAGGAATCGACCGGGTGCGTGATTGATCTGCAGGCGCTGCCCGCGGCCCAGACGCGCGTCGCGCGGCCCAGGGAACTCGACCTGCTCGACGCACTGACGCTGGGACTGGGCGACTACATGTGGAAAAGCGGGTTCACCGATTGTGTGCTCGGCCTCTCCGGAGGGATCGATAGCGCGCTCGCCGCCGCGATTGCCGCCCGCGCGATCGGACCCGCACATGTGCATGGCCTGGCCCTCCCCAGTCGGTACAGCAGCGATCACAGCGTCGCCGACGCGGCCCTGCTCGCGAAGAACCTGGGCATCGATTTCGAAGTGATTCCCATCGACGCGATGCACCGCGCGTACGAGGCAACGCGTGTGATTGGCGACGACCTCGCCAGTCAGCCGCAGGGTCTGGCCGACCAGAATCTGCAGGCCCGGATCCGCGGGGCGATGGTCATGGTCCGCAGCAACCGGCATGGCTGGCTCGCGCTGGCGACAGGAAACAAAAGCGAACTGGCCGTGGGCTACTGCACGCTTTACGGTGATATGGCGGGGGGCTTCGCCATGCTCAGCGACCTGTACAAGCGGGATGTCTACGCCGTCTCGCGATACATCAACGACGAGGCGGGGCGCGAGATCATCCCCGAAAGCACGCTGACGAAAGCTCCCTCGGCCGAACTGGCGCCGAATCAGTTCGACCAGGACACGCTGCCACCCTATCCCGTGCTCGATGCGATCCTCGAAGGACTGGTCGAGAAGCAACGGTCGGTCGCGTCGCTGTCGGGCGAGTTTCCGGCCGAGACGGTTCGCTGGGTGGCGCGGAAGCTCGATCGCAACGAGTTCAAGCGCCGCCAGATGCCTCCGGGGATCAAACTGTCGGAACGGGCGTTCGGTACCGGCCGCCGCATGCCGATGGCCGCCGCCTTCGAGTGGGAATGAGTCGTAGCGGAAGCCGTGAGGCTTCCCCGGCGCGGGAGGACGGCGTCGCAATTTGGCCTATGTCCCATGGGACGGCGCTGCTCTTGGGAACTCTCACGAGTTCCGCTACGACACTCTGGGAACCTTGCCTGGTGTTGGCGTGTCAGACCGTGGTTCGTTTCTGCGGGATCAGCCCCAGTCCGATCAGCACGACCTGCGAGATGGCGAATAGCCCCAGCGTCGTGAGCACGCCCTCGGTAAAGCCGTAGGAGTGCAGGCCGATGCCGAGCTCGTTGACGCCGAACCAGCTCCACGAAGTGGTGACGTTCCCGGCCACGGCGAGCAGCGCCAGTCCGCGGTCCTTGATCATCGCCCCCCAGCGGGCATGCAGAATCAACGCGTTCCAGAGGACGATGACCAGTGCCCCGTTCTCTTTCGGGTCCCAACCCCAGAACCGGCCCCACGAGTCGTCGGCCCACAAGCCCCCCAGCACCGTCCCGACAAAGCTGAAGAACAGTGCGAAACAGAGAGACCCGTAGATCATTCGTGCCAGGTCTTTGTCGGCCGCGTCCTTGTCGGGAGCGGGTTTCCCGGAGGCCATCGCAATCGTCGGATCTGCCAGACCCGACGCTATCGGACCCGAACCGGCCGCTGCCTGTTTGAATTCGGCCAGACTCAGAGCGGCAGACGGTCCATACCCGACCGCGGTGGACAGCATTCGTCCCGTCCTGCGCAGCACATACAGAATGCCGAAGAACCCGGCCACGAATGTCGTGGAGTAACCCAGGGTGACGGTGACGACATGCGTCGCCAGCCAGAACTGGGTGTCGAGGACTGCTTGCAGGACGGTGAACGTGTCGCCCGACAGCGTCAGCACGTAAGCGATCTGCAGCGATGAGAGCCCGGTCATCCCCGCGAGGAGCACGCCCACCCCGCGCTTGTAGATCAGCTCGAACACCAGCCCCAGCAGCACGGTCCCCCAGCCGATGAAGACGGCCGAGGAATAGAGATTCGTCACCGGGGGGCGACCGGAAATGTACATTCGCCCCGCCAGCGCCAGGGTGTGCACGACAAACGCCACCGCAGTCATCCAGAACGCGGCCCGACCGAGCGACGGGCTGCCCAGCAGCCAGCCGAACAGGGCCAGGATCGTCACCACGAAGTAAAGCGCGAACGAAATCAGGAACGGGTCGGCCGTGTTGAAGGCGGCTTCGAACGCCGTTTTACGCGGGTTGTACTCGGGGATCGATTGCCCCTCAATCCATTTGAGGTACTCGCGGGCCGTGAGGTTGAACTTCTTGAAATCGCCCTTGCGATAGGCGACCAGCAGTTCGTTCCACTTCAGCGTCGCTTCGTCCGGCGCCTCGCCCAGGAACCGCGCCTGGACCAAGGCCACGCCGTAGCTAGTCGAATAGGGCTGCCAGCTCACTTCGGTTTTTCCCGACGTGTCGCCTTCGACCGGCCGAAAAACCGGCACCGCGAGCGGCGCCTTGAACTCGGCCAGGTCGGCCTTTTGCCGCTCGAGGCTCCGCTGAAACAGCATGGCCATGGAGCGTGCCCGCTGCGGGTCGGTGACGAAATCCTTCTCTTCGGGAAGTTCGGGGAGTCGGTCCATGTCGAACGCCTGCACTAGCAGCATGACCAACTGGGCCGCGCGATGCGCCCGGATGATCGTCTTCTGGTCGCTGGAGAGCAGCGCCGCGCCAACTTTTTTGCCCAACTCGTCGGCCAACTGGGCCTGATACTCCAGCAGCGTCTGTTTCTGTTTCTTGTCGGTCGATTCGTGCAACTCGGAGGCGATCTCACCCATCGAGTAGCGCCAGCCGCTGCGCTTGGGCAGCTTCAGTGCCTGAATGGCATCGGGATGGCGGACCCGTACGACTTCGTACTTGGCGGCTTTCTCGGAGCCCGAGATCGTATCGAGCAGCCATTGAATCGCGGGTACGCGTTTCTTCCGTTCCGGGTCGGCCGGATCGAGCACCGATTCTCCCTCGGCCACCACCCGCAAGGCGTTCCGGGCCAGCGCATCGAGCGGCTTGATCCGCCCCTCGTAGACGATCGGAATCTGCCCGGCCGTCGCAAAATCGAACGTATCTTCCACCGGAGCCTTGGGCAGCAACGCATAGACCGGCCAGATCGCCGAGACGGCGATCACCGCCAGCGGCAGAATCAGCCCGCGCTTCTGGCCCGGCTCGGAAAGGCGGGCAACGGAATCGCGTTCCCGTCGCCCCAGGAACCGCGAGAGCGTGATCAGGAACTGCGCGAGCATCCCGGTGGCGACGATCATGCAGGAGACATACGGGATCATCCACCCCGCGTTGCTCACCACCTGCAGCGTGGTCACCTCGACGCCCCCAAACCCCGGATCGTAGCTCGACTGGTAGAACGTTTCGCCCGCGAACCGCAGCGGGTTGTTCATCCAGATTTTCACTTCCCGGTCGACCTGCCGCGATGAGTCAACCACGCGGACATCGGACGAGTAGTTCCGGGGCGTGTTCGTGCCGACGTAGTCATCCTTCCGCACGTCAATCAGATGGACCGAGTAACTGCGATAGGCCCGCGGGAACCGCAGCGAAAGGCCGTACTTTTTGCCATCGACTTCGAACGTTTCGTCGACATCCTCCAGGCTCTGCCGAAGACTGACGAGCACCGTGCCTAGCGATTCCTGCGTCCCCTTTTTCAGCAGCTCGACGTAGGCTGCCGACAGGTCGATCTTGCCGGCACCATCGGTCCCGGTCACCACGGGCTGCGGGGTGGCCATCCATTTGAGGCCGGTTCCCAGCGTTGCGGGCGTTTTGTCCTGGGTACCTCGTTCGCGGAGACGGGAGTTCCTGAGGAACTCGACGATCTTCAAGTCGACCGGCAACTCGGGGTGAGCGATCACCGCTCCCGCGAACAGCCGGTCTTTGGGGATCGCGACATGCTTGTCTTCCTTCTCGTCGGATCGGTCGACGAGGGCCAGTTCGATCGAGCGGTTGTCTTCGACGTAGTCGCGTGTTTCCCCTTCGCGGAGCGTGATCTGGGCTTCGTGATGAAACTGATGCACAACGACTTCGTTCGCCATCATCAGCAGGATGCCGCCGTGCAGGAGCACGATTCCGGCCCGTTTCTGAAACAGCATCCAGCAGCCGCCCAGAAGAATCAGGCTCGCCACGGTCCCCTGAATCAACTGCCAGAGAATCCGCATCGACGAATCACCCAGCCGGAACTCGCCTCCCTGGGCGAGCAGCCACCCGGTCAGCGCGGTGACGGCTGCCGTCAGCCCGGCGACGGTCCAGCGTTCGATCGTCTGTTTCGGCCCAAACAGCGTGTAGGCGTACCCGCCCCCGAAACAAGTGAGGACCAGCAGCGTCTTGCAGAGCAGCCAGAGCGTTGACCAGTCGAACGGTTTGTCGCGGAGCCCGGACATTCCCTGGCTGTCGCTGACGACCACCGCCGTCGAAAAGATTCCCAGGGCCAGGACACCCAGCCCGGCCAGCAGCCGCGTTCCACGGACCTGCACGGTGAATCGCAGGGAATGCGCGGCGAGCAGGTTGACGAACATCGCCCCGCCGACCAGCCAGCCACCGGGAGCGTAGAACCCACCCTTGACCCAATCGGGGAACCACGGCACCAGCGTGCGCGGGGCCAGGTCCTGAAACTCAACGAACGCAAAGTAGACGCGGAAGTACTCGTCGACCACCTGCCAGATATCTTTTCGCCACTGAGCGAGCGTGCCCGCCATGACGAGGAAGATCGCAAACGCGAACAGGGCGACGGTAAGCCGCAGCGAGGCCAGCGGCAGGAGCAGGTCGCGGAGCCCCTTTTCGGTCCGGCGGCCGGCCTTTCCCCGTGGCGAATCGGGACCGGGCGAATTGGCGCTGGAGACATCCAGGCTGTCGAGGACATCCGGGTTCGGGGAGAACGTGTTGCTCATGGCCAACCCTGTGATCCAGATCCGTGAAACGCGCCCGTGTGCCGGCTTGATTCGTTGTAGCGTTACTTCGTCGTCAGGGACTTCGCAAACGCTAGGAACTTGTCTCGTTCCCGCGCGGCGAGATCGGCCGGTCCGTCCAGTTTGACGAACCACATCGTCTCACCCGTCACGGCAATCAATCCATGAATCGTCCGCTGGGCCTCCGGCTTCGCACCGTCCGGCCCCGTCAGCACCACTTCCGTCGCCTCGACGCCCAATGTCGTCTGTTTTGTGGCAGCGGCGCGGATCGCGTCGGCCGTCGCGTCGCTCAGCCCGACCTGACCGCGCCAGCGATTCACATTGGCTGTCAGATCGTTCGCCGCGGCGGGCAGGTCGGTCACCGTCACTTTGAGCTGTCGATTCCCCTCGGCCACCGTCAGCAGCAGCTTCGTGATGGCATTCCCCGCGCCAACCTTCCAGCCCTCGGGCGTGGTGTAGTTGAAGTCCGCCGCCCCGCCGCCTTCGGCCCCGGCACCCGGAGGATTCGCCGGCCCCGGTGCTCCCGCTGGTGCCCGTCCCGCGCCGCCAGCAAAGGGGGGCGACATCATCCCGCCCCGACCACCCCCTGCGGACGTCCCTTCCAGATTGACGAACGTCACCGGCAGCTTTTCGTCACCCAGTTCGAACGAAACGCTCTCGGCTTTGAGTCCCTCGGCATCGACCGGTGCGAGCTGGAGTTGACCGCGCCAGCGATTCACATTGGACAGGAGCTGGGCTTCGAGCGGCTCGGCAAGGAACGGCAACCGGGACACGCTTAGCTCGGTCCCGTCGGGGCTGACCAACGTCGCAAAGCGGAATTCATTCCCAGGCCGCTCGGTCCAGCCCTCCGGCAATTTCCAGACGGGACGGTCATCGGCAAACGACAGCTCCTTGACCAACTGGATGAGGGGTTGCAGCACCCGCGTCGCAGCCGAGCTTTCGGCCTGGACCTTGAAAAACCACAGTGCGTCGCCGCGATGGATGATCGCTCCGAGAATCCGCTCGGCCTGCATCGAGGCGACGGCGGCTTCTTTTTTGGCGCCCACATGGTTGGCCTGCCAGACGGCATCGGGCTTGGGCACGCGCGTCACCGTGATGTCGGCTGTTCGCTGACAGCCTGACATCAGGAGCAGCAGAACCGCGCCGACGGCCCGAACAGGCCGTGGACGACCCGCCGCACCATGCACTCCAGCAACGACGACAACAGCATCCATAATGGCTCTTGCGGAGGGGCGAAAGTCGCCGTCATGCCCGCTCTGTTGCGAGCGGCCAGTGGACGATCTTTTGCAAGCGGGACCGGTGCGAACGCTCGCCTCGCTCCCCGTTTGCATGACGAATGGGACCGGCTTCGGTGGGAGCCTGTTTCAAGCCAGACCCAGTGACTTGCTGGTGTCGACGCCTGGCATTGAACGTTGGCAAACAGCTTCCCAACCGGCCGGGAAACCGCATTTTGGTGGGCAAACTCACGTGAGATCGTTAAACCACCCGCAGGATCGGCGGAACTGTCACCCAGTTCACCTCCCCCTCAGGTTCACGCATCATTCGCCGATTCTACCCCACCGCCAACGCCGCTGTATACCCCCCACCACCGTCTCCCTGCGGCAAATCGTCCGCAGAAACAGGTAGCGGAAGCCGTGAGGCTTCCCCCCGCGCAGCGGCCCGCAGGAGACGTTCCCGCCCCAACCACGAGCCAGCTCACTTCGCGGTCACTTCCAATTTGAACGTATTCGGCCCCTTGGCGGTCACCTCGGCCACCAGCGGCGTCGTATCGACGCTCTGGAACTTCTTGGCGATGCTGCAGCCACCACCCGCCTCCGCCGTCCCGGAAGCCGACGACCCCATGTTCGCCGCGAACGGGCAGCTCACCGTGACCTTGTGACTGCCGACCACCGCCCCCTCGCGGTTGCCCGGCGCATAGACGCGAAACTCGCCTTTGTCGTTCGTGGCGCCACTTGAAGCCGGCCCCTTAGTCCCTTTCGAGGCATCGGGTGTCAATGTGACGAACACCGTGGCCGCCGGTTTTCCGTCGATCGAGACGGTCCCCGTCACGACCATCAAGGCAGGACCGGTCGGCCCCGCACACCCCCCCACCAACGGCAAACCAGCCACGAGCGTGGCGAACACAACAGACGTCCAGCGGATCGAGCGATTCATCGGGAACAGACTCCGGCGAGCAGGAATGAGTCGGGACAACGCCCCCTCATTCAACACCGCCTCCGTCCGCCGTTCCAGCCACTCGCCCCACGACGACCAGAGGGAACGCCGAACGAACGGGCGAGGGGAACCGGTTGAAGTCGGGGGTTTATCGTCTGGAGCTTGGGCGCTGGTGAGCATTGGCGGGCCGTGCCCACGCTACGGCCGCTACGATTTGCCGCGCGTCAAATGATTCGCGCGGGGAATTCACGAATCAGGTTGACCGAGGTTCCGCGCGAGCCGTAGGGTCGCAATCTGCCGCTGACGCAAACGGGGTGGATTGGTCCACTTCGGACCGTGAGCCGCGGCCTGAATTGACTGACTCAACCTGACTGGCCTTACCGCGCGGAGTCGCCCTCATGAGCACTCGTTTCCCATTCACTCGAACAACCGACTGGCTCGGCGCCTGTGCGCTGGCTCTGGTGATTTCCGGACCAGTGTCCGGACAGGCGGACGACGCCCCCGCTGCCGTCGAAGCGGTGCCAGTGGAAGCCGTGCCCGTGGAAGCGACCCCGGTCGAAGCGGCGACAGAGGCTGCACAGCCGGTTGACGCCGCTCCGGCCGTGTCGCCCAAAGTTGTTGCTCCGGAACCGGAGCCGGAATGGGTCATCGTCATTCGGCCCCGGATCGACTCACAGGACGATACGCGGGCGTTTGCCAGTGTTGGCGATACCGTCCCGGTCCTCGCCCCGGCGGTTGAGCCGTCTGCGGTGGCCGGCCCGGCGATGCCCGGCGCTGTCACCTCGGGACCGATCATCTCGGCTGGTTGCTGCGGCCAGACCCCAAAGATGTCCTATGCCGAGGCCTTGGCCGAAATCGGCTTCTCGCGGGCCGAGTACGAAGCGAACCCCGCCTACCGCCACGAAACGGCGGTCGAACTGATGACCGGCCAACTCCGGCCGACGACCGTCGTCAAGCAGACCGTCCCCTACTTCTCGCGGTACCCCGACATGTTCCGTTTGCGAAACGCGGTCTACCCCTACCAGGGCGGAATGTCGAACAACACGATCAACCTGCGGCACTACTGGTACCAGCAGTGGTACTGGTAAGGGCGGAGCCAGGGCAAAAGGAACAAGGGAAGAAGGAAAAGGAGGGGCTGCTGCCACGTGCGGCGTGCTGTTGAGCGTTGCAAACGGGAGAGGGGAGCCGGAAGCGTGAGCGCCCGGAGGCAGAGCGACTCCCTCTGCTACGCACCCCTCGAAAGAATCACCATCAACCGAACCCGTTGGTCGTTGGTGGGGTGGACGCGGGTCGATCCGGTATGATCTCCGCCATCTGAGGATGGTGAGGAACACGACCGGAGAGGAACGATGGCTGTCGGCCCGGAGCGAGGACTACGAAGTGAGGTGCGGTGGGACCGACTGGTTCCAGCCACCCTCATGGGACTTGGTTTTTTCCTCGGCGGCCTGGGTCTCCCCCGAGCCCGGGCTGCCGAGCTTTCTTCGCCCGCCCCGCGCCCCTTCAAAAACACCGAGCCGGGCAATCCGTCCCCTCCCGTCACTCCGGCTGAGGGCGCCCGCTCCTTCGAGTTGCCTCCGGGCTTTTCGGTCTCGCTGTTTGCCGGCGAGCCCGACGTTCAAAACCCCATCGCCTGCTGCTGGGACACGCGCGGCCGCTTGTGGGTCGCCGAGAACTACACCTACGCCGAACGCCCCACCCGGTTTGAGACAGGGCTGCGCGACCGGCTGGTGATTCTCGAAGATGCCGATGGCGACGGCCGCCACGACAAGCGGACCGTCTTCAGCGACGACCTGCAATACCTGTCGAGCGTCGAGATCGCTCCGGGGGGCGTCTACGTCCTCGCGCCGCCGCACCTCGCCTTTCTGCCCGATAAGAATGGTGATGATCAGCCCGATGGCCCCGCGGAAGTTCTGCTCGACGGGTTCGAGATCGCCACGGAGAACTATCACACGTTCGCCAATGGCCTGAAGTGGGGACC
Source organism: Planctomycetaceae bacterium (assembly GCA_027489895.1). GTDB lineage: Bacteria > Planctomycetota > Planctomycetia > Planctomycetales > Planctomycetaceae > JAIXZD01. Next base: position 13,185 of record JAIXZD010000222.1, read on the forward strand.
CGATGGCTGGCTGTATGGCCGCTGCGGGGCCTCCTGTCCGGGCGAAATCGGCCCACCCGGCACGGCCAAAGAGTCCCGCATTCCCATTCGCGGCGGCATCTGGCGGTATCACCCCGAGCGGCGCGTCTTCGAAACGCTCGCCCATGGGACGACCAATCCCTGGGGAATGGACTGGGACGAGTTCGGCGAAGCGTTCTTCGTCAACACCGTCAACGGGCACCTCTGGCATCTGATTCCCGGTTCACACCTCCAGAGGCCCCACTCGATCGAGCCGAGCCCCTGGGTCTTCGAGCCGATCGACTTCCATGCCGATCACTACCACTTCGATACCGGCAAAGGCTGGAACAAGGTGGGGGCCGACAGCCCCGCCACCGATGCGCTCGGTGGTGGGCACGCCCATATTGGCTGCCTGATCTACCAGGACAACAACTGGCCGCTCGCCTGGCGAGGCAAACTGCTGACCCTGAACATGCACGGTCGGCGGATCAACGTCGAGCGCCTGGAACGGGAGGGCAGCGGGTTCATCGCCCGCCACGAACCCGACCTGCTCAAAACGAGCGACCCCTGGTTTCGGGGCATGGAGCTCACCTCCGGGCCAGACGGCGGCGTCTACCTGCTCGACTGGAGCGACACGGGCGAATGCCACGAACATACCGGCGTGCATCGCGAATCGGGACGCATCTACAAAGTGACGTACACTGCTCCCGGGGCCGAGCCTGCGGTGCCGTTGCGCCGGGAAGAGTCTGACCTCACCCAAAAACCGCTCCGCGAACTGTTCGAACTCGCGCTGGAAGCCGATGGCTGGTACGGGCGCATGGCCCGCCGAGAACTGCAGGCCCGCAAACAGTCGGGGGCGAACCTCAACCCCAGTCTCGCCGCGATTCGCGAGTCGCTCGAGGCCTTGCTCGACCCGCTCAACGAGTTCGACCTCACCCCGCCCGCGAACGTCCGCGCGACGTTGCGGGCGATGTGGCTGCTGCATGGTCTCTCCGATGAAAAGGTCAAACGCCGGAACGAACCGGAGGCGCGGGGACCTCTCCCCAGAGAGACCACGATCCGCATGGCAGCAGACGATGCGCCGCCCGAAGGGGAGCATGAGCTCGACTCGGCCTTCGACTGGCTGGCGCTATACAACCTGCCCGACGAGCGGATCGCGACATGGGCCATCCGTCTCGCGGTCGATCATTACCCCATCGACACCATCTTCGGGACCCGCCCCGCGCCGGGCCCCCAGCAATCGGAAATGCCACTGGCTGTGGCCGACGATCTCGCGGGTCAAACAGCATTCGCGGCCTCGGGACTGATCCGTCTGGCCTACGCCTCGGCCATGCAGCGCATGCCCCACGAGGCCCGTGCCCGAGCGGCCATCGATCTCTCCACGTATGTCGAAGATGCGACCGACCACAACCTGCCCAGCCTCGTCTGGACGGCCCTGCACCCCCTGGCCGAAGAATTCCCCGAAGACCTGCAGGAAGTCGTCGCGGCCAACACCTGGGGGTCACTCAACCGCTGGATCGTCCGCCGCTTCGCGAGTGAATACGACGAGTACCGCCCGTTCCTCAATCCGCTGCTCGCCAATGTCGTAAGGGATCGTGATGTCCCGTTTGCCCGCGAGGTGGTTCTCGGACTGTCGCAGGGGCTGGCGGGCCGACGCAAAGCGACGAAGCCTGCCGACTGGGACGCGCTGATCGAGGCATTTGAACCGGGGGCCTCACCGGAACTAGCCAGTGCGCTCCGCGAGTTGAACATCCTGTTTGGCGATGGACGAGCGCTCGACGATGTCGCCCGGCTCGCCCTCGATGCCAAGGCCGACCTCGCCCAGCGCCAGTCGGCCCTGCAGACGCTCATCGATTTCAAAGCCCCAGAGTTGCGTTCCATCTGCGAACAACTGCTGACGGTGCGGTATCTCAACACGACGGCGCTCGCCGGGCTGGCCTCGCTGTCCGATCCGGAAGTCGGAGTGAAGCTGGCCAAAAGCTATCGCTCGTTCCATCTGGGCGATCGCCCGGCCGTCATCGAAACACTGGTTGCGCGGGCCACGTTCGCGAAGCCTCTGCTGGATGAATTGGCCGCCGGACGCATTGCCCGGAGCGATCTCACCCCAAGCCAGGCCCGGCAGATACTGAGGCTCGGAGACGAGGCACTCTCCGCGCAATTGAGAGCCGTCTGGGGTGATCTCCGCGATTCGACGGCCGAGAAGCAGGCGCTGGTGCAGTCACTCAAGAGTCGATTGACGGCGGACGTCTTGGCGCAGGCCGATCTGGGCCGGGGGAGAGCGCTGTTCAACCGGACCTGCGCGAGCTGTCATCAGTTGTACGGACAGGGAGAACGGGTCGGTCCCGATCTGACGGGGGCCGACCGCAAGACGCTCGACTACCTCATCGACAACATCGCCGATCCCTCAGCCACGCTCGCCGCCGA
>JAIXZD010000415.1 GCA_027489895.1 Planctomycetaceae bacterium
CCGTCAATCTCCAGAAGATCGGCCGTCTCATCGAGCCGGGCAGCCAGCGTGGTGTTGTCCATGAGTCTGTTTCAAACCCAGCGCGAAGCGAACAGAGCGTTTGGAACCGAGTGTCGTGACCCGGTCTTCAGGGGTCAATCGCCAGCCGCGTGGTCTTTGTAGGGTGGGCACTGCCCACCTTTGCTCACCAACACGGCCCACCGAGACCTGTTTGGATCGCCCATCGACATCTCCCTGAACCGCCCGGCAGGGACCGCTAAGCGAGTCGGACGTCTTGACTTCAGCCCGACGCGTCAGCGAGGGGAAGTGCATTCCGACGCCGAAAAGCACGAGAAAATGCCAATTCTTCTCCCTGATTGGAACGCTGGTCCACGTGCTCCCTCGCTGACGCGTCGGGCTACAGTTTGAATCATAGCCGCTTCGCGGATTCTGCTTGGCCGTCTGTTGAAGCCGGAAGAATGACCGTCTGGTGGTTGCGGGCTGGTGAGCATTGGTGGGCAGTGCCCACCCTACGTGCGGGAGAGCACGTACATGGCGCCGTCGGCCCGCAGGTTGGGGAAGAAGCGGCCTGCAAGCGGACGGCCTCCCAAGAGCGGCACCTCGGTGACGATCGTCGCGCCCACCTTGTCGCACAGGTCCCGGAAGTCGAGCATCGAGACCCAGTGCAGGTTCGGCGTGTCGTACCACTCGTAAGGAAGCGACGACGTTTTTGGCGCCCGGCCGTACCGCAACAGCTGCAGCCGCACGCGCCAATAGGCGATGTTGGGCACAACCACCAGCGCCTGCCGCGCCACGCGCAGCATTTCCTGTAGCACGCCCCGCGGATGCCGCACCTGCTGCAGCGTCTGGCTTAGAACCGCGAAGTCGAATGTCTGGTCGGCCACACCCACCAAGCCACGGTCGAGGTCGGCCTGAATGACCGGCACGCCCCGCTCCATCGCCGCCACAATGCTGTCGAGATAGAGCTCGACACCCTGAATCGAGGCGGAGTGTTCGTCGCGCAAGCGCGCCAGCAGACGCCCGTCACCACACCCCAGGTCGACGACCCGGCTGCCGCGCGGAATCTGGGCGATGATCGCCTCATCGGTCAACACCGCGAGCGGATCGGGCAGGCAATAGCGGTTATCGGAACGCGGCTTGCGAGACATACCAGAGGGTCAACAGGTGTGAGCGGGACGAACCGACTGCGAATTCATTGTCTACAAACGTCCATCGGCGGCGGGCTGCAACCTCACTTCAGCGCCGCCCACGTCTGTTCCAGAAACGGTTTTAGCAGGCGTTCCAACGGATCGACTTCCAGCAGGAACGAGTCGTGACCGTACGGGCTTTCCAGTTCGGCGTACGTCACATGTCGCCGCGCGGCCACCAGCGCGTTGACCAGCTCCACGCTCTGCGACGTGGGGAACAGCCAGTCGGTCGTGTACGACGTGATCAGAAACCTCGCGTCCGTCCGCTCCAGCGCCTGCTTGATCGAGCCATACGACTCCGCCAGATCGAAGTAGTCCATCGCCCGCGTCAGGTAGAGATAGCTGTTCGCATCGAACCGCTCGACGAACCGCTTCCCCTGGTAGTTGAGGTAGCTCTCGACCTGGAACTCGGTGTCGTGCATCAGATCGAACGCGAGCGACTCGGCATGTTGCAACCTGCGCCCGAATTTCAGTTCGATCGACGCTTCCGACAGATACGTGATGTGCGCGACCATTCGCGCGAGGGCCAGCCCCTTCGTCGGGCGGGTGCCGACCTCGAAGTAGTTGCCCTCGTGAAAGTTCGGGTCGGTCACAATCGCCCGGCGTCCCACCGCGTTGAAGGCGATCCCCTGGGCACTCAGCCGGGCAGCGCTGGCGAGAATCACCGCGGCCCCCAGTCGCTCGGGAAAACGGGCCGCCCATTCCAGCACCTGCATCCCACCCAGGCTGCCCCCCACCACTGCCAGCAGCTTCGTCACCCCCAGGTGCCGCACCAGCTCCGCATGGACCTGGACCATGTCGCTGACGGTGATGAACGGGAACTTGAGGCCCCACGCCTTGCCGCCCACCTCGACCGTACGGCCTGTCGCGCGGTCGAAGTTGGGGCCGGTCGTCCCCTGACAGCCGCCCAGCACGTTGGCACAGATCAGGAAGTACCGGTTCGTGTCCAATCCCCGACCTGGGCCAACCAGATCGTTCCACCAGCCCGACTTCTTGTCGTTTAGATCGCGTTTGCCCGCCAGGTGCGCATCGCCCGTCAGCGCATGACAGACGAAAATCGCGTTGTCGCCACGGGGGGACAGCTCGCCATACGTTTCGTAGGCGACGCGAATCGGGCCCAGCGTTTCGCCATTCGCCAGGACCAGCGGTCGATCGACGCCAAACAGTTCCACGTACCGCGTCTCGACCAGGCCCACTCCGGGCCCTGGCCCCTGGCTGCCTTCGACAAGTTCATCGGGAACGACAGGCGCTGCGGACGACATAGAGCAGTCGATCAAACCCAGACAGTACGAACAGTGGTGGACAACAGGCCGGGCTCGACCGAGTCCGGTTTTGGGCGGCGGACGCCACCCGACCCAACGCATTGTTCGATCAGGCGGTCGCCTGGTCAACCAGCGCCGTGAACTGCCGCACCCGAGCCGTCACGACATCCAGGCTTTTGTGCCAGAAGTCGGGCTTGGTCAAATCGTAGCCGAACGTCGAGGCGACCGCGTCTTCCGCATCCCGGCAGCCGGTTGCAATCAACAATTTCCGATACCGTTCGGGAAACTCGGCCCCAAACTCCGAAGCCAGTGCAAACAGACCGGTCGACAACAGGTAGCCAAACGTATACGGGAAGTTATAAAACGGCAGGCCGCTGATGTAGAAGTGCAGCTTGGACACCCAGAAATCCGGGTACCAGCCCGATTCGTCCAGCGCGTCGAGGTAGGTCTCCTTCTGGGCGGCGAGCATCAACTCCGACAGCCGCGCCGCCGTCAGTTCGCCCTCCAGCCGCTCCTTGTGGAAGTTGTCCTCGAACACGAACCGCGCGTGGATGTTCATCATGAATGCCACGGCATCGGCGAGCATATGGTCGAGAATCTGCAGCCGTTCGCCCGCCGAGTTCGACCGCCGGATCCGCTGCTCGGCCAGCACCGTCTCGGCAAACGTCGACGCCGTCTCCGCCAGGTTCATCGGATAGTCCTGCAGGAACAATGGCTCGTCCCGCAGCACCCACGAGTGATAGGCATGCCCCAGCTCATGCGCGAGCGTCGAGGCGTTGTCGTAGGTGTTGAGGTAGGTCATAAACACACGCGTCTGCTTCCGCGTGGGGATCCCCGTGCAGAACGCCCCCTGACGCTTGCCCGACCGATTTTCCGCCTCGACCCATTTCGACTCGAACGCATGCCTGGCGAAGTCGCCAAAGTCCGGGCTGAAGTCGCCGAACGTCTGGATGATCAGGTCGCAGGCGTCATCCCACCCGATCTCCGACGAACCGGCATCCCCCGCGCCGAACACCGGCGGCAACGGGGCCGATAGGTCGTACCACGCCAGTCGCTTCTGTCCCGCGAGTTTCGCCTTGGCCGCCAGATAATCCAGCAGGACCGGCTTGCGCTCAGTAATCGCCGACCACATTGCATCGAGCGTGGCCCGCGACATCCGGTTGCGATGGAGCGGCACGTCGAGATGATCACGCAGCCCCAGCCTCCGATAGATCGTCAGCCGATGTCCTGAAATATGATTCAGCGCATCGGCGCAACTGTCGGCGATCGTCTTCCAAGACTTTTCCGCCGCGTAGAAGTTGTTCTGCCGCACGCTCCGTTCGGGGACATCCGACCGAATCTGCGCGGGCGATTTTTCGACGAGCTCCCCTTTTTCCATCACGGTGATGCGCAGCTCGCTCGACAGCCGGTCGTACAACCGGCCCCAGGCATGCACCCCATCGACCGCAAGGTCCGCCGCCAATAG
>JAIXZD010000016.1 GCA_027489895.1 Planctomycetaceae bacterium
CAAACACGGGTGACGTGACGATTCAGGGAACGGGTCGGTTCGCTGGGACGGGGACGAACACCGGCGCGGTGTTTGTGAACAGCGGGACGCTGGCACCGGGGAACAGCCCGGGCATTCTGCCGGTGGGGAATGTGACGTTCGCCAGTGCGGCGACGTTTGAAGTCGAAATCGGCGGGAATACGGCGGGGAACTACGACCAGTTGCTGGTGACGGGGACGGTTGCGCTCAACGACGCGACGCTCAACCTGCTGTCGTTTGGCGGCTACATCCCGGCGACGGGCGACGTCTATACGCTCATCGATAATGACGGCACTGGCGATGCCGTAACGGGGACGTTCGGCGGGTTGGCGGAAGGGCAGTTGCTCGCCGATTTCCTGGGGAGCGGGTTCGACGCGTCGATCAGCTACATCGGTGGCGATGGCAATGATGTCGTCATCACGGTGCTGGACGGGACGCTGACGTATACGGCGACGGCGGGGGCCGACGAGATCACCGTACGGCAGGTCGATGTCGCGGGAGAGAACCGGATTCAGGTGCTGCTGGGCGGGACGGTGGTTTCCGAGCGCACCGCGGCCCTGGTGACGGAGATCGTCATCAATGGTGGCGATGGGGCCGACACGCTGACGCTGAATTACAGCGGGACCGGCGGGTTCTTTGCGCAGAACGTCACGTTTAACGGCGGCAGTCCGACGACGAATCCCGGCGATGCGCTGGTGCTGACCGGGGGTGGGACGTTCACGACGGTGACGCATACGTTCGCCAACGCGAACGATGGCACGGTGGCGTTCGGCCGGACGACCGTGACATATACGGGCCTCGAGCCGGTGACGGACAACCTGAGCGCGACGAGTCGCGAGTTCCTGTTCACGGGCGGCAGTGAGGCGATCACGCTGGTGGATGCCGGCGGCGGGACGATGACGATTGATTCGGACCTGGGCGAGAGCGTGACGTTCACGAGTCCGACGGTGAGTCTGCTGATCGATGCGGGGACGGGCGACGACGGAGTAACGATCATCAGCGTGGATCCGGGTTACACCGGGACGCTGACCATTGAGGGTGGCCAGGGGAACGACAGCATCGACATTCAGGGGTTGGCGACTGCGGCCGGGTCGCTGACGGTGAATGGCGGAATCGGCGACGACACGGTGACGCTGAGTGGCGACGTGACGTTTGCCGCGGGGGCGAACCTGGACGTCGATCTGCAGAACGACGATGTCACGCCGGGGCAGGATGCGATTGTCATTCAGAACGGGACGCAAGTGGTTCTGAGTGGCGTGGGCACGGCGACGCTGAAGGCATCGCAAACGGTGCTCGCTAACGCCGGGGCGCTGTTGCAGACGGCGGATGGGGCAATTGTCGTTGAAGGGAATCGACAGGCGACGCCGACCGCGAGCGGGACTTCGGGGGTGTCGATCGAGGGGACGATCCAGGCGACGGGGAGCGGGGCGATCACGGTCAAGGGGACCGGTGGGACGTTGGCCGGGGGCGGGCTCTTTGGGGTGGATATTGGCTCGGCCGGTCAGATTCTGGGTGGCTCGGCGACGGTGACGGTGGAAGGCCAGGGGGGCGACAGCGCGGACGATGGGAACATCGGTGTGCGATTGGCCGGGGCAGGGTCGGCGATTACGTCGACGGGCGGGAACGTCGTGGTGACGGGGTTTGGCGGCGGGAACGCGGCCTCGACGAGCGCGCTCAATGCGGGGGTCGCGGTGCTGGGGACGATTCAGGCGGGCGGCGCGGGGACCACGACGGTCACAGGAACGGGCGGACAGGGGACCGGCGGGAACCAGATTGGCGTGCGGGTCGACGGAACGGGCCTGGTGTCGTCGAGCGGTGGCAATGTCGAGGTGACCGGGACGGGTGAAGGGACGGGGGCGGGCGGCTTCAATCCGGGCGTGTTTGTGAACGCGGGGACGATTACGGCTGGGGCCGGTGCGACGGTCACCGTGATGGGTACCGGCGGTCAGGCCGATGGGAGCAGCAACATCGGGGTGGCGTTGCAGGCGGGTGGCCAGATCACGTCGACGGATGGCAATGTCCGCGTAACGGGGATCGGGCGGGGCGCTGGCGCGGGCGGCAGTAATTTTGGCGTGAGCGTTGTTTCGGCTGCGGTGATCACGGCGGGGACGGGCGGAACGGTGACGGTGGAGGGGACGAGCGGCGCGACGGCGGGTGGTTCGAATATTGGCGTGTTTGTCACGGGGGCGAACTCGGCGATTACGTCGACGGATAGCGCGGTAGCGGTGACGGGGACGAGCCAGGGGAGCGGCGCGAGTGGACTGGGTTTGGGCGTCGCGCTGACCAACGCGGGCAGGATCTTGGCCGGAGGAACGGGGACGGTCTCGGTGACGGGGACGGGCGGCGCGGGGTCGGGGACGACGAACAGCGGCGTGGGGTTGGACAGCGGTGCGACGATTACGTCGGGTGGCGGCGCGGTGTCGGTGACGGGAACGCAGGGCGCGGGGACTGGTCAGGCGGGAATCGGGATTGTCGGTGGGGGAACGATCACCACGGCCACGAATGGCGGGACGATCACGCTGACGGCCGATTCGATGTCGTTCGATAACACGGCGGTCATCAACGCGGGGACGAACGACGCGACGCTGGTGCAGAAGACACCTACCGTGCAGATCGATCTGGGCGGGGCGGATGCGGCCGGGGTGCTGGGGCTGACGGATGATGAACTGGACCGCGTAACGGCGGGAACGGTGTTTGTGGGGAATGCAAGCACGGGTCTGGTGACGGTCAGCGCGGCGATCACGCATGCGAACAACCTGACGGTGACGACCGGGGCGGGCGTGACCGCGAACGAGTCGCTGAGTCTGGCGGCGGACAAGAACCTGTTGGTGACAGCGGTCGGCGAGGTGAATCTGGCGAGTGCCACGGCCGGGCTGTCGACGACCGGCACGGGAACGCTGACGGTTCGGACGGAACGGAATGTCGTCATTGGGACTGACGCCAACGTTTCGACGGCGGAGGGGACGCTGCTGATCGAAGCGAATCAGCAGACGACGGCGACGACCGGGGCTTTTGACGGGATCGTCGTTGAGGGTGTGGTGGAAGCGACCGGAGCGGGGACGGTGACGCTGCGCGGACGGGGCGGCGACGATGCGGGCGGGAACCAGCGGGGCGTGGTCGTGAGTGGTGGCGGCGTGGTGGTCGGGAACACGGCCGCGGTACTGGTGGAGGGAGAAGGCGGCGCGGCCGGTGGGACTGGGAATACCGGTGTGCTGCTGACGGGGTTGGGCAGCCTGATTTCGACGACGGGTGGTGGCTCGGTGACGCTCAATGGCGTCCAGGGAGCGGGCGGGGGGAATGCGGGAATCCGGCTGGAAGATGGTCGGGTCGAGACAGCGACCGGCGCGGGGACGATTTCGCTCGTGACCGATGCGCTGGAGATTGAATCGGCGGCGCTGGTGACGGCCGGGACGGGTCTGGTCAATCTGGTCCAGCGGACTGCGACGACGGCGATTGATCTGGGCGGGGCGGATGCGGCAGGGGTGCTGGGGATCACCGATGCGGAACTGGATCGGGTCGAGGCGGCGACGATCGCGATTGGCGATACGGCCACGAATGGCGTGACGGTTTCGGCGGTGGTGGATCGGGCGGCGGCGACGGTGCTGAACGTCACGACGGCGGCGGATACGAACATCGCGTTCATGGGGGCGGGGTCGCTGGCGAGTGCGGGCGGGGACGTGACGCTGACGACGAGCGGGACGGGGGCGATTACGTCGGGGACGGCGGCGGCGGATGTGTTGGCCGGTGCGGGGCTGTTGACGCTGAACGCGGGGTCGGGCGGGATCGGTGCGACGGGCAATGCGCTGACGATGGATGCGGCGAGCGTCACGGCGACGACGACGGGGGATGGGAACCAGACGCTGGCGAGTACCGGGACGACGACGATTGCGGCGGGTGGCTTGTCGGCCGGGACGGGAACGATCGCGATTGAAGGCGGGACGTTCGCGCTGGGTGGGGCGGAGCGGATCACGGATGCGTCGACGCTGCGGGTGGCGGGTGGGACGTTTGATGTGGCCACGTTCGACGAGACGGTGGCGGGCGTGACGCTGGCGAGCGGGTCGATCACAGGGACAATGGGTGGCCTGACGAGCAACAGCCAGTTTGTTCTGGAGAGCGGGACGGCCAGCGCGATCCTGCGGGGGACGAATGGGCTTTTGAAGCAGACGCCGGGGACGGCGACGCTGTCCGGGGCGAATACATTCACCGGGCTGGTCGAAGTTAAAGACGGAACGCTCGTGCTGGATGGCGGGGCGGCGCTGGTTGATACGGAGCAGTTGTTCCTGTCGCAGGGGACGGCCGTGGTGCAGTTGGATGCGAGTGAGACGATCGGGCTGCTGCGGGGGGTGGCCGGGTCGGAGATGCAGCTCGGTGCGAACACGCTGACGACGAATGGGGCGGGGAGTTCGACGTTTGCGGGGGTGATCAGTGGGACGGGAACGCTGGTCAAGGCGGGGATGTCTTTCTCGCTGACGCTGACGGGGGCCAACACGTACGGCGCGACGACGATTCAGGCGGGGACGTTGTCGGTGGGTGAGGGGTTTTCGTCGGGGACGCTGGGGACTGGAAACGTCGCGAACAGCGGCACGCTGCAGTTCAACCGGGACAACGCCTACACGTTTGGCGGCGACATCTCGGGCAGCGGGACGATTAACCAGCAGGGAACCGGGACGACAACGCTGACGGGGACGAACAGTGCGAGCGCGACGACGGTTTCGGCGGGTCG
>JAIXZD010000362.1 GCA_027489895.1 Planctomycetaceae bacterium
CACCGGGACCATGGCAGCTCTCGCAGCCGACGTGCGGAATGAGATGTGTCACCTCATTGTTTTCGATTCTGGCCTGGGTCGTGTGGCAGTTGATGCATTCGACGAGCTTTTTAAGATCAAGGACCCTTCCAAAGTGCTCGGCGTCCTCGACCGGTTCGGGAAGAAACGGATGGCCGACCGTGAGTCCCAGCCCTTGCAACTCCTTGTACCAGCTAGCCCGGTGTTCGAGGCCGACCGCGCCGCCGTCTTTGTGGGGCAGCAGCGTCAGAAACGTGACGGCGTGCGTCCCGGACCCCAGTGCGTATGTCAGCGGGAAGCGCTCGTCACCGAACTGGTCGGGCCGCGAGACCGAGAGCCCCTCGGCATCGAGGTGATAGCGAAAGCTCCCGCGACGCTGGGGATCGGCGAAGGTGGTTTCCGCAAGTCCGCGAGCAATGTCGGAATCGGCGGACGAATGAAACGTGTGGGCGTGCCCGCTGGTGTCGTACGCGGCGGCGATTTCCCGATGGCACTGCTTGCAGGACGATGCCCCGACGATCGCCACGCCCGACGATCGAGTCGGAGCAGGAGGAGGGCCAATCGGGCCGCGTCCGCGAAAGAACCCGAATGCGAGACCAGCCAGAGCGATTGCGACGAGGCAGGTGACAAGGGTGGTCGTGCGTGACATCTGCGCACCCTGCGAACATCAAAAAAAGGGCACGTCCTGTCGAAACAGAACGTGCCCCTGGAGTGCTCTACTGAAAGTCAGGTTGAGAGAATCAGGCCCCGAGGGGGTTGATTAAAACTCAGCCTGAACTTCACCGCCGATTCGCGAGTGGGCGTTGTTCCAGACGTTCGAATCGACGTTGTCGGACGCAAACCGCACTGCGCCGTCGGCCATCAGGACATGCACGCCACCGGTGTGCTTGCTCGAAGCCGGGCGGAACCCGTTGTGGGCCGATTCATCGTTCTCGCCGTTCCAAGAGGCCTGGTCGGCCCGACTGTCATTCGGACCACCATCGCCGGACGCCGCCGCAGTGGCGCCGGGCTGAAGGTGTCCGCCCGGGTTCCCGCCGGACGTACTCCCCATGACCGCACCGAACGATCCGCCGCGGCCAAGTGTTCCGGTGACGCCACAGGAACCTTCGACCATCCACCGGCTGCACCGACCGTTCTGCAGCCCCCAGGTGCCGCTGCCCTGAATCGCAGTCGCCCGGCCGCGGAACACTTCCGCCACGGCGATTGTGTTGCTGGTACCGTCCTGGATGTCGGTCGCGGAAACGCGCACCGCGCCGGCACCAGTCATCTGGAAGAAGGCGAGGTTTCGCGCTGCCGGGATCGTGCCGGAAGTTGCGCCCGGGCCGAGCTGCGAGAGCGAACTGACCGAGATCACCCCGGCGTAGTTGGTGCCGGTCGACGAGCCATTGCTGGCGGGCGTCGGGTCGGTCGGGCAAATGAACGCGCCAATCACGGTGTTGTTGATCTGCCCCCACGAATTCGTCGAGTTCGGGCAAGTGGCCTGAGAGTGATGGTTGATGAAGTCGATCTTGCTGTAGGCCGGGGCCTGATCGACGAATGGCATGATCATGACCATCCAGCTGTACCCGCCCTGGTTGGTCCAACCATCGGGGCCGCCGGCGCAGTCGGTGCCGTTGTTCCAGGTCTTGAAGGGCGGGAAGACGCTGTGCGTATCGAGGTAGTTGTGCAGGGCCAGGCCGAGCTGCTTCAGATTGTTTTTGCACTGCGAGCGGCGGGCCGCTTCGCGGGCTTGTTGCACGGCGGGCAACAGCAGGGCGATCAAAATCGCAATGATGGCGATCACCACGAGGAGTTCAATCAGCGTAAATCCATACCAGCGCGACCGAGCAGACTTTGGGAGATGAGTTTTCATCAGCAACACTCCGAACTTCCGGGAAGAAATGTCGTCGAGAACTGACGACCAAATGCGGAACCAACCCTTAACCAAACTTTTATATCAGAGGCGGCCGCCCTGTACGAGGCGAAATTCCTTACTTTTCGCACACACTGCGCAGACCCTACAAGCTCAAGCCCACTCCGTGAGGCGAAGGCGGACCGATCGACAGAAACCCGATATCCAGCAGAACAAACGCTCCGAATAGAAAATCATCCAGCGTTCGGGCGCTCGTCGCCGGGTCAGCTACTTCTTCTTGCCACCACCAAATTTCTTGCTGTATTCGGGATCATTGCCGAGCTGCATCGGATCGGGGGCCTTCTTCTCTGGCGGGAGATTGGCAGTTGGGTCGGTGGGGCCGCAGCCCGAGGCGCCGAGGGCAAACGCCGCGAGAATGCCAAAACAGATCAGGTTCTTCAGACGCACTGTGAACTCCTTTGCGGAATGTTCAACGAATAGAGCGGGAGCCACACTGGCCACCCGCACGCGAAGACAGACAAAATGAGGCGACATTGGCCGGTAGACATACCGAACAACGAACCGAATACCAGCTGGTTTGAGACTGCATTCAGACGCCTGCGATGAACTCGCAGGACGGCACCTCGAAGGTGTGCAGCCGCGCTCGACGTGGCGGCCAAACACAGTTTCCTTGCCGGGGCCAAGTCACTCCAAACACTCTTGCCCAGTCTCTACCTGACACTCCATTCCCGTTTGTTTATCGGACTGAGTTCGAGGAGGCAAGCCGCCCGTTCGTCCCTCGGCGCCAATTTTCTGACTCGTGGGGGCGTTGACTTCGCCGAGATCACGTCTGCGGCGGTCCTGCTTTGTGAGGATGTGATGTTTTCTGGGATTGGCTTCCGGGCTGGCGAGTTTCAGGGTTTTCCGGCGACGACAATGACAGGCTGGAAGCCTATCCCACGGAGAGAGTTCTTGGTGACGTGATCTGATCGGCGGGAAACCCTGCTTTTGGTGTTGTTCGGAGTTGGATGGTACTTTCCCTCGCTCACACGTCGGGCTGCGGAAGGGGAGGAGACTTGCAGGCGGGAGACGCGTAGCCTCCGGGCGCTAACGCTTCCGCCCCCCCCAATCGCGGTGGCCGGATAGAGATTGGCGACGGCATGCGATTTGGGTTGTTCTGGTCAATCCGCTTGCCATTCACCGTCGGCAATTCCACAGTGGAGGTCAGCCACTAATGGGGTGCGCGTGTGGACCGGTTGGATTCGCCATTCTGTCTTGGCGAGATGTTGCCCCCTTCGCGGTCCAGGGCAGGGTTGGCCTTGTCATCTCCCGGATTCAACCGATGACCGTGGCCGATTCCGATCCTGTCGAAAACCAGTCGTTCGCGCGACTGCTGACGAAGGCCGTCTGGTTGTGCGTCCTTGTGACGGCGGCGCATCCGGTATTCAGTGACGGGTTCTGGTGGGAACTGAGCAAGGGGCGGGCCGTCGCCAGCGGCAGCCTGAGTCCTACGGCAGCTCTCGTTGCCGGAGAGGTCGGTCGCGATGGCCCCTGGCTGAGCGGAATCGTCCCGTATCTGGTCTACAGTTCGCTTGGTCTTTCGGGGGTGATGATTCTCAAGATCGGCAGCGTCCTGGTGCTGACCGGGCTGTTGCTGAAGCGAGCCACTCAATCGGAATCGGCGTCCCCGTCAGATTCCGGGGCGGCTCCTTCCATGTTGGCTGTGCTGATCGCGCTTTCCGTTTTGGCCAGTCGCGAGGCCTGGGACCCGACCCCGCTGCTGTTCGATGTGCTCGGGCTGGTGGTGGTCTACCTTGCCGCCGAGCGCAGCACGTTCGCACCGGGGGTTCGGCCGCTGGTGATCGCCTGTCTGCTGCTGGTGCTGTGGGCGAACTTTGGCGAGCGGAGTCTGGTGGGAATCCCGGTTGTCTTGCTCTGCGTTGTTCGTGGTCCCAGACCGGTCGTCGCTGGTCTGGGGTTGGCGTTTCTCCTGTGGGGTGCCTGCTGTCTAACGCCGGCGGGGCTGCAGTCACCTTTCGATTCTTTGAGCGTGACGCTGCCGCAAACGGTCGAATCGGCCGAAGTGCTTCGGATGGCGGGATGGCATCCGTGGTGGGAGCGGGGCCGTGCGGCTGAGGCGATTGCTTTTGCTGGGCTGACGGTCGTATACCTGCTCGGTCAGTGGAAACAACCCGTAGTGAGTTCGCTGGTCGTGTTGATCGCGGCTCATGCGCTCGCGGCGGCGTCGGCCGAGAACCTGCCTCTGGCAGCGGTCTGGATGGCACTCGCCGCCACAGCGCCGGTGATCCCTCGTGAGACTGCTCGCGCTGCGGCCGAGACGTCACGTTCGAGCCGAAGTGACCTCGTGATTTCAACCGACCACCCCAAGCAACCTGCCTGGAAGAAGGGGTTGTGTGCGGGCGTGTTGATCGCGCTGATTTGGGTTGCGATTGGGCCGTGGCGGGGATGTGTTCACGGGTTTGGCTGGGGGTTGGATCCACGACTCGGTTCCGAGGCGTTTGTGGCGTCGCTGGCCGATGTGTCGCTGCGGGGACGGGCTCACTGTGTCGGTCTGCGGGAGGCGGGACTGCTGAGCTGGCACGCGTCGCCGGCGGTCAAGCCGTTCGATACGCCCACATCCGCGCTACTGGCACGCCGCCTGAAAACGCACGTGCTGTTGACGCGTGATCTGTCGAGCGAATGGAAGGTTCTACACCGGCGGGAGGATGGAACCACTGGAGGGTGGTGGTCGACAATTCAGGACCGGGAGATCAGCGTACTGGTCGTGCCCTCGGAAGAGACGGAGCTGGTGGCCGCGCTCGAGCCGACGTTCTGGAAGCCGCTGTCGCTCAATGCCGTCAGCCTGGTCTATGGAAAGGCGGGCGATTCGGGTTGCTCGGCGAAGATCGTCCAGATGCTATCGCTACGCGGGATCGTCGATCGCGGGGCGTGGACGTATGACGCGGGGAGCGAGGCGAGTTCCGAGTCGTTCGAGTTCCTGCCGTGGCTAAAACCCGCCTCGGCCACCTCGGAGAGTCTGAGGCTGGCGCGACTGTTTCGCGCGATGGGGATGTCGATCGGGGCCTTGAAAGTTCTGCAGGCAACGTCTGCGGCGACGGACTCGGGGGTTCGTCAGGAGTTTTTCGAGAACCAACTCCGACTGGGCTACCAGGAGCGCGTGCAGAGTGGCCGCGGTAGCGAGTTCCGGTTGCGTGCGGCGTTGCTCAGCCGGCAGCGCGATGACTCGGGACCAGCGGTAATTGACGTGCTGAACTGGCCCAGCGTTCCTGATCTGGCTGCCAAGACAGACTTTGCGCGGGCGAGTGAAGCGTATATCCGGGGTGATCTCCGCGCGGCGATCTCCGCGTTGACGGACGACGAACCGGAATCTCTGTACGCCCAGGCGCTGTTGCTGCTCGAAGCAGGCAACCCACAGGCGTCCCAGTCGAGTTTGCAGAGGTTGATCGCGAAGTTCCCGGACAACCGCCTGACGTTGGCGGCACAGACGCTGTCGGCCTCGTTGGGGTTGTGAACTCGTTATGAGCTAGAAGCTCACGTTTCCACCGCCCCCTGACAGGGTCGGCTCGCCTGTTACGTTAAACGCCAGTCTCTCGCTTTGGGTGCAGTTGTCTTTGATTGTTTCCGAAGTTGGCTGCCCGCAGGAATCGCTCGGCCTCCGGGCGCTAACGCTTCCGGCTCCCCCCAACAGGACAGTCGCCCAGAATTCGGAGACTGCACTCCCCGCTTTTGGTCACTCCCGGAAGACTTTCTTCCGGGAGTAAACTGTCTCTCCTTGGTGCCTTTGTGCCCTGTTGGTGCTGGTGGTGAACGAGTCGATCGTCACCACGCAAGCCGCATCGAGCGACTGAGTGGTCGATGGGTTACAGCACTGTGGGCGTCAGTTCGTCGGTCCAGGTTTGCAGGGCGAGATCGAGCGCGAACTCGATGGGCGTCCCCTGGTCTGGTGGGGTGGTCGCAATTTGAAGCGATGTGGTGACCGGTTCCGAGAACGCGGCATGCGGGGCGGGAACCGAGGCGTGTCGTGTTTCGACGACCAGCCCGAGGTTCACCACGGCTGACGGACCGGTCACTGCCGACGAAGAGGTTTCCGTCGAAGATGCAGCGGACGACAACGGGGGCGCGGCGGGGACGGGCGCTGAGATTCGGGCGGACGGACTGGACGGCGCTGGCGAAGACTGTCCGCCCGGGGCGACCGGGAACGCATACCCGACAATGCCCTGGAGCGACCACGGGCTAGACCCGCCGGCGGGTCCAGTAATGGCCAGAATCGCGTCGCGAATCGCGGTGGATTCGGTATACAGGTGCGTTCCCGAGTTGGAATTGTACAGCCGGAACACGGGCACTGTACCGGGTTGCAGGGCCGTGTAGATGTAGGCGGTGCCACCCTCGTTGCGCCAGCCCATGGTTCGCGTATCGGGGCCACTGGCGGGGGGCGGGACGATCGCGACGAGGAAGTCGCGTTCGGCGGGATTGGTCGTGTAGTAATGCTGCCCGGTCAGAATGTTGTAGAGGCGGTAGATCTGCGTGGCCCCGGCGGCCGGGTTGTCCAGCAATTGGAAGCCGTTGTCGTCGGTCGTCTCGTCGAGGAACCCGTTTGTGATCGCGTTCTGGAACTCGGCCTGGTTGGTCGTGAAGAAGTGCGCATCGGTCGTGGGGTTGTAGGCGCGGTAGGTGGGGACCGGTTGCGCCGTTGTGACCGTGATCGTAAAGGCCTGCTCGAGGAAGAAGCCGTTCGCATCGGTGACGCGCACGCGAATCGGAAGCGACTGCAGGTAGCTGGCATCGAACACCGCGGCGGTGAGCAGCAGATCTTCGCTGATCGTGAACAGCCAGTTGAAGTCATCTCCCGTGCCACGAACGAGCGAGTACGTGAATGTATCGGCGGGGTCGGCATCGGTGGGCTGGAAGTTGCCCACGAGGTAGGCGAACGGTTGCAGCTCGTTCACGCTGGTCGATGACAGCGCGAGGGCGGTCGGTGCGTCGGGGGCTTGCGTGACGTTGATGGTCAACGTCGCGGCGACGGTCCCGTAGGCGGGGCTGGGATCGTTGACGGTGAACTGCAGCGAGCTCCGCGCGGCCCCAAACTGATTGTTGGCCGGGGTGTAGGTGATCGTGGGAATCTGCGCCGCCGTGATCGACAGGCCGCTGGTGATGGCGAC
>JAIXZD010000350.1 GCA_027489895.1 Planctomycetaceae bacterium
GTGTCGAGCGTCCACTTCGCGGCGCGGGCGGCTCGCGAATCGGCGATCGCTTTCAGGCAGAAGCGGTCGATGCCGTCGACCATCACGACATCGAGGGGTTGTTCGAGCGTGAGGGGCTGTGTTCCGGGCAAGGGCGTTCCCTCAGCCTGCACCCGACTGCCCGCACTCACCCAGACCAGACCTGCCGCCAGGACGATTGCACTCAGTTTCATGGCTGTCTCCCGCCTCGCCTGCTGTGAAACCCATCGAAGGATTCCGATTCTAGGCGGTGACGATCGACATCGGTACCGAACCGGGGGAGCCGGACACGTCAGCGTCCGGATGGCAACCCGAGTGACCAGACGAACACCAAGGAATTGCGATCGCTGGCTACGACAGTTTCCGCAGCAGGTCACCCTGATGAATCGTCCCGGCCGTGATGACCTTGGCGTAGAGGCCGCGCAGGTGCAGCGACTTTCCCACAGGCGAGTTGACGAACTGCAGCGCGTCGGCCCCAAACCGCGACCGGAATTTCCCGCAGCCATTGTGCGGTTCGGCCGTCACTTCAAGCGTGGCCTCTCCCACCGACAACCGCGTCCCAGGCGGCAGATTGGCGTCACTCAAGTCGAGATCGACATACAACTGGTCGCCCGCCAAGGCCCAGCGGTCCTCGGTTTCGGCCACGAGCGCCGCCGCCCGAGCGTTCATGAGCGTGATCTGATTCTCGGGCGTCGACCCGCGCGAGCCCTTCCACCGATCACCCACCAGCCCCGCGACCAGATCCAGCTCGGCCACAGCGAGCGTCTCCCGCTCGTTGGTGACCGGCCGACGCACGATCAACCGCAGCTCGCCAACATCCGCCGGAGACTGACGAATCGCCTCCAGCCCGGCGTCCAGCTCCGCACGACTCCGCATGAGGTGAACCCGCGTAACAAAAATGACAAACGATAACTCGCGTAGGGTGGGCGCTGAGCCTGTGAGTTTTTGGTAACCCGAAGCGTCAGCGAGGGACCCCGCGCCCCCCGCAGGTCACGATTTCCCCGGAATCCACGCTGGGGCCCTCGCTGACGCTTCGGGTTACCATTGAGAATTCACCGGTCGTTAAAAAGATCACAGCCTCACTGCCCGCCTTTGCTCACCGGCGATCATCGTCCAATCAGCATTTCGATCCGCTCACCAACGTCCCCCACCACTTCTCGCCCACCCGCGTTTCGAAACACTGCTCGTCGCTCGAACACTGGTGAGCGCTGGTGGGCAGTGCCCACCCTACTTCACTTCAACGGGCGATCTTCGATCTGCAGCTTGATCTCGTCCGAGTTTCCTTTCAGCTCGGGCGCGTACATCGCGTAGCCAATCGTGGGCAGGGCCGAGAACCGACCCGGCACTTCCGCCCGCAGCCGATAGCTCAGGCTGTGCTTGCCACGCGGCAGCGACCGCACGAAGAAGCAGGCCTTCTCGTCGCGATACTCGACGTACGCCCCCAACCCCTGGCCCGTGTAGCCGCTCCGCACATCGACCGGCTCGAACCCCGCCCCCTTGAAGTCTTCAAAGCAGAGGTATTCGTAGTCGTTCTTGCTGTCGATCTCGAACTCGACTTCGACCAGCTCTCCGCTGATCAGTTTGGCATCGTTCTCCAGCAGTTCGCGTTCGTACTTCTCGACCTTCTGCGTCGTCACCTGCCCGCGCGTGCCGGCCGCCGCGACCTGCTTGTCGACCGGTTTCAGCCGGTAAACCTTCCGCTGCACCTTCACCTCCAGCCCCGCCTTCGTGAGGAAATCTTCCAGCGAGAAGTTCGTCACGTAGGCATTGAAGTAGACGGGGCCTTTGCCTTTGCGGCGCAGTTCGAGTTTGTGCTCGCCCGCGGGCACCGCTTCGCCGAACAGGACGAACTTGTTGTCGAACGTGAACAGGTTCGACTTGTCGATCTGGACTTCCTTTTTCTTCTCGCCGTTGAGCCAGACTTCGACGGTCATGTCGGGCTCGTCTTCGCCGCTCGCCTTGAGGAAGTCGGCCATCGCTTCAATCGCGTAGCCGGTGTCGCGAGTGCTCGCCCAGTAGGTCGCATGTTTGCGGTTGTTGAGCAGGTACTTCACCAGCCGCGAGGCCAGTGGCCCCTTCGCGTCGACCCGAGCCAAGAGCTTCAGGTAGAACGCATTCGCTTCGACTTCGCTGCCGTACCAGGTCCACCAGGAATTCGATTCCGGCAGCCGCAGATACGCCGTCTCGTTCTCGGCATCCTCGACGACGAACTGCTTGATGTTCTGCAGCACCACCGCGAGTTTGTCGGCCTGCTGCTGCTTGTCGAGTGCGATCCCGAACATCGCCTGGGCATAAACCGGCAGCGTCGTCCGGTCGCGGTAGAGGAAGTCGAGCATCTCGGCATCGGCGACATCGCTATCGGTCAGCACATAGTAGACCAGTGCATCGATCGCATCGGCCTGGGACTTCCAGGGGTCGGTCTTGGTAGCGGCGTTCTTCAGCAGCCGGACCTGTTCGGTCTGATGCTGTTTGAGCCAGTCCACGCCACGGGCGAGCACCTCGGGCACGATGGCGACATCGTTCGCCATTGCCACCTGCAGGCCATGCACCACGACCGCCGTGGTGTGGGCCGAGCTATGTTCGCCGTACCCGGAGAACCAGCCCCACCCGCCATCCGAGAGCTGCATGTTGGTCAGCCGGTCGACGCCTGTGGTGACCATATTGGCCACCTCGGCTTCGTCGAACACCGGGTTGCGGTCGAACCGTTTCCACTGCTCGGCCCGCTCGCGGTCGTCGCCCAGCTCCTGGGCATTGAGGTTCGTCCGCTTGTTGACGACATCCTTCAGATTGACCTGCATCTTCTGCAGGATCCGCTGCGTGATGACCGTCGGCAGGAACCGGTTTAACGTTTGCTCGGTGCAGCCATACGGGTAATCGACCATGTAAGGCAGCGCGTCGACCATCGCTCCGGCGAGCGTGGGCGAGAACCGCACTTCGATCCGCGAATCGGCCACACGCCGTTCGGCGGGCACCTTGATCGTGACGCTCTGCGATTCATCCCCCGGCCGGACCACCCCGGCGAACGAATCCATCTTGAGCATGCCATGGACGTAGACGGGGAACGTCATCTCCATCGCGTCCGACTCTTCGTCGGTGAGGCCCTTCATCCGCACCACGATCCGGCCTGGTTCCAGCACACGGATCCGCCAGTCGGTGCGGGCTTCACTTCCAGCGGCCAGTTCCAGGCCTGTTGTGGTCGACCACCCGGGCACCTTGGTCGCGCGGGCATCGGCCGGGTCGCGCTTTGCTTCGCCGCCCATCAGTTCGACCCGTGCCCCGTCGAGTTCGTCGATCTCGAGAACCGACTGGACCGACTTCCCGGTCTTCAGGCTGTTCATGATGATGTTCGAAAGCACCACTTCATCGGTCTGCGTGAAGAACCGCGGCGCCTGCAGGCGGACCAGCAGATTCTTCTTGGTGGTCACCTCGGCCGTGCCTTCGCCGACGCGCGTGCCCAGCCCCATCGCCCAGACTTTCACCTTCCAGCCCGTGAGATTCTCCGGCATGGTGAGCGACACAGTCGCGACGCCCTCCGCATTCGTTTCGACGGCACTCGCCCAGAAGGCGGTGTCGGCGAAGTTCGTGCGGACGGTGGGCGGCACGGGGGGGCCACCCGCTTCCTTGTCGGCCGCGCCCATCGCGTTCTTGGCCATCGGTGCGGCGGCATCCATCGACAACTCGGCCAGCGCCCCGGCTGGGGCCGGCGCAGACATCACCGCCGACTGCGGCACGGCACCGCCCATTCCACCCGCCATCTCCATGCCAAACATCGCGCGGCCGCGGGCCGCACCCGCCTTGCGCTGTGCCCCATCGCGGCGTTCGGACAAGGCGAGTGCACGCGTCTCTTCCTCGACTACGCTCGCTCCGAACACCCCCAGATCGCCCATGCCGCGCTCCCCGCCCTTCAGCAGGTTCCCGAAGAACCGGTCGAGGCTCGATTCGCTGTGCGGATGATGCTGCCGTCGCCATTTCCAGAAGAACTCGCGAATCTCGGCGACGTTGCTGCCACCCGCGATGTACTCGACGCTGCGGTCGTACATGCTGATCACCGTGGACCCCACGTACGGTTTCCCGTCGTTGTCGGTCAGCTTGAGCGTCACCTTCGCTTCGCTGCCCGGACGGTACTCGCTCTGGTCGGTCGTCACCTCGACATTGAACACCCGCTGTTCGGGCGGCACAACGATTTCTCGCGTCTCGCTATAGACGTTCGCATTGCTCACCGTCAGCGCTTCGATAAAGAAGTTCGGCATGTCTTTCTGCGTGACGGGCAGCTCGACCAGCCGACTCTTGCCCGCGATCTTCAGCATCTGCGGCGGCAGGTAGGTGCCATTGGAAGGACGCAGGAACAGCGCGACCAGCGAATCGGCCCGATCCGTGTTGACTAGCAACTGCACCTTTTCATCGGGTGCGTATTCGCGTTTCTCGACGATCAGTTCGAGGTCGTTGTACCGCACCGATTTGCCGTCGAACCCCGCCCCGCGCACGGTGAACAGGTAGCCGCCCTCCTGGGTGTGGCCTTTGGAATCGGTCACCTTGAACGAGACGCGGTACTGCCCCGGCTCGACCACGTTGAACTTCTGTGCCGCTTCGCCCTGCGCGTTGATCACCGGTTCCCAGCTTTCAACTTTCGTCTCGATGGGCGTGTCGACCGGCTGGCCATCTTTGACATAGCCAATCTTGAACAGCGTGAGCACGCCCTTGCCAACGACTGGCTTCTGGTCGAGCGTCTGGCTTTGGAACCGTGCTTCGACGACGTCTCCCGTCTGGAAGTGGCCGCGATCGGTCCAGGCGAACACGCGGAACGGTTCCCGTGCAACCAGCACGTTCCCTTCCCCGACAATCGTCCGTCGCGACGCATCGACCACCTCGGCCGACAGCGTGTAGCGATGGTCGCTCGTGCCATACAGTTCTTTGGCGGGCAGCGTGTCGATCTCGACCGAGACCGTGCCATCGGCCCCGATGGCGACTTCGTTCTCCATCACGACTTCCGGTTGCGGCTCGGGGCGACCCCACCACCAGCCGATCGGCCGGGCGCAGCCCCAGCTCGACCAGCCGGGGTACCA
>JAIXZD010000036.1 GCA_027489895.1 Planctomycetaceae bacterium
GAACGAAAAGTCCTGCAGGAACTTGAGCCAGCCAAACCCTTCACGCTGGTAGGGGCGGAGTTCGCCGGTGAAGCCCGCGGGCTCTTCGACGATCTGGATGCCCTTGAAGTTCTTGAGTTTCTCGCGGACGACTTCGAAGTGCGCGTCGTACAGGACGGTGTCCTGGGCGGCGAGCAGGGCATCCAGCAGACCGGCCTGCGACTGCGTGAAGCGGACGTGGTCGCCTTCGGCCTGGCCGAGCGTGGAGAGCAGGCCAAACTGCTTGAACCACTCTTCCGAGAGGATCCCGAGGGAGCCATCGCTGAGGCGGACGGTGGCGTCGCCACGGGCGAGCGCGGCGAGCAGTTCGGGGAAGGGGACGGTGCGGCCTTCAAAGTCGACCCGGGCGTGCAGCTCGAACCAGTCGAGCCCGGTTTTGACTTCGAACTCCATCGCCCCCGGTTGGTAAACGCGCTGGCCATCGGCGTGAATCTGCCAGCCTTTTTTGATCAGTCCGCGGACGCCCGGGCCGAGGGCCTTGGCGGGGATTTCGACGTCAAACCGCCCGCGATGCGTGTTGGAGAGCCGGCGGAAGCCGGAGCCTTGCAGGTCGAGCCATTGGGTTTCTTCCTGGGGCTTGTCGCGGACGACGCAGCGGCCCTGGTCGCGCTGGACGATGGCGCCTTGCGGGCTGGAACTGGGGATGCGCGTGCCGAGGTACTCGAAGGTCACCTCGCCCTGCAGGCGTTCATGCTGCCAGCGGACACCACGGGGGGTGTGGAGCGTGAGGTGGGGGATGGGGGCCGACTTGACCTCTTCCAGTTTGAGTTCCGGGGGGAGTTCGAGCCGGGGGAGCTGGGGCAGGTCGAGCAGTTTGTCGACGAGGTCCTGGCCTTCTTCCTGCGGGACCTGCACGGTCGTCCCATTGCGGAGCATTCCGACCCACTCGAACGAGCCGAAGTCTTGCAGGCGGGCGAGGCGGTGGTGGGCGAGGACGAATCCGCCGGGGACGATGAGGTTGGGTTCGCGGAGGGTCATCACCTCGTCACCGCGGCGGAGATGGCCTTCGAGTTCCCACTGGGGGGTTTCGTCGTCGAGGGCGACGTCGATGCAGAGCTCCCAGGCGGGGCCGTCGTCCCACTGGATGTACTCGGTCTGGCCGAGGTCTTCCCCCATGATGAGGGTGCGGCCCGTGGCGCAGATCATCGGGAGGACGATCTGGGCGAGGTCGTAGGAGAGGGCGTAGCGGAAGATGGCGCCTTGGGCTTCGGCCTGCTGGGCGTACCAACTGGTGCGTTCGGCGGTTCCGCCGGCGAGGAAGGCGAGAATGCGGCGATCGTCTTCGTGTTCGATCCCTTCGAGGTGTCCGGTGCGGACCTTGAGCGGCTTGAGCTTGCCCCACTGGCCGTTGGTGCGGCGCTGGCGCTGGGAGGTCTGGATGACGATTGTGCCGCGATCGCCGCTCTGGGGGACGTCGATCTCGAAATAGAGTTCGCGTTCGCGGGGAGCCTTTTCCTTGGCGACGGCGGTCCGTTCGTGGAACGCGGTGCTGAGGGTGCGGAGCTGGGCTTCCCAGGGGCGGAGTTTTTCGATGGTGGCCTCGCGGGCCAGTCGGGCACGGGGGGGAGGGGTGTAGACGTCGCGATTGGCGTCGCCTTCGAAGAACTCTTCATCGAGTTCGTCGTCGGAAAAGAGGGGTTCGTCTTCGACGACGAAGGGGGGAATGTGTCCGGGTTTGACGGTGGCCGAGACCACGCCGGAATTGTCCACCATGAGCAGCGTGGCCCAGAGGTGTTTGCAGTTGGTCACGCCTCGTTTCTCGTGACAGGAGCAGGCCATTTTGAGCTGGCCATCGTCACGGAGGAGGTGGGTGGCGAATTCTTCGCCATCGGTGACTTGCGCGAACACCTGTTCGGTGGTCACGCGGGTCAGTTGGACCTTTTCTTCTTTGAGGTACTCCGCGCCGCGAAAGCGGATATCGCCGCGAAACTGTTCCTCGAAGACTTGCGCCAATGTCATGGAGACTCTCGATCCGATCACGAAACGTCCGTTGGCCAGAGATCCTGACCACGTCCATTTCCCACCGGACCGGGCGCTGTCCCGGCGAGGCGGGGCAACTCCCGGATGGGGGGAATCGAGCAATTGTAAACGGTTTTTCTGACAACGGAAGCGGTGATCGGAGGAGAGTCTGTGGAGTGGGGCGATTGTCGGTCATTGTTTTCGGGGAGAGTTGCCCGCAGGAATTGAACGGTGGGGTATGAACAGTGGGAAATGCTCAGCCTCCGGGCGCTGACGCTTCCGGCTCCCCCGGCTTCCCTGTTCGCAGTCAAACCGATGGCGAGGCCGCTGGCTGTGCGGTACACTGAGGGTTTAGGTTGGGGATTGAGGGTGCGGGTTCAGTCAGGTCTGCTGTCTTGGGACGGGTTCGCCAGGGAGGCGTTGCCGGGACGGGATGGTCTGGCCCCGAGGGACGTGTGGTTTGACGGAGTCGATCTCCCGCTCGAGAGGATCGTGCCGAACCCCTGTCGGGGTGGGTATCGCGTGAACAGAGGCAGTCTTCATGGCCAAGTTGATTCTGCTCGCCGGGGGGCAGTCGACCCCGCACGACATCACGGAAGCGGAAACGGTGATTGGGCGGCACCCCGAGTGCACGATTGTCATCGATTCGAACATGGTGTCGCGAAAGCATGCGAAGGTGGTTCGCGCTGGCGACGAGTACTTCATTGAAGACCTTGGTTCGGGCAATGGGACCACGGTCAACGCGCAGCGAATCGCCGGGCGGACGCGGCTGGCGCATGACGACCGGGTGAAGCTGGGTCCGGTGCTGTTCCGGTTCGACTGCCCCAGCCCGCAAGATTCGAACAAACTGGGCAAAACGGCGATGATGGGTGGCGGAGCGGCGGTTCCCAAGCCGGTTGCACCGCCGATCGCGGCGGACTTCACGGTCGATATTGAGGCCGACGAAGAGAATGCGACGGCGACGGTTCTGGGCGCGGTGCGGAGCGGGGGGCCTGGGGTTCCGGGACTGGGTGGGTTTGGATCGCTCGAGGTTCAGCCCGAGGCGAAGCTGCGCGGGGTGCTGGAGATCAGCCGGGCGCTGGCGGGGACGGTCGATCTGGCGGCGATTCTGCCAAGGATTCTCGACTCGCTGTTCAATATTTTCACGGGAGCGGACCGCGGCGCGATTCTGCTGAAGGACCCGGCGACGGGCCAGTTGATTCCGCGGGCGATGAAGCACCGTCGGCCGGGCGAGGATGAATCGGTCAAAATCAGCCGGACGATCATGAATAAGGTGCTGACGGAACGGTCGGGCATCTTGTCGGCGGATGCGGCGAACGATGCGCGGTTCGAGGCGAGCGAATCGATCTCGAACTTCACGATCCGGTCGATGATGTGCGTGCCGATGCTGGGGCTGGATGGCGAGCCGTTGGGCATCATCAATATCGACACGCAGAATCCGATGCGGCAGTTCCGCAGCGAAGACCTCGACGTGCTGATGGCGGTCGCGGGACAGGCGGCGCTGTCGTACGAGAACGCGCGGCTGGCGGTCAGCTATATCGAGAAGCTGAAGCAAGACAGCGAGATGAACATCGCCGCGAACGTTCAGCGGGCGCTGCTGCCTAGCGATCTGCCGAGTGTTTCAGGCTACGAGTTTTATGCCGCGTACGACACGGCGCAGGCGGTGGGCGGCGACTATTACGACTCGCGGCTGTTCGACGATGGACGGATTTGCCTGGCGTTTGGAGATGTGGCGGGGAAGGGGGTCCCCGCGTCGCTGGTGATGTCGCGGCTGTCGGCGATTGTGCAGATTGTGCTCGACTTCGTGACCGATGCGGGCCAGGCGACCGAAAAAATCAACCACCACATGTGCACGAATGCGGTGGAAGGCCGGTTCGTGACGTTCGTGTTCACGATGATCGATACGAAGACGCACGAGATGCAGGTCTGCATTGCCGGGCATATGTCGCCGATGATCCGGAAAGCGGATGGCACGATTGTCGAACTGCCGGAAGATTCAATCGGCCTGCCACTGGGGGTGGTGGATGGCGTGCCGTTCGATGTGACGCGACTGACGCTGGGTGCTGGCGAGCAGGTGGTGATCTACACCGACGGCGTGAGCGAGGCGATGAACCACGCCAGCGACCTGTACGGGATGGATCGCCTGCGTGAAATCGTCGCTAAGGGCGCCCCGAACGCGGCCGAGCTGGGTAAAATCATTCGCGAAGATGTTCGTCGTCATGCGAACGGCCGCCCCCAGAATGACGACATCACGCTGATGACGTTTGGTCGGCTGGCCTGACGTCTGGTCGTTACTGCGACGTTTTTTACTGCGATTTTTTACGGTGGGAGAGACGGGCAGATGCGCTGGCAAGGTCGCAGGCAAAGCGAGAATGTGGAAGACCGACGCGCGAGCGGAGGCGGAGGAGGCGGCCCCGTGCTCGCGATGGGAGGCGGGGTGGGGACGATCATCCTCGTGATCATCGTGCTCTTGATGGGGGGCGATCCACGGGCGCTGCTCAATCTTGTCAATCAGCGCGGCGGCGGTGGTGCGGGCGGCATTCAACTGCCCGGTGGTGGCGGCGCAGCGGCTGATCCGAATGCGCCGGTGGAGGAGTCGCCGGAAGAAGCGCAGCTACGGGAGTTTGTCTCGGTCGTACTCGCCGAGACGGAGGAAGTCTGGACGCAGGTGTTTGCCGAACAGGGCGAGCGGTACGCCGAGCCCAAGCTGGTGCTGTTTCGGGGACAGGTCTCGAGCGCCTGTGGATTTGCCCAGGCGGCGATGGGGCCGTTCTATTGCGGCGAAGACCAGAAGGTGTACATCGATCTGTCGTTTTACGATGAGCTGCGATCGAAGTTCAAAGCGCCGGGCGACTTTGCCCAGGCGTACGTGATTGCCCACGAGATTGGGCACCATGTTCAGAAGCAGATGGGCATTCTGGACCAGGTCCACGCGCGGCGTCGGCAGATGAGCGACGAAGAGTACAACCGGCTGTCGGTCCGGCTGGAGTTGCAGGCGGATTTTCTGGCCGGGCTGTGGGCGCATCACGCGCAGAAGACGAACAAGATTCTCGATCCGGACGACCTGGAAGAGGCGTTGCGGGCGGCGACGGCGATTGGGGATGACCGGTTGCAGAAGCAGTCGCAGGGGTTCGTCGTGCCGGACTCCTTCACGCATGGCACAAGTGCGCAGCGGGTGCGGTGGTTCAAGCGTGGGTTTGAAACCGGCGACATGAGCAAGGCGGATACGTTCAAGATTCCGTATGAGGAGTTGTAGGAGGCATTGGAGTTGCCTCAACTGCGGTGCCTTGAACTGCGGAGCGTGGTGAGTCTGATGCGAGTCTGTCCTCCCCGCTTGGCGGAGCGTCGTGGATTTCCTCGGCTTCGATCAGGCACCCGACAATGTTGAGCGTCTTGGCTTCGCTGAGGCGGATGAAGAATCGATCTCCGGCGATCGGGTGGAAGCGGCCCAGTCCAGGTTCGGGCTCGTTTCCGTCGGCATCAGTAAGGGGACGGCGGCGCGCATCGGATAGAAAGAATCCTTCCGGGTCACCGTTCGCACGGAACATTGTTTCCTGCAGGACGCCCGCATAGAGATAGGCGGTCTTGCCCAATTCGACGACGGTGGTCAGCAGCAGGATGACACCATCTTCAAGTGGTTTACCGGAGTGCTGCTTGAGGAATACCTTCCATTCGGTGGCCCGGGCGGCACCTGGTTCCTCATCTTCGATCCAGTTCAGGATGGACCTGAGCCAGTTGCTCTTTCGCGACAGAGCGCGGATCGTTGAGCCTGCGACCCCGGCGGCGACTGTCAGGGTGAGGAAGTAGGCCGCGACCCAGGGGGCGCTTTCCGTCAGGGCGTTCATTGCTCGCGGCAGTTCAAACTGATTCGGTCCGAACTGACCGATGGCCAGCATGACGACAGACTTCAGGCTGACAACTCGCGTGTAGGGGACAAACAGCCCGCACAACCAGACCCAGACAGTATGGGCGATCGCGGCATAGATCAGACTCTGTGCCAGCTCATCGGTCAGCGATCGTGGCTGCCGGAACGGACCTGCCGTCGACATGCGCTTGCGGAGGACGATCCCTGGCAACGCAATGGCGAACAGCACCAGCGCCTGGAACGCGATACTCACTGGGACCGCGTCGCCAGGCTGGTCCGACCGCTCCAGTCGTGATTCTGGCGAATCGTCACCCGATATCTTTTACCACCAACCTCGATTTCATCGGTGACCGCCTGCCCTTTCGCGGCCTGGAGAAGCTTGTCCAGAAGCGACTGACCGTTGAGTTTGTTGAGGTATGCGGAAAGCGTCCGGCGCTTGGGATCGTTCATCGCGAGTCTCCTCCTCAAACGCCTTGTTCCCGGTCGATTTCCGATCTCAGAAGCCAATCTCGGCTGGAACGCTTCCCCAGTATATTATGCATCGGTCGCGAAGGGCCTCAATCTGAATGCCAGCGATTATTCGTCTGCTCCGGCGACTCGGCGGACGAGCGAGCCAACTTGACGAGAGCGAATTCATGGATGGCCCTGTCTTTCCTGATGTCCCCGAGGACTCTGTCGACGGTCTCGCGGAGGCGCTTCGGGGGGCGGTGCGGCCCCAGGCGGAGTTGCCGACTTTTCCGGTAGAGGGGGCGACGCTCGGCTCTGGTGGTCCGAGTGGCCCCGGAGGCCCTGTTGGTACCGACGGGCAGGACGGCTCTGACGGGGAGGACGAGTGGGGCGGGGATGACCTCGAGACGGCGTATCGCAAGGCGCTGGAGGCGATGGAGCAGGCCTGGGAGACGGCGGCGACCGTCCTGCCCGAGCCGGTGGTGGAGACGCAGCATCGACTCGCCAATGCCGAGGCGGGCGTGTCGGATGGTGCGGGGCAGGGGGCGGTAGGACCAGGGGGAGATGCGGTTGTTCCCGGTTCGCCAGTTGCCGTCCCGGCGGCCCCGCAGGTGGCGCCAGAATCGGCGGGGGGCCCTGGGCTGGGGCTGGCGGGGGATGGCGTCCCCATGCAGGCGCTGACGCCAGTCCGCGTCCTGGAGGCGATTCTGTTTGTCGGCGGGCAGCCCCTGGCGCTCACCAAGCTGGCGCGACTGATTGGCGAATCGACCGAGCCGTCGCAGATTTCAAGCTGGGTCGAATCGCTCAATGCCCAGTATGCGGAAGAGAACCGCCCGTATGAGATCCGCTACAGCAGCGGGGGTTACCACCTCGAACTGCGGCCCGAGTACGAGAAACTGCGGCAACGGGTGTATGGCGTGGGGCCGCGGGAGGTGAAGCTGTCGCAGGAGGTGCTCGAGGTGTTGGCCCTTGTGGCGTACCAGCAACCGGTCACCGTCGAGGCGATTGAGGGGCATGGCAAGCAGAATGCCGCGAGTATTCTGCGGCAGCTGCTCCGCCGGGATCTGATCGCGATTGAACGGGCGGAGGGGATGGCGGACACGTCCGCCAGTCACTCTGTGGATGCGGGCGCTGAGGAGGACTCGGAGATGACTGCTGGCGACGAGTCGCAGGATGCGGTGACCGAGCCGGTCGCGACGAAACCGGCGCGGAAGAAGGCGGCCGAGGCGAAGGTCGTGGCGTATCGCACGACGGATCGGTTCCTGCAGTTGTTCTCGCTGCGAAGTCTGGCGGACTTGCCGCGTCCTGATGATGTCGAGACGAAATAGGACGCCGCGTTGCGGCGAAGGCCAAGGGAAAAGGGAAAAAGGCAAAGGGGTGGGCCGAGGC
>JAIXZD010000161.1 GCA_027489895.1 Planctomycetaceae bacterium
CAAGACACCAAGAGCACCAAGGAAAGGCGATTGGAAGGGCGGGTGAGTAGGCGCGGGCGGGGATTTGAGTGGTGTGTTGTGGGGGTTGTCGAATCGGACGGATCGCACGGAGTGTCGCGAATCGAGAGGCCGCGTCATGCCGTTCTCTGTCCTGGGCGATGCACGCGACCTGAGAAACAACTCTTGACAGATCACATTTGTTGCGTTTTCATAATGCAACACTTCTGATTGGAGACGCGCATGACGAGTGAACCGTGGACATTGACCCGCGAGATGTTTCTAACCCCCGAAGAGGCGGGAAAGCTGCTTCAGAACCTGGCCCAGGAAGAAGGGGACTCTGGAGAGATCACCGCAAAAGTGGACCGCGTGATCATCGAATTGCTCATGCTCACCGGCATCAAAAACAGCGAGTTCTGTCGGTTAACCCCGAGCGATGTGGTGCTGCATCGCAACGGGCGACGATCCACGGGGGAAGTCCTCTCCGGCGTGATTCGGGTCTCGTCGTCGCCCAAGGAGCGTCGCGAGGTGATTCTGCCGCGACGGGTGGCCGTGCTCCTCGAACGCTACCTGCGGGACGTTCGGCCGGTACTGAAATTGACGGGGTACTCCGCGCGCGATGCCTCGGGGCCACTGGTCCCGAACGAGCGGGGCAATTTCTACGACCGCACGGCGCTCTATCGACGTGTGGTTCGCATTCTTACGACGCAGGGGTTTGGCGAGCGGGCCAGCGTGCAGTTGTTGCGGCATACGTACGGCTATCTCGCTTATCTGGGAACGGGCGGCAATCTCCTGTTCGTGCAGAAGCAACTCGGTCACGCCCATCCGATGGTGACGGCGATCTATTCAGAGTTTGTGACCTTCGACGAGGCGGCCCTGGCCGATCTTGTCGATCCGCTCGCGGCCGTGGGAGGCCGAGGCGTGACGAAACCCAAGTCCCGTTCGTCTCGAAAAGGAGTCCAACCATGACAGCAGACATTGTTTCCTTTCACTCGAAGCCATCTCTCTCCACGACCGTAATAGGTCAGTCGGACGAGGCAAGCCCCGCCCCTATGGGCCCGTTAAACTCCGTGGCGATGAGCGAAACCTCGTGCGCAGCGCTTACTGCCGCAGTAGCAGAAGCGCGGGCTGATGTTCGGGGAACCATGGGACGCCTGATTGTCGAGGTGGCCTGTTGCGCGGAAGAAGAACTCGCCACCGAGGCAAACTTTTTTCACGACCTCGACGCCGAATCGATCGACCTGCTGGATCTGAGCTTCCGGGCGGAGAAGGCGTTCGCGGTCAAGTCGCCGCTCTCGGCCTGGCACAAAACGGAGCAGTGGCAGACGGATCAGGAGGGCCGATTGACGCCGGAGACGACCGCGTGGATTACGGCAGAATTCACGCGCATGGGAGTGCCGCTCCCTGACTTTTCGCAGGTACGCGTGATCAAGGACATCTGCACGGTCGAGTTCCTGACCAGATTGTTTGAGGCGGCGGTA
This sequence comes from Planctomycetaceae bacterium, assembly GCA_027489895.1. Classification (GTDB taxonomy): domain Bacteria; phylum Planctomycetota; class Planctomycetia; order Planctomycetales; family Planctomycetaceae; genus JAIXZD01. The sequence goes on from JAIXZD010000161.1 coordinate 1,479, forward strand.
AGGGAGACGCAAACACCGTCAACAACGTGATCGCGTCGGCCACCATCTGCCTCGAAACTTCCTGTGTGGGAAATGGGTGAAATGTTCATGAACCGCAGGGCGGACCCTGCGTCTGAGGATGCAATGACATCACTGACCACACGCCCTGACGCACCCGTTTCGACCGACCTGCGAAACCGCATTCGAAAGGCGATCGTTCAAGCCGTCGCCGACTTGCGGCTGTGCGAGCCATCTGAGGTCGAAAAGAACCCGAGAATTGCGGACGACCTAGAGGTTGATTCGCTTGGCCTTCTTTCTGTAGTCGTCGCTTTGGATCGAGCCACTGGAGTCCGGACTCAAGCCCTGAAGGAATTGGACCTGTTCTTCTCAGCCGAACACCGCTCCGGCCCGCCTCTTCGGGACGTCAAGCACGACCTGACTGAACTGTTCGCGGAACTGGGGCTACCGACCCCTCCGTTTGCCCAAGTGACGTCCCCAAAAGAGCTTCTCACCATCGACGTTATGACCGGCCTGGTCGTGAGGAACATGAGGGATGGTGAAGACGCTGCGGATCTCCGCAGGGCGGAATACGAACGTTTTCAGAAACGCTGGGGACCATTTGCGCCGGCCGTGAGCTCCCTACTGGGAATCGCGGAGCTATTCGCCTTGGTCTGGTCCATCATCAAACGGTGCTGGAAACGATAGTCCCCGCTGCCACCGGGGTGCCTCTCAGGAAATCCGCCGTGGGCATGGGGCGTTTGCCTTCGGGTTGGAGGCGGGTGATTTCGAGGGGGTGGTCGGCGGTCTGGATGACGAGGCGGTGTTTGCCCAGGTCGAGGACTGTGCCGGGGGGTGGGGTGGGGTCCGCTGGGGTCTGGGCGATACCTTGGACTGGGGCCTGGGTGACCGGCTGGACTTCCAGGACTAGGATTCTAGTGGGTGGTTTGTTGGGTCTGGGGAGGTGGGTGAAGGCGACGGGCCAGGGCTGGAGGGCGCGGACCTGGCAGTCGATCTGGCGGGCGGACTGGGTCCAGTCGATCTGCCCCATTGTCTTCTTCAGTTTTGGGGCGCGGGTGACGAGGGCGGGGTCTTGTGGTTCGCCCTGGAGGGTGCCTGCTTCGAGGCGTTTGAGGACGTCATCGACGAGGCCGGGGCCCAGGGCGGCGAGCTTGGGCTCGAGCGTTGCGGTGGTGTCGGTGGGGAGGATGGGGAGGGTGGCTTTGGCGTACATCGTCCCGGCGTCGAGGGCGGGGACGACTTCGATGATCGTCACGCCGGTTTCCTGATCGCCCCACCAGATGGCGTGGTTGATGGGCGAGGCGCCACGGAAACGGGGCAGGAGGGAGGCGTGGACGTTGTAGGAGCCGCGGGGGGGAATGGCGAGAAAGTCGCGAGAGAGGATCTGTCCGTAGGCGGCCACGATGAAGGCGTCGGCCTGCAGCTCGCGGAGGCCGGCGAGGGCTTCGGGCGTGTTGATCGATTCGGGCTGGCGAACGTCGAGGCCGCGGGCGAGGGCGAGCTGTTTGATCGCGGCGAAGTCGTGCTGGTGATGGCCGGCGCCGGTCCGCTCGGGCTGCGTGTAGAGCGCGAGCACCTCGTGCGGGCCATCGAGCAGGCCCTGCAGGGTGGGGACGGCGAAGTCGCCGGTGCCGAACATGACGAGACGGAGTGGCATGGCGGGCGGTGCCCGAAGGCAAAGGGCAAAGGGCAAAAGTCAAAAGTACGCAGGCGTGGTTGGACGCGGGAATACCGAATACCGAATACCGAATACCGAATGACGAATAACGAAGGGTGTCTGGTGTTTGATGTTCGTTATTCGGATTTCGGTATTTGATAGTCCGCCTTTCGGCGGTTTTGGGTCAGGTGATCTTTAGTTCCTGGGCGGTCGGGTTTTGGGTTTCCCAGGCTTTGAGTTGTTGCTGGATGGCTTCGATTGGCGGGAGGGTGCCGATTTCGAGTTGGCGTTGGAAGAGGGCTTCGAAATCTGACATGGCCGGGAGGAGTTCTTTCTTGGCCGTTTCGGTCATGCGGTCGGGGAAGAGGATGCCGTCGAGGTGGTCGGACTCGTGCTGGATGGCGCGGGCGGCCAATTCGTCGACGGAGACTTCAAACCCCTGGCCTTCGAGGTCGAACGCCTCGACGACGATTTTCTCGGCCCGGCGGACATCGCCGTAGAGCTTGGGGAGCGAGAGGCAGCCTTCTTCGCCGGTCTCGGTTCCTTTGCGGCGGATGATCTCGGGGTTGATGAAGACGATCTCTTCGTCTTTCTCGGAGACTTCGCCCGTAAGGTTGATGACGAACAGGCGCAAGGGGAGGCCGACCTGGTTGGCGGCGAGGCCAATGCCCTTGTGTTCGTACATCAACTCGAACATGCGGCGGACGATGGCGCGCAGGTCGGCGTTGATCTCGGTGACGGGCCGCGACTTCCAACGGAGCGCGGGATGGGGGTAATGCACGATATCCATCCCCTCACGTTAGGAGGAGCGGGCGGGAAAGGAAAAGGGAGCGGTTGGTCGGGGAGCGCTTTTTTCACCACAAAGGGTCAATTGTCACCACCAGGCACAAAGGCACCAAGGAAAGGCGGGCGGTGGGGAGAGCTGTTGGTGGCTCCGTTGGGGGTTGGTTTGTGGGGCGGGCGTCGCAAGGGGGGAACGCTCACGCGTTCCGCTACGGATTGGGGTCGGTGGCAGGAGGTAGAAGGGGGTCTTGGGAGGCGAGGATTGCCTCGGTCGTTGACGCTCGGTTTCGCGTGGGATTTTTGACGTGAACTGAACGATACCAACGGTGAGTCAAAGCTTCGGGGCGATCGACGATGGTCCCTGCCGCTAAAACGCTGGGGTTGGCCCTTTGACCTGCCTTTCCTTGGTGTGTTGGTGCCTTGGTGGTGAATGAGCCCG
>JAIXZD010000407.1 GCA_027489895.1 Planctomycetaceae bacterium
GAACGTCTCGCCGATGGCGGCAACAACCTGGGCGGGTGGGGGGGGCACCGAGACAGCCAGCATAGGTCCATTAAAAGCCGATCCCAGAATGCCAGCGGCGCGGAATGAGACAAGTGCGTCGGCGATGTGGAGCACGACCAAGTCGTTGTCGGGATCACTTCCCTGCGGATGAGGAAGCAACCGAATCGATATAGTTGCGAATCTGTTCGCTCGACCTCCCAGCTGCGGGCGTGATAGCCGGGCGACGCACTAGACTCCGTGGGGGGTGAAAGGATCGAAACGACATCTGCTCATGGCGGCGGCACACAATCTGGGCTGACTCTTAAGATCCTTCTCGGCATGGGCACTCCGCAAGTCCTGGAGATGTTCACGGTGGAGTTGCGGGGATTCGGCCTGGCGCTGATAGGAGCCATGGATCGCCTCGCCAACCTTTGGCCCACCCTGCTCCTGCCCTGATTGTACCACGCAACCCCAACCCGCCGCCGCAACACGACCCGACATCACCGAAGATGCCATTGTTCAACGGACGGTTAAGGACGGGACGCTGGCGTACAAGATTTCGCCGGTCGATGTTTACAGTGTCGACTGGAAGCCCAACCTGGTGGGTGAATGACTCGAAAAGATCTTGGGGGAACAGAACACACTGCTCCCCATCGCCTTTCTCGAACTCGGTTTGGAGCGGGCCAAGGCCGTTGGGCGAGTGGTGGTCGAAGGGGGCAAAGACGGCGCGGAACTCGGCACGGGGTTCCTCGTCCTTCCCCTGGTCGACAAGTTCTTGCCCGACGGCCTGCTGCTCGAGGGATCGCTGGACGGCGGCGGCGAACGGCTCGCCGCTTTCTTCGAAGAGCGTAGCATCCAACCAATGCCAGTCGGGTCCGCCCGCCAGGCCGCACTGTCGTCTCGCAGTCGCGCCGCCAGCACGAGAGTCTGCCGCGCTTCGTCAGCCCACTTCGCCAACTGTGGCCAATTCTGAAGTAGCGACTCGTGCGGAAGCTCGAAGCGATGGTCGGAACCTGGCGCCAAGTCGGCCTCGCGCGACACCAACACCCGATGCTCTTCGTCCATGAGACGCCCGGCGACGACCCGGTCGCCCGGCGACAACTCCGCCAACGACGTGGTGCGGGAGATGACGGGGGGCGGATCAGACGTGGCCCGCACCACTCGCAGTAAGATGCGGCGGAGCGTCGCTTCCCCCTCGGTCTTGAACAGCCCCTCCATCTTCCGCGAAAGCGCACCCAGCAGCCCCCCGAGACCCGCGCGGCCCCCGCCACCAACGTGAGGGGCCGGTCGCCGGCGCGGCGGAACACATCAGCCGTCACCGGCCCGCGCCCGAAGAAGTAGGCGGGATCCTCGCACGCCTGCATCCCCGGGTAGGGACAGGCCGCACGAAACTCGGTGCGGATCTCTTCCGACCAGACTTGGCCGGGGATGGCGAGATACGCGCTTAGAAGGTCCTGGAGTGGCTTACACTTCTCGTCCTTTTCCTTGTCAAACGAACTGCGAACAGCGCTGACCACGTCCCGCAATTGGTTGTCCGTCGACTTGCAGAGCGCTCGGTACAGGCGGGTGTTCCCATCGCCATCGAAATCGAGTCAGCGCCAGCCCGCTTGTGTGAAGAGGACTTTAAACTGCGGGGCGTCGTCGAACTGTTCGCGAACGATGTCACGAATCTCGATCAAGAGCGGCTTCTTTGATCGCGAAGTGGTCATGACGGTGGAAGACGGGGTGCCCAAGGACTCGGCTGTGGGGACAATCTTCGGGCGTGTAGTCTGTGAAATCCAGCGGGGAGTTCGACGGGCTACCTTTGTGACGGAGTGCGGTGTTCACAATGCCTTGGCAATCAGGAGCGGAACGACGATCCGCGGGCAGCATGTCGCAGAGCTTTCATCACGAATTGGCAGAGTTGCAGCCAAAGCTTTTTTAGAGTCCAACGAGTATCGGATCCTCGCTGACGATGTGGGAAACGGCGTGCGACGTGGCAGGATTGGGGACTGAGGAGTTCCACCAGAAGACCTGGAATTGCAAGTTGTGAACCTCTGCCCTCGTGAGCGACCGAGCCGACGATTTATCAACGTAATCGCCTCAAAGAACCTCAGGTTCCGTTCCGCTGCGGACGAACTGTTGATGCGATTCGACCCCGATGCCGAGAGTTCGCGGCCGAACGACGATGCGATCCAAACCGCGGAAGACGCGCTTCCGCAGATCGATCGTCTCGTAATGGGAAATTGAGCGGTTCCCCTGCGAGCATGACATCGCCGCAGCGATGAGTCACGCAGACGAGCTTGAAAAGCTCGTTGGTGCGGCTTCGCAACTCGGCTCTGCTGCTCGTTATGCGTGGATTGTGCTGGCGCGCGTTGAAGCCTGGAGTCTAGAACTCACACCACCGTCTTCAGCGGCCGCCCCGAGGCGAAGTACCACGAGGCGACGAGCGACCTGATCGTCACATCAATCGACATCGCCGCCCACACCCCGATCAGGCCGCCGTCAAACACGATACCGATGAGGTATCCCAGCGGCAGACGCAGTCCAAAAATCCCGGCCAGGTTGATCAGCAACGGCCCGCGCGTATCCCCCGCACCGCGCATCGCGTAGAGATAGACGATCATCGTGACGAGCGGCAGTTGATAGAACGCCAGCACCCGCATCGCGGGAATGCCGATCGCCCGAACCGTCACGTCATCCGTCAGCAGGCCATAAATCCAGGGCGATCCCAGCGCGTAACAGGCCGCTCCAAACAGACCGAATACCAGGCACTGTCGGACGGCGACATGGCCAATCGCAAGAGCCCGCGCCGCGTCGCCAGCTCCCAGCGACTGGCCGATGAGGGCCGCGGCGGCATACCCCCAGGCGGACGCCGGCAGATAGGTGAGTCCCTCCACCTGCATCCCGATGATGTGGGCCGCGCGATTGGCATCGGGCGACGCTCCGCCCGATAGCCGCGACACGATCATCAGAAACAGAAAGTGCCCCGACCACATCAGCGAACCGTCAATCGCCGCAGGCAAGCCAACGCGCAAGATGCGCAACGCCTCGGGCGAAAACGGCGACCAATCCGCCAGAGTCAGCCGTAACCCGCGCTCCCCCTTCACCAGCACGGCCAGAACAACCAGCCCTCCCAGAATACGGGCCAGAACCGTGCCCCCCACAATCCCCGTTGACCCCCAAGGGGCGAGGCCAAACCAGCCATAGACCAGAGCCGGGGACACCACCATGTTGACGACATTCACACCGCCCAGCACCAGCATGGGGGTCCGCATATCGCCCACCCCGCGAAACGCCGCGATGCCAACCAGGCAAAAGGCGTAAAAGAATTCACCCACCGCGTCCGCCCGCAGGTACAGGACGGCAATATCCCGCCCGACCCCGGTCATGTTCTGCAATTCCGCGAACCAAGGGGCGAGTCCAAACAGTCCCGCGGCCACCACCAGCCCCAGCAGACCCGCCCAGGCGAGAGAGACGTTGAGCACCCGCCCAACAAGCCGCTCGTCCCCCGCACCGTAGGCCCGCGAGACCAGCGCGGTCGTTCCCGTCGCGACCAGCGCAAAAATCAAACTCGCCAGCCAGCTGACATACGCTGCCAACCCCACTGCGGACGTGGCCGTCCCCAGCGATTCGGCCACAACCTCCGGCCGCCCCGCCAGCCACGTATCAAACAGCCCGACGAAATAGTTCAGCGACTGTTCGCCCAGGGCCGGCAGGGCGAGTGACAGGACACTGGCCGAGACGCCAGCCGAAACGGCGGGAGCGGAATCGCGAGAGGGTTGAGACACTCCGAGGCGGCTCCGGAGAGGGGGGGGGCTTAGGGGCAGAGGTTGATCGCCAGACGGGTTGTACCAGAATCCCGCAGGACACGACCGACGTCCCGATAGAACCGCAGTCTCCGTACGTCGGTCTCCCGGAAAAACCGGTAAACCTAAATGGGAAGTTTGGGCAATCTGTTCGGCTGGTCACTTTTTTTCGGAAGATTCTCTGGAGTCTGGACGGAGGCCTCGTCGATGAAATGGGGGCCGACATTCAAGTCGAGCCCTGCTCCTGCCGACCGCACGAGGCGGTCCTGGGAGCACCGGAAATGGATTTCCGGTTTTCATTGCCACAGGGAAAGTAGGCTCATGCGTCCTCATCTGCGTCTGTTCACTGGTCTCGACTCCGCCTCGTCCGCCGTTGCCGAACCCACGGCCACCGTGTCGCTTGGGCACCTGCTGCGAGTCGTCTCCCACGCCCAACAGTCGAATCGGGCCTGGCTGAAAGACTTTGCCGACGATGAAATCCAGGTCTCGGCTGACCTCTACGAAGTGCTCGAAGCCTACTGGAACCTCCGCCCGAGCGCGTAGGTTCGCAGCCCGAGTAAACCTTCAGGAGCCGGAAGCGTCTGCGCCCGGAGGGCCCCTCCGCTTCCCCCCGCCCCCGCCAGTTCTGCGTCGATCGAGCCTATCATGCGGTGGTTGAACAGTTTGCGTTCGCCGGGATTCCGGGTGGGCCTGTTTCTCCTCGCCTGTGCCATGATTGCCTACGGACTCTGGCCCAAATCGAAGCCCGGACCACGTGAAACGCTGACAGCGTTTGCCTCGGCCCTGAAAGACGGCCATCGGGACGCGGCTCTCGCGCTGTTCACCCCAGCTGCACGGGCTCGTGCCGACCAGCTCCCCGCAGCCGAAACGTGGACCGCTTCCCCCAAGTTCGACTGGCGGATCGTCAAGCTCACGCAGACCGAAGAGCAAGCCACGGCAACACTTTACGTTCGCGATTCGGGCTACTTCGTCGAACCGAAACTCGACCTGATCCGGGACGAAACCGGCGTGTGGAAGATCGCCACGGTCGAATTTGGCCGGGTCGACCCCCGCTACGCCTCGGACCAGAAGCGTCGTGCCGAGGCATCCGATGCCGCTCTTGCCGAGGAGTTGGCCCACGTCCTCCAAGACCGGCCGACCGTCCTCGCGGCCGAACCCGCGGACGCGGCTCGCCAGTAGTTCCTCTGCCGCAACGACTTGCAGCGTCCTCCCAGCGCAGCCATGGGAGCCGGAAGCGTCAGCGCCCGGAGGATCGCGTTCCCGCGCCCCGCAATACTAGGGAAGAAACCGCCCTCGCTCAGCCGGTGTGGGCAGGCGACACGCGGCTTTTCGGCCGAACAGCCGGAACCGGTTCGAGGCGATCACCCAGTAGCCGACGTTGCGAATCGGCCGGGGGATGATCCGGAGCAGCGCCCCGAGGATCGACCAGCCGCCTCCCATCAGCGTGAGCAGTCGCGCGACGGCGTCAGAGCGGTCGAGGCGGACGCCGTTTTCCAGCAACTGGACCGACGAAAAGTCGTCGTCGGATTTCGTGCCCAGGCACGCGGCTGCGGTTTCGCCCTGTAACGGGGCAAACAGGATCTGCTGACGCCGCTCGTGCGCGAGAACAAAGTCGACCGACCAGTTGCAGAGTCCGCAAACGCCGTCGAAAAACAGGATCGGACGCCCGGCCGCAAGGGCGGCAGAGCCTGCGGCAGCGGCTTCGGGACTGCTGAGCAGTTCGGCCGCCGGAGCGTGGGCCGGATCAATGTCGCTGGTTGTGGTCATGTGGCCTGCAGTTCCGAATCGGACGGTCATCCCGTCAGGAAGCTTACGCCACAACGGCTCCCCGTCACTAGATCGGGGTTCTCAGCCGGGGAGAATCGGGGCCACCAGCGCGTGGGGCAAAGAAAAAAATAACCCCTGGGTGGGCCAAGCTGACGAATGAACCACATGTTTCTTTGGGAAATCGCAGAGTGGGTCTGACTGCGATCGGGGCACCCGGGAAACAGTTCATTCGACAGTTTCGGCTCACCCAGAGGTTAGGCTGGGTAAGGGGAGAGACGTCTTCAACACGCCTCATTGTAATCAAGCAAAAAACCATCCCTGGTTGCCGGCATCCTTGCGGACCTCGACTGCATCGACCGTGATGCTGGACGAATAGACATGCAGGTTGCATGCCAATGGACTCCAATCGCTGCCGATTGCCCAGGAGTATTCGTTTTGGGTTGATTGGGTGGAATAGGATAGGCCGTTTTCCTGAAACACTTGCCACAGAGGTGCTTGCAAATCGGCGCCGATCGGCATTGAATGGCTGTTGGGTTGTGTCGGCGCTGGTTTCGGCGCCGAGCATCGACGAACTTCGCCGCAACCGAAGACGATACGTGCTGACGTAACCGAGATCGCATGAACGGACCCGAATCCTACTCTCGGAACGCGCGCTGGCTGCTCTCGGTGTTGGGAGTTGCGGCGGTGGGGTATGCGGTGGCCGTTCTCGCGGTGGCCGCCTCCACGCATGACCTGCGGATTCGCTGCCTGCTGTCCGAGATCGAATCCGATACGCCGCGGAGGTCAGATGCCGTTCCGGCGACCACCCGATCCGGCACCGCTGCGGCAACTCCAGAGACTGCCCCCGGACGACGAGACCGACTGCCTGCCGGAGTGCGCATCCTGGCGACACTGCGCGGACTACAGGCCGATGGGCGAGCACCACTCGCGGGAGATCGCCTGCTGACCGTCGCCCGACTGCCGATCGAGTCCTTTACCGATTTCGCAGCCGCGATTGGCCGGCTCCGCCGTTTACCGCTGCCGGTGGGGAGCGACCTCGGACATCGTCCCGAGTCGTTGTCCATTCTGGGGCCGCTGCTGCCACCGATTGTCGTTCGCGACTCGGTCCGATGGGTCGAGGTTCGATTTTCCCCGGCTGAGCATCCCGAGGAAGTGGTCACCACCTGGCTGCGGTTGCGGTCGCTACCGGCCCCCGATCTGGCCCTGACCTTCATCTGGTTCGCCTGTCACAGCGTGATCATGGCGCTGGCGGCGCTGGCGTTCTGGAATCGTCCGTTCGATCGCGGCGGGCAACTCTTCTTTGCGATGTGCAGCGTGACGCTGGTCGCGTTCATTGGCGGATATCAGTGGTGGGTGATCGCGGACAGTCCGCTGCTCACCGTGCCGTTTATTGTCAGCGGTGTCCTGCTCCCTGCGGTGACCCTGCACTTTTTCCTTGTCTACCCCGAACCGAAGTCGATTCTTGGTTCCCGGAGATGGGTGCGGATGCTCTGCCTCTATGCGCCGCCCTGCGCGGTGGCGGCGGTGATCTGCTGGCTGGCTCTGCTGACGATGGGCGCATTCCCGCTGGGGCTGACCCCGGAAGGATTGCGGGCGTGGCTGCCCCGGCTGGAGCAGTGGGTGTACGTCGGATTCCTGCTGGCCGCGGCGTACTTTGGTGCGATTCTGCTGGCTGTGTTGAAGAGTGTTCGATCGACCCGGAACCCGTTGCTGCAATCGCAGGTGCGAGGCATTTTGTGGGCGGGCCTGCTGGCGACGATTCCGGTCTGCTACTCGCTGTATCTGGTCTGGCTGGACCGCGGTGCGTTCGCGCTGGGGCGGGCAACCCCGCCGATGTTCGTGGCGAGTCTGTTGTTCATGCTGGCCTATGGCGTGGGTATGGCCCGCTACAAGCTGATGCTGGTCGATGAACTGATCGACCAGGGGATGCGGTTCCTGGCGATGAATGTCGGGCTGTCGCTGGCGTTTGCCGTCGCGATCTCCGGGATCGCCCTGGCGGGCTCGGGAGCCGGTTCGGCTGCGGGAGGTCTCGACCAGAACTGGCCCCGACTGGCGGTTGTCGTCTGCGCGGTGCTCGTTGTGCTGTGGCTTCGCAACCGGATTCAGTTGTGGATCGACCGACGCTACTTCCGCGAAAAGTATCCCCTCGACCGGGCGCTGGGTCGGATCAACCAGGTGCTCGGGCGGACCGTCGAACCGGAACTGCTGGCCGAGCGGATGCTGGTGGCCTGTCGCGAGGCGATGCAGGTGGGGCATGCCGCGCTGTATCTGCGAGACCATGCCACGGGGGATTTTCAGCTTGTCGCGGTGGATGGACTGGATGGAGGCAAGTGGAACTGGCCGACCGACCAGGAGTTGCTCCGCGCCCTGCGAAGCGATGGAGTCCGCACGAGCGATGAGGCGGCGGAGCCGGATGGCGACTCCTCGGCCCATCGGGTACTGCGCGAGCTGGATATTCAACTGGTCCATTCGCTCACCGGAGACGAAGGGGGGACCGGCCTGATCCTTCTGGGGCCGAAGCGCAACGGGGGCAGTTTCTCCGCGGAGGACCTCGCATTTCTGACGGCCGTGGGGCAGTTGACGGGCGTCGCGCTCCACACCGCTCGCATGCAGTTGACCGCGTCTCAACTGAACGATGAGCTGCGGACCAAGTCGGCCAAGATCTCGGAACAGCAACGGCTGATCACAATGATGCAGTCGGAACTGACGACGCGGCAGGTGACGTTGCCCGTGGTGGCCGATGCGGATGCCGGGCGAGGGTTGATCAAGGGGTCCAGCCCGCCGGTGCTTGCCCTGTTGGATACGGTGCGGAAAGTGGCCGTGACCGACTCGACGATCCTGGTGCGGGGGGAGAGCGGGACGGGCAAGGAACTGCTGGCCCGGGCGATTCATGAAAACAGCTTGCGACGGACCGGCCCGCTGGTTCCCGTCCATTGCGGCGCCTTGTCGGCGGGGCTGCTGGAAAGCGAACTGTTTGGCCATGTGAAGGGGGCGTTCACCGGAGCGTCGAGTGATCGCAAGGGACGGTTTGAACTGGCCGATGGCGGGACGCTGTTTCTCGACGCGATCGGCGACATCTCGATGGATGTTCAGATCAAGCTGCTGCGGGTGCTGCAGGAGCGGCGGTTCGAACCGGTTGGCTCGACGCAGACGCTGGAAGTGAACGTCCGCCTGATTACCGCGACGCACCAGGACCTGGAAAAGCTGATCCGGCAGGGGAAGTTTCGCGAGGACCTGTACTACCGGCTGAACGTGATCAGCATCACGTCGCCCCCCTTGCGGGACCGCGAGGACGACGTCCTGGAACTGGCCGAGCTGTTTTTGAAAGACGCGGCGGACCGCAACGGAAAATCGGTCGTCTGCTTTGATGACGAGGCGCTGCAGGCGCTGCGGGTCTATCGATGGCCGGGAAATGTTCGCGAGCTGGAGAACGTGGTCGAGCGGGCGGTCGTTCTGGCGGATGGACCCACGGTGACATTGCGGGAGTTGCCCGTTGGAATCTCTGGTGGCGACTTGCTCCAAGGTGCGGTGACGCCCCGAAAGAAACCGCGACGTCGGGTTCGGCTGGCCGATGTGCCCGAGCGGCCGGGTGGTTGGGAAGAGTCTCCCGTCCCTCGGTCAGCGCCGACTGGCAGCGAAGCGGAAGAGCAGGCGATCATTGAAGAGGCGCTCCGGCGCTCGGGGGGCAACAAGGCGCAGGCGGCACGGCTGTTGGGCATGCCGCGAAGCACGCTGTTCAGCAAGCTGGAGAAGTTCGGCCTGGACGGCGGACTTCCCCCCGCGAAGGGTTAGGGGGCAAGGCAACGGGGGGATTGAACCACCAAGGCACGAAGGGACCAAGGAAAGGCAAGTCCAGGACGGGCGCTTGTGGTTGGAGTCAGAGTGCGGGTGCGGCGCGGGGTCGGGTTATTTGGGATTCGGGGCTTTGTCGGTGAGCGTCTGAACGTGGACGCGGGCGACGTGGCGCATGTAGCCCGGTCCGCCTCCGGCTTTGCGGGCCCATTCACTGGTGGCGGCTGCGGCGAGGTGCTCGCGGGCTGAGTCCAGTCGGCCTTCGACAAACTCATTCAGGCCGATGTACAGCCGGGCGTAGAACAGCCGCTTGTCCCGTTCCTCGCCATCGATTTTCGCGGCCTCAATCGCCTGCAGGACCTCTTCGCGGGTCAGTTCTCCGGAAAACAGTTTGTAGACGGCGGGAAACGGTTCGCGATCGTCCTTGGCGTATTTCAGCAGCCCCTCTCGGGCCTTGGCGCGGCCATAGGCCTTGTGCTGGCAGAGGTACCGCCAGATGCCATTCTCGCGGTCGACGTTGTCGAAGTTGTGGTAGACCTCGAACTGCTTGGCCCCCAGGTCGTACTGCCCGGCATAGAACAACGCGATACCGCGACGCCAGTGCGACGTCTCGAGGTCGGGCTGCAGGTCGATCATTTTCGAGTAGTCGGCCACGGCCTCGGCGAATTTCCCCGAGAAGAACAGGGCATCCCCCCGCCGGGAGTAGAGCGAGACCGTTTTCGGCGCGGCGGCGATCGACTCGGTCAGGGCGGTGATGTCGCGTGCGAGTGATTCGACGAACTGCGTGTCGCGCTGTTTGGCGTTGCCGGGTTCGACAGGATCGGCGGACAGGGCGACGAGCAGGCAGAGCGTGAGCATGGAGCAGTTCCGGGGTGGTTCGGTTGTCGGATCGGGACGGGCGCGGGAGGATGTCGCGTCGCGGGTTCGTGCCGTGGAGAACGCGGCGTGTGAGGTGGGTTGGTTCGACCTTGAACAATCCTCGGGGCCAATTCTCGAGGGCCGACGCCGAATCGCAAGTCGAGTTTGCTGGAGCGCCTGTCAATGGCTCATGTATCGCCCGTGTCGCGGGTCGTCAATCTGCTGGATCCCGCCGGGAACATCCTATTCAACATGCCGGTGGAAGAAGCCGTGAACCGCGTGGGGACGGGCGATGCGGCCCAGGTCCGCGCGATCGAGGGGCAGTTCGCACTGCTGCATCAGGAGGGCATCCGCATTCGGATGGCCCGGTCGATCGGACGGCCGATGCGATACTTCCTCGCCAAGCGGGTCGAGGGGCCGTGTCTGGTGATTGCCGAGCGGATCGACGAAATCGCCCAATGGCTGGAAACACAGGGGTTGGGCGACCAGTTCCATGCTTCGTATACGCGGATGGTTCCCGCGCACTACATCGTCGAACTGAATCTGGTGGGCTGCCCCGACCCGAACCCGAGGAACGTGCGGTTCTTCACGCCGGAACGAAACCGCTGGTCGGCCGACCTCGACGAGATCGGTCGGCGGTATATCGGGGCGGTGGATCGTGCGGTGTCGGCCTGGCTGGACGGAATCGATCGTCGCGAACCTTTGGGTGTGCTGTTTTCCGGGGGGATCGATTCCGGTGCGGTGTTGCTGGTGGTGTATCACCAGCTTTTGA
>JAIXZD010000207.1 GCA_027489895.1 Planctomycetaceae bacterium
CACGTCCGCGTCTGACTACGGGAATTGCCCGTCGCTTTCACGAACACCTGGACAGATTTCGGTCCTTGGAACCGCCATGCTCCCTACAACCGGTTCGCCGCACGGTCCATGTTGTCAATTCGCCACACGATTTTTCGCTCGAAGCCGATGTTGTGTGCCGTAGCCGGGGAATCAACCGACGAGCCAACCCTCTCAGGGGATGGTGAGCAACTCATTTTGCGAGAGCACACCGTGTCCCCCCTGAAGGGCAGCTCGTGAACATTGGGATTTGTTGCGCTACCGCGGCAACGGGTAGGTCTGCGTCAGCTTGAACTTCGGGTGCTGCGACAAGAACGCCTGCACGCGGTCTTCCCGCGCAAACGCCACCGGCAGGAAGTCGATCGCCTGCTGGATGCGCTCATCGGGCTCGGCGCAACTGAACCGCAGGAAGCCCGCCCCTGCCTCGCCGAAGCACTCGCCGCCCAGACAGGCCACGCCGAATTTGTCGTCGGCGCCTTCGAGCAGGTAGAGAGCCAGCCCATGACTGGTGATGCCAATTCGATTGCAGATCGCGGCGACGTTCGGGAAGACATAAAACGTGGCCTGCGGATCGATCGTCTTGATCCCTGGAATTTGCTGCAGTCCATTCGCCAGCCGTTCGACCTTGGCCTGGAACCGCTGCATGACTTCGTCGCGCTCCGAGGTATCGCGCTGCAGCGCCGCCATCCCCGCCAGTTGCACGATGGGTGGCACGCAGGAGAGCGTCGTGTTGATCATCTTGCCGATAGCATCGGCAATGTCGCGCGAGGTGACGCAGAACCCCAGCCGCCAGCCGCTCATCGAGTATGACTTGCTGAACGTGTACGCGGCCACGCACTGGTCGAGCATGCCGGGCTGTTCGAGCAGCGAGCGATGACGGCCTTTCCAGACCATATGGCAGTAGGGCTCGTCGCTGAAGACGGCGATATCGCGGCCACGGACGAGATCGGCAATCTCCTTGAGGTCTTCTTCCGTCGCCACGCCGCCCGTGGGGTTGTGGGGACTGTTGAGGAAGATCGCGCGGGGTTTCGCATCGGTCTTGAGAAACTGCTCGATCGCCCGCGGATCGGGGCGGAAGTCGTTCGCCTGCGTGAGCGGGGTCAACACGGGCCGGGCACCGCGGCGCTCGATGTTGGGAATGAAGGTCGGGAAATGCGGACTGAAGACGAGCACCCCATCGCCCGCATTCAAAAACGCCTCGCAGAAAAACTGCTGAAACACTTTCGCGCCCGGGCCGACCACCACGTTGTCGGCCGTCGCGGGAATGCCAAACTCCTCCTGCACGAAGCGGGCGGCTTCGGCTCGAAATGCCGGCAACCCGGGCGAGGGGCAGTAGTGCGATTGATTGTCGCGAATCGCCTGCTCGCCCGCCGACTTGGCCGATTTCGTGCTCTCGAACGGGCTGTCGCCGATCTCGAGTTCGACCACATCCTTCCCCTGCGACTTCAGCATTTTCGCCACGGCCAGCACGGTGAAGGCGGTTTCGACATTGAGCGTTTGAGCGAAGCGACTCAGGGTGACAGACACGGCGGAAATCCTCGACACAAGACGGACTGCGGAGATCGACTGGAATCTCTGAAAGTTAGACGAACGCTCGCAATTCCACTAGTGGTGCAACACCGCAAGGAACAGGGGTAGCGGAAGTCGTGAGACTTCCGGCAAAGCGGGTTCACGGTCGGCGGAAATCTCACGATTTCCGCTACGCAGCTTCACCAATGTCACCCCCGGTTCGAGTCGTGACACAGCATCAGCCGACCGGAAGACCACACGCGGAGCGGGCGAAGGTTGGAGGGCGGGACGCGGGCGAATCGAAATGCAGGGCGTTACACTCGGCGGATCGATACCAGCCGATCTGTGATCCGAGAGCGCTCTCGGACAAGGGTGTCGATTCATGGTGTCGATACACGCTGTAACAGTACCTCGTGGGGCTTCCGCAAATGTTTCAACGCCGCTTCCTGTCGCTGCTCGTCTGTGGATTGACCCTGGTCGCACTGCCGACGGTCCTCGCTGCCGCGCCGCCTGAGCCCACCGAACTGCTGAAGAACGCCCGTCGGATCCTGTTCATTGGTGACAGCAACACCTACGCGGGGACCTGGGTCGCAGGATTTGAGGCCTGGCAGCTGACGAAGCCGGCGGTTCCTGGCCAGAGGGTGATCAATGTCGGGCTGCCGAGCGAGACGGTCTCGGGACTGTCGGAAGAGGGGCACGCCGGCGGAAAGTTTCCCAGGCCCGCTGTGGCCGAGCGGCTCACGCGGGTCCTCGATCTGGCGAAGCCGGATCTTGTGTTCACCTGCTGGGGGATGAACTGCGGCATCTATCAGCCGCTCGATGAGGGCCGGTTTGAGAAGTACAAGTCCGGTTATCTCTCCGTCCTGAAGGAAATCCAGGCGCGGGGCGCGAAGGTGGTGATTCTCACGCCGCCCTATTACGACGATGCCGTGAAGCCGCTTCCCAACTTCAAGTACGACGATGTGCTCGGAAAGTACTCCGAGTGGCTGCTCACCCTGCGGAGCGACGAGATCGCGGTGATCGATGTTCACACACCGATGGTGGCCGAAGTCGCGAAACGACGCGCCGCCGATGCCAAGTTCACCTTCTCGCCCGATGCCGTTCATCCGAGCGCCGAAGGCGGCTGGTTTGTGACGCAGCAGATTCTTCGCTGGGCGGGCGACATCCCCGCGTCGGAACAGCCCACGCCCGAGGCGATGCTGAAGGCGGCGGGTCTTCCGCCAGAAGTCTATCCGCTCGTACAAAAGCGCATGGCTGTGCTGCGGGACAGCTACCTCACCACGGCCGGCCACAAGCGCCCCGGAATGGCGGAAGGGCTGCCGGTGAGCATCGCCGAAAAGACAGCAGCCGAGCTGACACGCGAGATCTTGGCCAAACTCGGCAAATAGCGAGAACCTGCCCCGTATTGGATGTGGCGGAACTCGTGAGAGTTCCCCAGACTCCCGCCAACTCAAAGAGGCGCCTCACCCCCCGGTCCAATCAAACCCAAGGTCGAGAATCGTTGGCGAATGGGTGAGTGCCCCCACGCTGATCCGCTCGACCCCGGTCTCGGCGATCGCGCGGATCGTGGTCAGATTGACGCCCCCGGACGCTTCCAATTCGACGGCCGGAGCCAGCCGATCGCGGAGGGCGACCGCCTCGCGCAGCCGGGGAGGGGGCATGTTGTCGAGCAGTACGATATCGACCGGCCCCGCCAGCACTTGTTCCAACTGGGCGAGCGTGTCGACTTCCACCTCGACAACCATCCCTGGCACCGCCTGCTTCACCTGTCGGACGACTGCATCCAGCCCAGGGCGTGCGCCGGTGGGAGACTCGGCCGCACGCGCGGCCAACCACCCTGCCAAATGATTGTCTTTGACGAGTGCCTGGTCGTATAGCCCCATGCGATGATTGCGGCCCCCACCGGCACGGACCGCGTACTTGGCCAACTGCCGATAACCGGGGAGGGTCTTGCGGGTATCGAACACCTCGGCCCGGGTTCCTCGCGTCTCATCGACAAACCTGCGGGTGAGCGATGCGATTCCGGAGAGATACGACAGGAAGTTCAGGATCGTCCGCTCGACGATCAACAGGTCGGCCAGCGCCCCGGACAGGCGTGCCACGGCATCGCCCGGGCGCACTGTGGCCCCCTCGCTTTGGACAACTTCAAGATCGAGTTGAGCCTGATAGACAGACAGCACTTCGGCGACGACTGGCAAGCCGGCAAACACGCCGCGGCCGCGCGAAACAATCGCGACGCGGCCCTCGTCCTGCGGCGAAACCAATGAGCGGGTGGTCAGATCGTCGGCCGGGCCAAGGTCTTCATGCCGTGCCTGCTCGGCGAGAAACCGGGCTGCGGCACGTTCCGCGGTGCCAAATGTCGTTTCGATACCAGAGGCGGAATTGGGCGAAGCCGTCACGACAAGGTCCCCACGCGGGTCTGGCCGGCCAGCACGGCGGCCCGCACTCGCATTTTCCCATCGCCAGGCTGCGGCGCGTCGAACAGCACAAGGTCGGCCCGCGTCTCCGGTTCAAGGGAAGGAAGCGGAAACCCCAACAGTCGCGCCGCGTTCCGTCCTGCCATATCGACCGCTTCGGCGAGGCTCACTCCGGTGAACTGAATCATCTTGACCACGCAGGTGTCGGTACCCACACCTGAACCCGCGAGGAATTGCCGTTGCCCGGCCACGACGATGCGGCCGTCTTCGAGGACTTCGGCATCGCCTAACTGGTTTCCATGGACACCTGGGGCACAGCCCGCCCAACCTGAGGCGTCACACGTGAGAATGACGCGATCAACTCCCTTCACGCGGAGCATGCACCGCACCACAGACTCTGGCAGATGCTGCCCGTCCACGATCAGACTCGCCGCCAACCGGTCATCGGCCAACTGGTCCCAGATGTAGTTCGGGTGCCTGCGGATCATGCCTTGGGCCCCATTTCCAAGGTGCGTGCTGAGGCGTGCGCCGGCATCCACCGCTGCCTCGATCTGCTGCGTTTCGGCACAGGTGTGACCAATCGAAACGACCACCCCAGAAGCCGTGGCTTTGCGGATGAAATCTTGCGCGTAGGGGGCTTCGGGGGCCAGAGTGATCAACCGAACCAGCCCCCCAGCCGCATCCTGAAGCAACTGGAACTCTTCCCAACTGGCCGGACGCACATGCTCGCGGGGATGAGCGCCGCGGCAACCATCAACCGGGGAAATGAACGGCCCTTCCAGGTGGCAACCCGGCACCATCTGCGCCAGCCAATCGGTTCGCTCACAGGCGAGGCGAATCGCCGCCAGTCCGTTCTTGAGCGCTTCGTGAGAGGCCGTGATCAATGTGGGACAGAGTCGCGTCACTCCCATCGCCAGATACGGCTTGACTGCGGCTTCGACTTTCTCGGGAGTGAGTTGCGGATCGCTGAACCAGACTCCCGCGTACCCGTTGACTTGCGGATCGAACAACCCCGGGGCCACAAGTGGCCAGCGCGACGTCTCCGCGGTGGCCGCGAGCGGTGTCACGGAGGCAATGGTCGATCCGGTCCAAGTGACGCGTACCGGCTCTCCGGTGTCGTAACGTCGGGCGTGTAGCTGAGCCATGAGTGAGTTAACGGGGTGGACGGTTCCGTGATGAGACACCGCGAGCGCAACTCGGAAGTTTCGCAAGTTGGCGCGCCATGGGCAATCGACTCCGTTTTCGGCTCACGTCCGCGTTCCAACCCGATGACAGATGGTCCGGTGGCCGGGAGCGCGTTTCCACGCCCCCGGCCCAGACGACAGCATGACGGTCAACCCGCCGTTCCCCACGACCGCACGGTCGAAGCAGAGTGTTGGAAACCGCTATGTTGAAACACCGCAGGGTTCCAGACGCTTCCGTGCATCGCACAAGGCCGGATCGGTCAACAGTCGGGCCTGTTCCGGAAGCGGCATCGGGGCATAGTGGCTGAGTTCCAGCGTGAATGAACCACCACCTCCGGTCAGGCTTTGCAATGTTCGCGCGTACGTCGCGACCGCTGCCAGGGGCACCTTGGCCGTCACCAACTGGTCGCCCCCACTGAGCGGCTGCAGTTGCTCGACACGGGCCTTTCGTCCGCCCAGATCGCACATCACCTCGCCCACTTTGTCGGCTGGAACCAGAACCTCCAGCGTGACCACGGGTTCGAGTACCGTCGGCTTCGCCAGCGAAAAGACCTGCCGGAAGCACCAGGCAGCCGCTGTCCGAAACGCCTGCTCGTTGCTGTCGACATCGTGGGCCTTGCCGAAGAACAGTTCAACCGCGAGATCGCAGACCGGGAAGCCCGCCTCGCCCCCCTGCTCCATCCGTTCGAGGATGCCCCGCTCGATGGCGGGAATGAACTGGTTGGGCACGCTCCCTCCGGAGATCGCATCAATGAACAGCAGGTTTCTCTCCGGGTGATGCCGCCAGTCTCGATGATGGATCACAATGCCTGCCTCGATGAACTGCTCGGGCGTCATTCCCGCCGGAAATGGATAGACCCGCAAATGCACCTCGGCGAACTGCCCGGCCCCGCCCGATTGTTTCTTGTGGCGGTACATCCCTTCCGCCCGCGTCTTGATCGTCTCCCGATACGGGATCCGCGGCGGATGCGTGACGACATCGACCTTCTCCCGCTCATGCAGTCGCTCTTCGACAATCTGCAGGTGCAGTTCGCTCATCCCGCGAATCACCAGTTCCTGCGTCCCCTCCTCGTGGCTCGCATGGAACGTCGGGTCTTCCTCGGCGATGCGATGCAGCGCCGTGGAGATGCGAGACTGGTCCCGCTGACTGCGTGGCTCGATCCCCAGCGAAATCATCGGGCCGGGAAACCGCAGCGGCGGCATCGACACACTGCCGTTCTTATCGTCGATCAGCGTGTCGCCCACATGCAGGTCGTCGAGTTTCATCACCGCGCAGATGTCACCAGCGACGGCCTCATCAATCGACTCCGTCACGTTGCCCTGCAGCCGAAACAGATTCGTGATCCGAAGCTTCTTGCCAGTTGTCGAACAGACGACCGAGCTGTCTTTGTGTAGCGTTCCCGCATAAACCCGTAGATAACTCAGCTTCGAAACGTAGGGGTCGATCCGGTTCTTGAACACCTGCGCGACAAGCTGCCCCTGTTCATTTGGCTCCACGCGCACCGGCTCACCGTCCGCAGCAAATGCTGTCCGGTTCAGGTCGCGCGGGCAGAGCGCCTCGTGCGAAAGCATGTCCATCAATTCGGAGACGCCCACACCCGTTTTCGCGCTGACACAGAGGATGGGAATCAGACTGCCCGCGGCAATCGCCTTTTCGACCGCCCCTTCCAATTCCTCTCGGGAAAAGCCATCGCCAGAGAGATAACGGGCCATCAGTTCGTCATCGCACTCCATGATCGCATCCATCAGCGATTGATGGACGCGATGGGGATCAATCGGAAGCTCGCCCTCCGGTTCGTAGGTCAGGTCGAGCGCATCAATCACGCCGGTGAAGTCGCGGCCCAGCCCATTGGGGACATTCAGAAGCACGCAGCGGGGACCGAACGACGCACGCACGCGCGACACCAGCCCCGGAAGATCAAGACCATCACAATCGAGCTTGTTCAGGACGAGCATACGCCCCAGTCCCGCCTCTCCGGCCAGGCGAAACACGCGCCGCGTATTCGCCTCGACCCCAGCCGCCGCGCTGAGCACAATGCATGCGGTCTCCGCTCCTCGTAACGCTCCGATGACTTGCCCGATGAAGTCCGGATAGCCCGGGGTATCGAGCAGCGTCACTTCCCGTCCGTCCCGCTCGAAATGCGCCAGATGCAGCGATGTCGAGAAGTGATGCGTCCGCTCTTCGGCGTCGCAATCCAGCAGGCTCGTCCCTTCGTCCACCGACCCCAGCCGCGACGAGATTCCCGCGTCAAACAACATTCGTTCCGCGAGCGACGTCTTCCCCGCCGCACCATGCCCGACCAGGGCGACGTTCCGCACCGCTTCCACATGAGACAACTGCATGACGACCAGCCTTCCTTTCCCGTGAAACCGCACTTTGGAAAGTCAGCCCGCGTCTCACCCTTCGGTAGTTGCCGACGGATGACGCGCGGGAACGCAACGGCCCATCCCCGCCACCTCAGTCACAGCCCTGCACGACCTGATTCAAGACCTTTCGGCTCTCGACCACTTGGCTTTCAGGCCGCTCCGCGTTGCTCCCGGAAAGGGAGCGACAGCGGCCTGACCAAACACCGGTGGATCGGCGATTCGCTCGTCGCGTGGCGCGGCAGACAGAAAAGAAAGTGTCACCCCGATCCTGAGGTGAGCGGGCCGCGCGGCCAGTGAGCGTCGATCTATCGGTGACCGTACCAACCCGATTCCCCGGCGCGAAGCAGGCAAATGCCGGTTTTCCACCGATAAAATCTTGCCCCACAGGGCCAGGAACTCTCCCCACTTCTGCTGCGCACAGCGAATTCTGCTGCGCACAGCGAACCTTGCATCCACGGGAACGGTCCGATAAACTGCCGACTCGCGAGAAGATCGCGAAGATTGCACCGTTAGCTCAATTGGATAGAGCATCGGTCTACGGAACCGAAGGTTTCAGGTTCGAGTCCTGAACGGTGCATTTTCCGTAATTCCTGCCGAACACACGACTTAGCGTACCTGCCCGCCCTGGGCGGCGCGGCCTCGAGGCTCTCTGGAAACCGGTATCTACCGGAATTCAGAACCGGAGGTGTGTTGTGCGTGCCTGTGAGCCCTCTTATCGGCTTCACAAGGTTTCGGGACAGGCGGTCGTCACCCTGCGTGGTCGTGACTGTTATCTCGGTCCTCATGGCTTACAAGCCGGTCGCCAACTCTACGCTCGGGGAATGGCTGGTCGAGCGAAGCAAGCCGGCAGAGTCTCCTAAGCAGGTCGCTGCGATCGACGTCGTCGAACTGTATGGCGGCGTCCAGATGTCAGACTTCGGTCCGCTCGCGCTCAAAGCCTGTCGCGAACGGATGGTCCAGCGGGGCCTCGCACGGCGGCATGTCAATCAGCGCGTCAATCGCATCC
The DNA here is from genome assembly GCA_027489895.1 of Planctomycetaceae bacterium. Taxonomy (GTDB): domain Bacteria; phylum Planctomycetota; class Planctomycetia; order Planctomycetales; family Planctomycetaceae; genus JAIXZD01. The sequence continues at coordinate 8,502 of JAIXZD010000207.1, forward strand.
GCCGGTGCTTCCGATGGGGCGTGGAGAACGAACTGGTCGCTCCGTCTGTGCTGGAGGGGCTGCGATCGGTCACCGCGCTGAAGAAGGGGCGGACCCCCGCGCCCGAAACGCTGCCCGTTCAACCGGTTCCCCGCGAGCATGTCGAAGCCGTGTTACCGCACGTCGCAAAGCAGGTCGCCTGCATGATTCAGCTGCAGTTGCTGACAGGCATGCGTCCCGGCGAAGTGGTCCAGATGCGCCCTGGCGACATCGACCGCAGTGGGGACGTCTGGGTTTATCGGCCGATTCACAATAAGACTGATTACCGGGGCATCGACTGGATGAAGTTCCCGAACACTCCATTGTCCAAGCAGATAGAAATCGGCTCGGCCCGCCGAATCGGTTCGGCCTCTTGACCGTTGTCTGGGGAGGTCAAGGTGAGCCCGGCGAAATCCCCCGGACGCATCCTCTCCAGACCCGGACGGTTCCGGGTCTGGAGAGGCTCGCACTTTCTGGAAAGCACACAGGTCAGAACCGCTCCGGCGTTCGGGACCCGTCACCGGAGTCCGAGTTTCTGGTGGTGTACGTTGTAGCCCGCGACGTTCAAGGCCCAGTCGCGACGCCACCTCTCCCAGCGTGGGGAGTGGAACCGGTCAGTGGCCGTAACGCCTTTTGCGTTGGTTTGACTTCTGATCAAACTTGTGGGACTGAGAGGTTTCCTGCATCGACGGTGCCCCGCGAGTGCTTTCGACCAGAGGGAATCTCGGACTCTCCAGCGTTCGCTACCACGGGCAGAGGTCGTCAGCCGTGCTGCCAAGGCTGGCGAAGAGGTCGTCGGTGGCAGACGTTTGCTCAACGAGTTCGCTCGGGACCTCGGGAATCGGTTCCGTGGTGTCCGGATTGGCCGGGGCATTGGCCAGCGACGGCTGCGTTGCGGGAGCCGGAGTTGGCGGCGCGATCAGGCCCACGTCGACAGTCGTTGAGACCTCACCAGGGTTGAGCACGGCCGATGTCGTGGCGAAGAACGTCGGCTGGGTGGCTGTGCCGAACGAGCTCGTCACACCGGCATTGAACAGACTGGATGTCGAATCGAC
>JAIXZD010000152.1 GCA_027489895.1 Planctomycetaceae bacterium
CAAACGGTGGCAAACATTCATCGGAGATTCTGCATTTGACTGTAACGGACCGCCGCCCGTTTCGCCCGCGCCGCCGAATGACAAATTGTCGCCCGTGACCCTTTCCGCGGTAGGTTTGACCGGCCTGCCGGCTGGCCTGCGGGGTTTTGAAGAAGTGGGATAGGCTTCCAGCCTGTCAGGGTTTCTGGAGTTCTGATTTTCCGGAGTTCTGAAGCGGAAATGTCAGCCTGGAAGCCTAACCCACGACAAACACCGCCTCTGCGCGGTGGATTGGTGGCCGAAAAAAGGCATCGCGACGTCCCGAGGGGACGGTAGAATCGATCGCAGAAGGTGATCGCTGGAGTGGCATGGCAACGGGGCGGGGGCGGGACGAATGGCCGAACTGACGGCGATCGAACTGGATGGCGACGAACTGCTGCTTGTGTGCGGGGAAACCCGGGGCGCGGACGTTGTCATTCGCAGGGCGCTGACGCTCGCCGTGCCCGAGCATGCCAGCGACGCGGCCGGCCGCTCGGCCTGGTTCACCCACGAGCTCCGCGGTCTCGACTGGCCCAAAACCCCCTGCGTGTTCCTGTTCCCTCGTGACGAAGCGATTCTCAGGCGACTCGATGTCCCCGATGTTCCCGAGGGCGAACTGGCCCCGCTCGTCCGCTTCCAGGCCGCGGCCAAGTTTTCCGGCGGCATCGAAACCCTTGCCCTCGACTATCTCCCGCTGGCCAAGCCCGCCGATAGCACGGGAAAATCAGTCCTCGCGGTGACTGTTCCCCAGGCTCTGGTGGCGGAGTTCGACGCCCTCTGCCGCATGGGCCAGTTGTCGCCCATTGGCGCTTCCATCGTGCCGATCGCCACCGGTGAAGTGGCGCTCGCGGGAGAACCGGCCCCCTCGACCGGGCAGCGCCTGCTGATTGCCGAACATGGTGGCCGCGTCGAAATCAATCTGTTCGACGGACCAACGCTCGTCTACTCCCACTGGGCCCGTCCGGGGGATGCCGCGCCGGGCCAGGTTCCGCAAGTACTGGCGGGTGAAGTCGCACGCACCCTCGTTGCCGCGCGACAGACGCTGCCCGCGCTCGCCCTGTCGCAAGTCTGGCTCCTGTTGGAGACGGTTGACCCTCAGGTGCTGGGGCCATTACTCAGCCAAAGGCTCGACTGTCCGGTCACGCCGGTGGCTGCGCCGCCGACACTGCGCTGGGAGGTGACGGACCTGCCGCTTGCCACGGCGCTTGCTCGCTACGCCGGACCAATCGGGGCGCTCCTCGCCCAGTCCCGCCCACGGGTGACGGCCGTCAACTTCCTCGCGCCGCGTAAGCTCGTCGAGAAGCCCGACCCGCGCCGCAGACGATACGCGATTCTGGGCGGCGGCGTCGCGGCCGCAGCGCTCGTCTGGACGGGGCTCACCATCTCCGAGTTCAGCGATTTGGATCGCAGGATCGGCATCGAACGCTCAGGCCGCGACCAGACGAAAGAGGTGCTCGACAAGGGCGACGCCCGGCTCAAATCGATGCAGGCGGTCGAGGCCTGGCTGAAAGGCCAGCCGCAATGGCTGGATGAATGGAAGGAGCTGCTCGCGACGCTTCCCAAAACCGATCGGCTCTACATCAAGTCGATCCGGTTCGAGCCCAACACCCGTCCCGGATCGGGACGGATCGCGCTGGAAGGCTACGCGCGCGAACGGAGCGATGTGTTGCAACTGACCGAACGACTCGTCGCGGCGGGCGAGCAATACGAAGTCGCCCCGCCCGTGGCCGCCGAATCGAACGACGACAACTTCTACCCCTGGAAGGTGTCCGTCGCCGTCACGCTCCGGCCGCCCGTCACGAAAAAGCCCGCGCCCAAGTCGTAGGGTGGGCACTGCCCACCAGCGCTCACCAGCGTGCGAGCACCTGGCGGCATTTCTTCCCGCAGGTTGGTGAGGAGTGGTGCAGGACGCTGGTGAACGGAAGAAATGGTGATCGGTCGATGGTCGCCGGTGAGCATTGGTGGGCACTGCCCACCCTACGCCCACTGCAGCGGTTTCTGCCATGCGGCTTTCAGAGCCGACCATTCGGCCGAGATCACGCGTGTCCCGCTGGCCGCGTCGATGTCGATCCGTCGTCCGGCCATCACGCTTCCCAGACGGGTCAGCGGCAGACCCTCGAACGCCGCTTCCACTGCCGACTCGCGCCCCGCACGGACTTCGATCACCCACCGCGTGTTCGATTCCGAGAAGAGTGCCACGGCCGGATCGGCCGGGAGATAGGCATTGGCGGAGAGCTTCACCGTCACCCCCAGCTCTCCGGCAAAGCTCATTTCCGCCAGCGCCACCGCGAGGCCGCCTTCGCTCAAGTCGTGACAGGCGACCACCGCCCCGGTCGCGATCACCCGATGCATTGCCCGGAACAATCGCGGAGCCAATTGCAGATCGACCTTCGGCACATCGCCCCCGGTCAGTCCTCGCACCAGCCCGAGATGACTGCCGCCCAGCTCGGACCGGGTGACGCCCACCAGGTAGAGCGTGTTGCCCGCTTCCTTGAGGTCCATCGTGCAGGCCTTGCGAACATCGGGCACGATTCCCAAGGCGCTGATCAGCAGCGACGAGGGGATGGCGACGGTCCGTTTGACCTTGTTCTCTTCGTACGAAAACTCATTGTTGAGACTGTCTTTTCCGCTGATGAACGGCGTCCCGAAGGCGATCGCCACGTCGTAACAGCCCAGCGCCGCCCGCGTGAGACTGCCCAGCGTTTCGGCCCGGTCGGTGTTGCCCCAGCAGAAGTTGTCGAGAATCGCGATCCGGTCCGGGTCGGCCCCGACGGCGATGCAGTTCCGCACCGCCTCATCAATCGCACTGGCCGCCATCCAGTAGGGATCGAGATCGCCCAGACGCGGGTTCATCCCGTTGGAAATCGCCAGGCCCTTCCAACTGCGGAGGTTCGGACGCACGACGGCCGCATCGGAAGGGCCATCCCCCTGCACGCCCACCAGCGGCTTCACGACGCTGCCGGCCTGAACCTCGTGATCGTACTGACGGATCACCCATTCCTTGCTGCAGACATTGAGCGACCCAAGAATCTGCACGAGATCGTCGGTGAAGGTCCCCTCGGTGGGGACGGCAAACGGCGTGACGGCCGGCGGCGTGTACGTTGCCTCGCGGATGACCGGCGGACGACCGTCGTGCAGCAGCGACATCGGCAGATCGCCCACCGTTGTCCCGGCGTAGGTGAGCACGAGCCGCCCGGTGTCGGTGAACTCGCCGATTATCGTCGCCTCGACCCCTTCCGCGGCACACAGCGACCGGAACTGTTCCCATTGCGCGGGTGCGACCGCCAGCACCATCCGCTCCTGCGCCTCGCTGATCCAGATCTCCGTATAGGTCAGCCCGGCGTACTTCAGCGGTGCCTTTTCCAGCCAGACCACAGCACCCGACTCGGCTCCCATCTCGCCCACGGCGCTACTGAATCCGCCCGCGCCGCAATCGGTCACCGCGCGATAGAGGCCCAGGTCGCGCGCTGCGAGCAGCACGTCCATCAGCATCTTCTCGGTGATCGCATTCCCAATCTGCACCGCGCCGCCCGAGAGCGATTCGCTCTCGTCGGTCAGCTCGGCCGAGGAGAACGTCGCGCCATGAATGCCGTCCCGACCCGTCCGTCCCCCGAGGGCCACGATGTGGTCGCCCGCCACGACGCTCTTCTCGACTTTGTCGACCGGAATCATCGCCACGTTGCCGCAGTAGACGAGCGGATTGCCGAGGTACCGTTCGTCGAAATAGATCGCCCCGTTGACGGTGGGAATCCCCATCCGGTTGCCGTAGTCGCGGACCCCGCTCACGACGCCCTTCATCACCGCCTTGGGGTGCAGCACACCCGGCGGCAGCGAGGCATGCGGCGTGTCGGGTGGCGCGAAGCAGAAGACATCAGTATTGCAGATTGGCTTGGCACCCAGCCCGGTTCCCAGCGGGTCGCGAATCACGCCGCCCAGACCCGTGTTCGCGCCGCCGTATGGTTCCAGCGCCGAGGGATGGTTGTGCGTTTCCACCTTGAAGCAGACATGCTGCTCGTCGTCGAACTTGATGACGCCCGCGTTGTCTTTGAACACGCTGACGCACCAGTCGTCCGGGCCAAGCTGGGCGCGGATCGACTTCGTCGCGGCGAAAATCGTCTCCTTCAGCATGCTCGTGAACTGAATGTCGCGGTCGGGATCGGTGTAATGCACCCGGCCCCCCAGCGTTTTGTGCGAGCAGTGCTCGCTCCACGTCTGGGCGATCGTTTCCAGTTCGATATCCGTCGGTTCCCGGCCCTGCCCTCGGAACCAGGCCTGAATCGTCTGCATCTCGGTAAGGCTGAGGTACAACTGCCCCGTCTTGCTGAGCGCGGCGAGGCCCGCATCGGTCAATTCGCAGATCGGGGTCGTCGCGAGCGCGAGTGTGTACGGCTGCCCGAGGGCGAGCGTCCGCAGCGCCAGAGGCCCGTTGACGACGTACTGGATCGCATCGTTCGACAGCACCTTGCGCCCGACCAGAGCGACATCTTCGGACTGCGCCTCGGCGTTGAACCAGAACTTTTTCCCGGTGCGGACGTTGGTCACCGGATGCCCCAGGTCAACCAGCACCGACTTCACGCTCTCGGCGACGTTGTCGGTCACGCCCGCCTTGAACAGGACGGTCAGCAGTTGACCCGCTTCGGATTCGCTCGCCGTGGAAGGCAATTGACGGATCACCGTCCGTTCGACGATCGGGTCGGTCAGCAGGCTGCCCGCGATCCCCTCAATCCGCTCGCGCGACAGGTCGCCTTCCACAAGGAACGAGCGAGCCGTGCGAACCGACTGGATCGACGCGACGCCGAGTCCACGGGCCTGAGACACGACCGTCTCGGCCTCGCGATCAATCTCGGAAGCCCCCGGATGAACTTCCACTTCCCATAGCTGCGACATCGATTGGTTCACGCCAGGTTTTCAACTCGAATCCACCCACCCCGCCGCCGGGGTTCACAGAACCGCATGGTACACAATTTGGCCCGACTGTCGCCCTCGCCGCAGTGGGGATCCACCGTACCTCACACAACAACCAAACGGCCGTAGGGTGGGCACTGCCCACCAGCGCTCACCAGCACCATCCACTAGATCCCAATTGGATCGCTCACCAACGCGTTTCAACGCTCTTCAGTGCCAAAAACTAGCCGCCATCTTCGCGTGTTGAAGCCGGGGGTGTATCACCCGGTGATTATACGCCGGTGAGCCATGGTGGGCAGTGCCCACCCTACCTGGCTACTTGGCGATTCCCGCAAGCACCCTGGGAATGAGCATGTTCGCGGGGTGTGCGGTCTCCAACTCCTGCAGTCGCTTCTGGGCGGCGGGACCGGCCGCTTTCGCCGCCACCACGCACTCCGGAAACCAATCGGTCGTCCGGGGTTCCAGCAGCAGCGCATTCTCCCAGAAAAAGAGTGCTTCCACCGGTTGCTCGCTTCGCCCGAGCGCCCGCGCCGCGAGGACGTGCAACTCGACCGGCCGCACATCGATCTCCAGCGCCGCCTCCGCGAACCGGGCCGCGCCGACCGCATCGCCTTCTTCCCACGCCAGATCCGCCCGTTTGCGACGCACGCTGAGGTCATCCACATCCAGCCGGGCAATCTCCTCGAGCGACGCCTTGAGCGGCTCTGTCTGCTGCGAACGCAACTCGGCAACCGCTTTCTTCTTCCACCACTCGACTTGCCTCGGGCGACGTTTCAGCCCCGCCGCATAGGTGGCGATCGCCGCGGGGTAGTCCTTCTGTTCCAGATGAACCAGCCCTTTGAGTTCGACAATCTTCGAGGCTGGCGTGTCGGCATTCCACGCACCCGTCAGCAGTTCGAGCGCCTGCTTCTGGTCTTCCGCCCGACGCGCCAGCGACGCCAGCGTGAGTGCCGACCACGGCTCGGTCTTGTCCCGCTTGTGGACCTCTTCGGCCACTGTCCGCGCCGTCTTCCGATTGCCCCCCTCAAACTGCAGCCAGGCGTACTGCCCGGCCGCGGTGTTGTCGTCCGGGTTCTCGGCGTGCCGTTTCTCCGCTTCAGAGGGTTTCGGTAGATCGAGCTCGGCGACGCGGCTCGTTTCGGCCACCAACTGGTCCAGCGACGCGCGATACCCCGCCTCAAACGCCGCCTTGTCGACCCCCGTGGCCAGCTTGATCGCGGCCCCCACATCGCGCTCCGTCACAAACGCAATCAGCAGTTTCAGGGGCGCGTCAGCTCCAAACGTCTCGATCAGGTACTGGTGATACCACTGCGACTGGCTGTAGGCCTGGGTCCAGTCGTCCGCATTTTTCGCCTGCGTGAAGCCGCGATTGACCGAATCGAGCGTGTACAACTGCCCGGCCTTGTGCCGTTTAACCATCAGCAGGTCCCAGCTCTCGGGCCGAGGCTGCTGCTCACTGTCGACGGCCAGCGCTTCGGTGAACCAGTGCGGAATGCGGAAGTCGGTCCGCTGCAGCGTCAGGATGTGCACGTACTCGTGCCGTAGCACCCGCGCCCAGTTGTAAGGACGGTCGGAACTCGTCGGCGACGCAAGCGCGACCATCATCCCCGTCGAAGCACCAATCGTCTGAATCCAGGGCAGGCCGATCATCCGGGTCGAAAACCACTCATGCCCGGACCGCCCCTTCGATTTGTTGTAGATTTCGAACTGAGTCCGAGCCGCCGGTTCGTACCCGTACTTCGCAATCAGTTGCGGATACTCCCGCTCCAGAAACCGGCCGATCATCCGACCCATCACGACATCGACTTTGCTGTCGACGCGAATGACGAAGTGATCGGTCGTGATCGGCGGGTAGCTGTCGAGGACATCGATCACCTTCCGCATGTTGCTGGCCCGGACGTGGTACGGGTCCTTGCGGAGGGCCTCGTCGAGCACCTTGCGGGCCTCGTCGGTCCGGCCCATGTTCATGTAGAGCAGCCCCAGGGCCGAGCGACAGTCGCCACGCTGCGGAGCCACTTCACAGGCTAGCTTGTAGAACCGCTCGGCCAATCCAAACCGCCGTCGCGATTCCAGCGCATCGGCCACAATCGTGAAGAACTCTCCCGCGCGGGGATTCTGCTTTGAAACCCGCCGGAGCGTCCCCGCAAACCGCGACTCCCCGGCCACCGCAGGCGCTGTTCCGAGTTTCGCAAAACCATCGAGGAGTTCACCCAGCACCTGGGGCGACGGTTCGCCATCCTCCATGAGATCACAGACCGCCAAGCGGGCCAGCAGCGGCGTCTCGTGAGGCGCGGCCGCCAGTGCCGGCGTAAGCACCTTTCTCGCCCCGGCAGGATCATCCATCGCCAGCCGGATCGCCGCCTCAAGCCCCGCCGCGGCAGGACAATCGGGCCAGGTCTCGCGAGCGGCGGCGAGCGCCTGTTCCGCACCCAGATACTCGCGATTGTCGAGCTTGACCCGCGCCAGCGCCAGGTGCAGTTCGACCGCCTGCGGATTGATCGCCAGGGCCGAGTTCAGTTCGGGCAGACCCTCCGCCTCGTTGTATTTCTCGAGCAGCAGCGTTCCCGCGATCCAGTGCGCTTGCCAGCAGGTCGGATCGGCGGCGAGCGCATCGGGGCAGAGCGTGTTGACGACGAACTCGAAAATCTGCGAGACGCCATTCCACCGCGCATACTCGGCCGACCCTTGTGCCACTAGCAGCAGCGTCTCGGCGTCCTTGGGCTGAGCACGGTTGTAGTATCGCACGAACCAGCGATACGCCTCGTTCGCTCCGTCCAGATCCCCCCGACCCGCCAGCAGGTGGGCTTGAATCAGCCGCGCCCGAGGTTCGCTGTCCTCCAGCGCGAGCGCCTTCCCCGCCGACGTAGCCGCTTCCTGCCAGCGTCCCCGCGCAAACTGCACCTGAGCCAGCCAGGCCCATTCCCCGGCCGTCGCCTCGCGCTCCACCAGTTTGCCCAGCAGCGTTTCCGCCGAGCCAAGCTGACCGGTTTCGAGCAACACCCGCGCCCGTTCCACCGTCGCCGCGCGATCGCCGGGCGTGGTTTTGAGCCGCTGTTCGGCGGCGTCGAGCGCTTCTTCATAGCGACCGCGTTGCCGGTGTTCGCGGATCGCGGCAACCGGGTCGACGGGGGCCTTTGGAAGTTTGTCCTCCGCAACCAGTCCCGCCGCCAGACACGCGACAACCACCCCCGCCAGCATCCACCGATCGACCATTGCCTGTCTCACAGTCGTAGGGTGGGCGCTGCCCACCAGCGCTCACCAGTGTCCGCGGACCAGTCGGCATTTCTTCCCGCAGGTTGACAAGGACATGTTGCCGATGAGTCGTGGGCGGTGCTGGTGAGCGGAAGAAAAGAGGAGTGGTTGATGCTCGCGGGTGAGCCATGGTGGGCACTGCCCACCCTACGAAACTGCCAACTGCGCTCGCACCAGTTCCACGGCCTCGTCGACCGTGGGCAGTCGCCCGAACCCGATCCGTCCCAACCAACCGCTGTGCGTCCAGCGGTCGTACACCACCACTCCATTCGCCTCGATGCGAAACGTCCCCCAGACAGCCGTTCGCGTTTCCGCCACCGCCCCGACTTCTTCTCGCACCGCGGCAACAATCGCCTCGGCCGGTTTCCTCAGGTGACACAGCTCGCAGTAAAAGACAACGACCCGCATCTCGTCCGGTTCCTGTCGACTGCCACACTCTTTCGGAGACCAATTCCGCCAGCGCTAGTGCGCCGCCACCGGCAGCAGTTCGCCGTCGCGGGCCATCTTCCGCATGTCTTCGTTGATCCGCATCGAGCAGAACTTCGGGCCGCACATCGAGCAGAACTTCGAACTCTTGAACGTCTCCTGCGGCAGCGTTTCGTCGTGCATCGACTGCGCCATTTCGGGGTCCAGCGACAGGCGGAACTGCTCCTTCCAGTCGAACTCGTACCGCGCCTTCGAGAGTGCGTCGTCGCGGTCGCGGGCCCCTGGACGGTGGCGGGCGACATCGGCAGCATGCGCGGCGATTTTGTAGGCGATCACGCCCGCCCGCACGTCGTCGGCATTCGGCAGCCCCAGATGCTCTTTGGGGGTGACGTAACAGAGCATGGCCGCCCCATGCTGACCGGCGATCGCCGCGCCGATCGAGCTCGAGATGTGGTCATAACCGGGCGAAATGTCGATCACCAGCGGGCCGAGCACGTAGAACGGCGCGCCATGGCAAACCTTGATCTGCCGCTCGATGTTCATCGGAATCTGGTCCATCGGCACGTGACCAGGGCCTTCGATCATCACCTGGCAACCCATCTCCCAGGCTTTGGTCGTCAGCTCGCCCAGCGTATCCAGCTCGGCAAATTGCGCCGCGTCAGAGGCATCGGCGAGGCAACCGGGTCGCAGCCCGTCCCCCAGGCTCCACGTGACGTCGTACTTCCGCATGATCTCGCACAACTCTCCGAAGTGCGTGTAGAGCGGGTTTTCCTGCCGGTGGGCCATCATCCACTGGGCCATGAGCGACCCGCCCCGGCTCACGATCCCGGTGATCCGCCCCATTGTGAGGGACAGGTGCCCCAGCAGCACGCCGGCATGCAGGGTCATGTAGTCGACGCCCTGCTTCGCCTGGTGCTCGACCATGTCGAGCATGTGCTGAGGCGTCAGGTCGAGAATCGACTTGAGGTTCTGCACGACCTGATAAATCGGCACCGTCCCGATCGGCACGGGAGAGGCATCGATGATCGCCTGGCGGATCACATCGATGTTGCCGCCCGTCGACAGGTCCATCACGGTATCCGACCCGAAGTGGACTGCGGTGTGCAGCTTTTCGAGTTCGCCCTCGATGTCGCTGGTGACGGCGCTATTGCCGATGTTCGCGTTGATCTTGCACTTGGCCGCGATCCCGATCGCCATCGGCTCGAGCTTGCGAGTCAGGTGCACGACGTTCGCGGGAATCACCATCCGGCCCGCGGCGACCTCGTCGCGAATCAGTTCCGGCGCGAGCAATTCGCGCTTCGCCACATACTCCATTTCGGGGGTGATCACCCCGCGACGCGCGGATTCGATCTGAGTCATATCGGGTCTAGGCCTTCGCGGCTGAGGCAATAAGGGATTCCGACGCGGCCGGACCGTCAGGTCCAGCCAGGGTCAATGGTTCAGTCTTTTTGCGGCAGTCACCCCTGTGGATTCTTTTCCAGAACGGATTCTACCGCCTGCATTCTAGTCCTCGGGCCAAGGGGATTGAAGGGTTTCCCTCTGTCAGCCAGAAGCCAGCCCCTCGATGCGTCCAGGAGCCTGCCGGTTTCCAATCGTCGCCCGTGCGACGTATCGTCTCTGAATTCCAGTCGAAACCTCAGTCCGAGAGCGCGAGCGGCCGTCGTTCGATCGCGCGGGAGATCTCCGCCGTGACCGCCCCCCAATCCGATTCGACCGACGGTTTCCCGGCAGACGCAGCCCCCCGCCCCGCCCCGCGTACCGGCGAGCTCGCTCCACCCACCAGCGAAGTGCGCGCCGCGGCCGAGAAACTGCAACTGGAACGGCGGGGTCGCTCCGGCCGTATGTTCTGCAATGCGATCGTCTTCGCGTCGAGCATCTGCATCATGGCCCTCGAACTGACCGCCTCGCGACTGATCGCCCAGCACTTGGGGGCCTCGCTCTACACCTGGACCAGCGTGATCGGGGTCGTCCTCGCGGGACTCAGCGTGGGCAATTTCCTGGGTGGTTGGCTGGCCGACCGTTATCCCCCCGCCAAAACGCTCGCCTGGCTGTTCCTCGCCTCGGGACTGCTCACCTTCAGCGTGCTCTGGTTCAATCAATGGGCGGCCACGCAGCGTCACCCTGAATGGGTCGGCTGGCAGTTGTGGGTCATTCTCGTCGTCTCCTGGATTTTTCTGCTGCCGTCGATCGCGCTGGGAACAATCTCGCCCGTAGCGGCCAGCCTCGCCCTGTCGTTCAGCCAGAAAACAGGCAGCACCGTCGGAAATGTCTACGCCTGGGGCACCCTCGGCTCAATTCTCGGCACCTTCCTGACCGGCTTCGTGCTGATCGACCAGCTCGGCAGCCATGCCATCATCCAGCTGGTTTCCGGGGCACTGCTGCTAATGGGTGCCCTCGTCGCGGCTGGCCAGACGGTGTTTCGCGTGGCCGTCGTCCTCGGGGCCTTGCAGTTCGTGGGCTGGTGCGGAGTTTCCGCCTGGGCCACCGAGGCGAAGTTCGAAACCCTCGGCACCGCAACGGCCCGGCTGTTCAGGCCGTTTGTGAAAAAGGGAGAACGCGTCGAACACGAGGCCCGCTGGGAACGGTGGGGCGGCCGACTCGGCAGCACGCTCCATGACCTCGGCCGGGTCCTCCATCTGCGGGGCGACGATCCCGGCGAATACAACGACGAGAGCAACTACTTCGCCGTCAACGTGGCCGAGACGACCGTCGATGGCGATCGGGTCAAGGAGCTGAAGCTCGATCATCTGCTTCACAGCTACTGGAACCCGAAAGAGCCCTACAAGCTGCACTACGACTACGAACGCGTGTATGCCGCCGTCACCGAGCGTGCGGCCACCAACCGCCAGCGGACCGAACGCGTCACCCTCGACCTGCTGCCGGTCCCCCCGCAGGTGTTTGACGCGAAGCGCCCCGCCAGCGTGCGCTACCTCGTCGCCTCGCGCGAGCTGGAAGTCACGGGGGCACTCTCCGAGACCGATTTTCAGGCGCTGCTTGCCTTGGGCCCTTATGGGGATTTCTGGCGGGCGATGTGGTCGCTCTGGGAACAGTCGTCCGGCGACGCGGGCGGCTTTCTCACCGTCGATCTCAAAACACTGCCCGAGGGAATCACATTCGACAACATCGTCGACCGGACCGATCCGGAACCGGCCTCCCCCTTTCAGCCCCCGAAACTCCGGTTCGATGCCGAGCTCGAATCGCTCATTCTGACGGGCAAACTCTCATTCGACGAAGCCCTGCTGGCCATGTCGCAAGGTCCCTACGCCGGGTATGTCCGCGCGCTGACCGACCTCTACCGCCGGTCCCGCCAGGTCCGCACGCTGTTCATCGGCGGGGGCGGGTTTGTCTTTCCCCGCTGGATCGAATCGAAGTTCCCCGGGCTTCCGGTGATCGATGTCGCCGAGATCGACCCCGCTGTGAAACTGGCCGTCCAGAAGGAAATGGGCCTCGCCCCCGACGGAGAAACCGCGATCCAGACCCACATTGGCGACGCGCGGAAGTACGTCGATGACCGGGTCGCCGAGAACGCCCGCCTCGTCGCCGTGGGAAAAGCCCCAAGGCTCTACGATTTTGCCTATGGCGATGCCTTCAACGACTTCAGCGTCCCCTGGCACCTCACCACGCGGGAGTTCAGCACACAGATCCGCCAGCTCCTCGATCCGCAGACCGGCGTCTACCTCGTCAACATCATCGACATCTACACCCGCGCCGAGTTCCCGCCCGCGACGCAGGTCGCCGCGCGCGCGGAAACGCTCTGCGGAGAGCTCCCCCCCGAGGGGTTGTTCACGTCGACACTTGCCCCGGGGAAACCAGTCGCCGCGCCGAAGTTCCCGGGACTGACGGGCGAGTTGACCACGGATGGCTCGCTCAAGCTGGTCTACGTCGGGGAAATGTCGCTCGCCACGCGCGACCGCCTGCTCGCCCTGGCACCGGAAACGAACGCCCTGTATCGCGAATCGATTCGCGTTCTCGCGGCCCAGTGTCAGGCCCGGCAGACGCTGCCCGCCCCCATTCCCGAGCCACTGCTTCCTAAGGGAAACGAGTTCTCCAGCGACTGGCTACCCAGTGCCGCCCCTTTCGCCAGCTTCGAAGTGAAGTCGTCCGGCGGGGGCTATCTGCTCGGTTATCGCGGAGCGATGACCGACCCGGCGCGGGACGCCCTGCTCGCCAAACTCCCGGCCGACTCCCCCTGGCGTACGGCAGTGAGCGAGCTGCAGAAACAGTCCCAGGCCGAGCAAGCCGGCCGGTTTCTCGGCCGCTACGTCCGGACGGCGCGAGAAGTGTTTCCTTACGTCTACGTCTTCAGCAGCAACGAAGACCGCCCCGGCGAAGATCGCGACACGTTCGTCGTCGCCTGTTCGCTGGTTCCGCTCACCCTGGAGAACCTCATCGCGGCAGGCGGGCACTGGCAGGGCGAGCCGTTCGCCTGGTCCACTCGCGAGGGGGACCGCACGACCGATCACGGCCAGATGGACGCACTCCTCGAACTTTCGCGCGGGCTGTCCCTCACCGACGACTACGCCCCGGTCGACAACCTTCTCGCCCCCGTCTTCACCCGCCAATAACCCCATCCGAATTCTTGTAGCGGAAGCGGTGACGCTTCCCCCAGCGCCGCCCCACCGAAAGACACCCGCCCAAGTCACCCGCCCAAGTCACCCGCCTGCAGCCCGATTCCAACACCCCTCCGAGCGCTTACGCTTCCGGCTCCCTTTCACGAACCCGCTTTGGGTTTCGCGTGTCGACTTCTCGGGATATACTCTCTCTCCCCAGCCGAAGTGGCGGAATGGCAGACGCAGCGGATTCAAAATCCGCCGAGGTTAACCCCTCGTGTGGGTTCGACCCCCACCTTCGGCACTCAAATCTTTTTCCCGACGTCCCCGATTTCCTACGGCTTGGTCCGAGGGCCGGGTGGTCCTTTCGGGCGCTCGGCCACGTCCGTCGCGGCGGGCACCTTGGGAGCCGCGGTCTCCACGCCCCAGCAGATCGCGTTCAGCAGCAACTGCCGAAACTCCGGCTGCGCGAAATCGTCGAGATGCCCCAGCGACGTGTAGAACACACGTCCCCCGCCGCTCTGAGAGCGGTTCGTCCACGCCAGCGGCTGGGCGGGCTTTTCGGGAATCGAACCCGAGACCAGCGGTGTCGTCCCCGCATTGAGGGGCGCCGTCTGATAGAGCGTGCCCCGTCCCGTCAGCTTCGTGAGATCGACCTGCCCCAGAATCGGGTGCTGCTCCATCCCGGAAACCGCCGCCAGAATCACATTCGGCCCTGGACCGTGGTGGTTCGTGTAGTGGCCACCAAACAGTTCCCGGTCGATCTCGTTCCACACGGCGTGCCCCTTGGGGATCTCGGTTCCCGGACGCGCCGCGAACGCATGGTTCGCCGTTCGAATCCCGACCACCGGCCGACCACTCGCGACAAACGCCTTCACCGCCGCCAGTTGCTCCTCCTTGGGAAACCGCCGCCGGGCACTCAGCAGCAGCAGGTCGGCATGATCGAGCGCCTCAGCCAGGCCCGGAAAATCATGCTTGTTTTCGGCCGAAGCGTGAATCAGTGTCACTTCGAACCCGGCCGGTTCCAGCACCGTCCGCGCATACTCGGGCAGCGTCACCTCGGTCTTGTACTCGTCATCGCCAATGACCATCACAATCCGCCGACGGTCTTCCTGAAACCGGAACGGCTCGCCCCCCACCAACTGGTCACTGCTGATGGTTGGGCAGACAAACCGCTCGATGTGCTCGAGAATTCGGTCTGTCCCCACGCAGTGGGTCACGTACGGCCAGCGTTTGGGGTTGTACATCGTGTCGGTCAGATCGCGCATCAGGACGACGTCCTTGCCGTTTTGCGCCAGTTGCCTCAAACCGAACGGCCGACCCAGCACACACATGTTCGTGTGGACGCCAAATACGATCACGTTCTTGATGCCCCGGCTTTCCATCAGGTTCCAGATTTCGACACCCGAATCACTGATCGCATCGCCGGGGGCAATCCGCAGCGTTTCGATCTGTCGCAGCCAGGGCGTCTTCGGCACTCGACCCATTCCCGCCAGCCGTTGATGCCAGGCGACATGCTCGACCGGGTCGTCGTCCTCGCCACCATCCGACTGATCGAGCGGGTAGACGGCCTCTTCTTCTGAGGGAATGCGGTAGCACCAACTGCCGATCTCCGCCGGAAGGTTC
Source organism: Planctomycetaceae bacterium (assembly GCA_027489895.1). Classification (GTDB taxonomy): domain Bacteria; phylum Planctomycetota; class Planctomycetia; order Planctomycetales; family Planctomycetaceae; genus JAIXZD01. Next base: position 14,778 of record JAIXZD010000152.1, read on the forward strand.
GCCGCTGTCGGAGCGTCCTGCGCCAGTTTCCGACCGGGGTGGCCTTCGTAAGCGGGCATACAGCCACTGGGGGCGTGAATGACGAGCGCCCCCGAATTCCGCGCATGGTCCAGCACGGCATTCATCCGGGGAATCATCTCGACTTCCCGTCGGACCGCGTTCAGGCAGTGATGAGCGTCCCACACATCGCAGACGATGATTGCGGTTTGGTCGGGCTGCCAGCGCGCCCCCAATTCAAACGCTTCCGCTCCGCTACGTCGAAGCATGTGCAGGGTCCAGGGCTCTGCCGCGATCAGCGATTCCGGTCGCAAACCCAGCACAAGCATCGCCAGAACCAGCAGTCTTCCGCAGCGAACAAGCGATGACATCCGAGCCTCGATTCAGAAAGCAGCCCCCGAAACCAATCCACGAACGTGATTGTGTCCCGCGACCCGTCCCCCGCACAAGCCGCCCAACCCAGCCCTGCACCCCAGCCCTGTAGCGGAAGCCGTGAGGCTTCCCCCGCATGCGTCCCTCGCATCCATCCACACGAATCCACACGAAACGCGATTCCGGGTGACATTCCCGCGCCCGTGCGATAGGCTTTCCGGCGTTGAACTACGCGGTCCGTGGTACCCCCGTGAGTCGGTGCGGTCGACGTGGTTTTCTGGATCAATACCGACAACATGGACTGAATGAGGAGTGACGGGCTGTGAAAGTCGCGAACAATATGGTGGTCTCGCTCGATTTCACGCTGTGGGATGACCAGGGCGAAGTGATCGATACCTCCGAAGGCGGCGAGCCGATGGCCTACCTGCATGGCCATCTCAATCTCGTGCCCGGCCTCGAAAAGGCGCTCGAAGGAAAGGTCGTCGGCGATACGTTCAAGATCACCGTCCCGGCCGATGAAGCCTTCGGCCCCCGGGACGAAGACCTGGTCGAAGTGCTCGACCGGTCGGACTTCCCCGATGATCTCGAACTCGAACCCGGCATGCAGTTCGAAGCCGAGGACGAAGACGGCGATTCGATCGTCACGATCACGGCGGTGAACGGCGATGAAATCACCGTCGACAGCAACCCCGAATTCGCCGGCATGGACCTCACCTACGAGGTGAAAGTCGTCGAAATCCGCGAAGCCACGCCCGAAGAAATCGAGCATGGCCACGTCCACGGCGAAGGCTGTGACGGCGATCTCGATGACGACTTCGAGGAAGAGTTCGAAGACGACGCCAAGTAGCCCCACCGGTCCCGGCAGCGTCTGCGCCCCTCGCGCAGACGCTGCCCTGGGCTGTAGGGTGGGCAATTTTCGCCCTGCGCCAACCGCCGCGCGTCGCCTTCACAACGACAATCATCACGCACGCGTCAGTCACGGAAGGCTGCCATGAGTCGTTATCCTCTGTTCGACCGCTCGGCCATCTGTTTGCGGGCCTTGGAAGAACGGCAGAACCAGACGACGCTCGTCAACTGCCCGGCCCCAGGTCAAACCCCCGCCGCGTTCGTGCATCCCGATCTGCCCAAGCTGGGCGACGCCTTGGCCCGCGCTAAAGCGAATGGCCGCGCCGCCATCCTCATGATGGGGGCCCACGTCATCAAGCAGGGGATGTCGCGGTTCCTCATCGACCTGATGGAACGCGGCCTGATCACCCACCTCGCCACGAACGGCGCGGGAGTGATCCACGATTTCGAGCTCTCGCGGATCGGCGGGACCAGTGAAGACGTCGCCCACTACATCAAAAAGGGCGATTTCGGCATGTGGCGCGAAACGGGGGATCTCAACGAGATCATCAAAGACGCCGCCGCCCGGGGCGAAGGCGTCGCCGAATCTGTCGGCCGCGTCATCTGCGAACAGCAGTTCCCGAATCGCGATGTCAGCCTGTGTGGCAGCGCCTATCGCCTCGGCATCCCCATGACCAGCCACGTCAACATCGGGGCCGACATCATCCACGCCCACCCGAATTGTGATGGCTCCGCCTGGGGAGCGGCCTCGTACACCGATTTTCTGCTGTTCACCCAGGCCGTCACCCAACTCGAAGGCGGCGTCTATCTGAATATCGGCTCGGCCGTCACGGGGCCTGAGGTCTACCTCAAAGCGCTCTCGATGGCCCGCAACGTCGCCTCCCGGCGGGATGAGCCGATCGCCCACTTCACGACCGCCGTCTTCGACCTGATCTCGCTCGATGGCAGCCACGCCAACGGCACGCCCCCGAAATCGCACCCGCAGTATTATTACCGCCCGTGGAAAACGATTCTCGTGCGGACCGTCGCCGACGGCGGCACCAGCTACTACATCCAGGGCGACCATCGCGACACGCTGCCCGCCCTGCACCGCGAAGCCACGCGGGCCGATGCCGAATTGATCGCCAACCAGCGCCGGGCCGGGTAACCTGAGAAACGCGCACAGCGCGCAGGCGAGCCGACCCTGTCAGGGGTCGGTGCCCCGTCGTGCGAACCTCGGTTTTGGCGAACAATGTCTGGCGACACGAATTATCTCACCGCTGGTGCCCAGCGGGCTCTCGAGCGCGCGGTCGCTCTGGCCCTCGATCAGCGGACCCCGTCGGTCGAACCGGCCCACCTCCTGTGGGCCTTGGCGCTGGAAGAATCCAAAGCGGCCGACTTGCTGGCCGCCAAGGGCCTCACTCCCGAAGAGTTGCATCG
>JAIXZD010000282.1 GCA_027489895.1 Planctomycetaceae bacterium
GTTCTGCGAAATGACCAGGGAGTTTGTGAGCAAATTCGGAGGCGGGCTGGTCATCATGGCCGGGCCGCGGTTTGGGCCAAGTCAATTGGCTCAGACAGAACTCGCCGACATGCTGCCCGTGGTCGTCGATGGCGGTGGCCGCGTCCGCGACAGCAAATCGTTCTCCCCTCGCCTTACCACCGAGGCCGGCCAGTTCGACTTCATGAACCTCGGCGCGACCGACGCCGAAAACCGCAAGGCCTGGAACACGCTCGGGCAGTTGCCCTGGTACCAGCCTGTCGCCCGCCTGCATCCCCTCGCGACTCCGCTACTCGTCCATCCCAGTGACACCTCCAGCGACGGCAAGTCGCCTCAGCCCCTCATCGCCATCCGCAAGTATGGCCGGGGGGAGGTCGTGTTCATCGGCTTCAATGAGACCTGGCGTTTGCGCCGCAAGTATGGCGAGGCCTACTACCGCCAGTTCTGGGGCCAGATGATTCATCGCCTGGGCCTCAGTCATGCGTTGGGAGGTCAGAAACGGTTCGTCGTCCGGACCGACCGCCAGCGCTATCAGCCCGACGAGGAAGTGCTCGTCAGCGTCGAGGCCTACAATGCCAACTTCGAACCGCTCTCCGAGCAGGATCTTCCCGACCGCAAGCTGACCGGGGAGCTCATCCTTCCCGCAACCGCCGATTCGCTCGCCGACAACCGTCATGCGATCTCGATCCCGCAGTTTCGCGAGGGAGTCTTCGAGACGCGTGTTCCCGTCTTCTCCCCCGGAGAACATCGCCTGCGCGTGACCGACCCGGTGACCGGCGACTCTGTCGACGCGTTCTTCCAGGTGACCAGTCTCTCGCTCGAACGGCGGTCCGCCGTCCGCAATGCCGACCTGCAGCGCGAACTCGCCTCGGTCACGGGGGGCCGGGCCTACGAACTGACGACCATTCGCTCGTTCCTCGACGATTTTCATCCCGAGCCGCGGACCGAAACCTCGGTCCGTATCCGGCCGGTCTGGAATACCTGGTTCGCCTTCACCCTCGTCGTCACCCTGCTGCTGGCGGAATGGCTCCTCCGCAAGTGGTTCCATCTCGCCTAACGGAATCTGATCAAACCGACGAACCGCCTCAGTAAGTCAGGCGAGCCGACCCTGTGAGGGGTCGGTGCCAACTGCCAGAAATCCATGTCGAAAAGAACAGCGACCCTCGACTCCCAACCAACAACGAACGAAACAATGTCCGCGACACTCACCCCTCGACTGTCTCCGCTCCGGTCCCGCCTCGCGGGGTTGGGCCACAGACGTCGTCTCGACCGCTGGCTCACGGGTTGGTCCGGGCTGGTCATCGCGATCCTCATCGCGCTGGTGCTCGCGTTCCTCGTCGACTACTCCCTCCGACTGCGGCGCATCGAACGGCTCGCCTCGCTCTTGATGGTCGTCGGGTTCACGCTCTGGGCCTTCCGCAAATTCACCCGTCCCTTTCTCTTCCACCGCGAATCCCTCGCCGATCTCGCACTCCTCGTGGAAAAACGGCAGAAGATCGACACCGACCTCGTCGCCGCCCTCGAGTTCGATGGCTCTCTGCCCACCAGTTCGACCCAGTCCGCAACCGGGTCGGCCCAGCTTCGCACCGCAGTCGTCGACTACGTTTCCGATTTCACCGAACTGCTGAATGTCCACCTCGGCGAAGACCGCACGCCGGTCGTCCGCCGGTTGCGCTGGGCGGGCGGGCTGCTTGCGGTGGGAGCGCTCGCGCTGGCCCTGTTTCCCGGGCACGGTCGCGCCTTCTTCAATCGCCTGCTGCTCGGGGCCGCCCACTACCCGTCCCGCACTCACATCGCCGAGTTCTTCATCAACGGCCGCTCCGCCCTCGCGCCGCTCGATGCCATCCCGGAAGGCGCGGCGATCCGGTTCTCTGCCGGTCTCACCGGCCTCCTGCCCGAAATGGCCGAACTGCGAATCGTCACTGCCTCCTCGGGAGCACGCTCCACCCTGCTGCTCGCCCGTCGCCCGGCCGAACCGACCACGGCCCAACCGGGACCTGTCGCCCGCGACGCGATGCTCGCCAACTGGTACGAGGCCGAAATCCCCAGGCTCACCGAAGAAGTCCTCGTCGAACTCGTCGCGGGGGATGACCTCCTCGAACCCGTCCTGCTCCGCGTCTCTCCCCGGCCCGGCCTCGCCTTCAATGTGACTGTCACCCCGCCCGCCTATGCGAAGGCCCAGCTTGCGGCACAGCCCTCGAAAGGAAACTCCTCGCAACTGTCGGTCCTCGAAGGCTCACGCGTCGACGTCGCAGTCGCCTGCCCGACCCAACCACTTCGCGAGGTGACGTTCATCCTGGGCGATCGCCGCATCCCGATGGTGCCCTCCCTCGGCCAATCAAATGCCTGGCTGCTCCCGGATAACCTGACTGACCATCCGCTCAAAACCATCACCCAGCCGCTCAGTTTCGAGATTGATGCCCGCAACACGATGGGGGTCGGCCCCGCCCAGCCGCTCGCCTTCCAGATCCGTCTGCTCGCCGATCGCCTGCCGCGTATCGTCGCCGCCGTCGTCACCGAGCGTGTGCTTCCTACCGCGAAACCTTCCATCGTCTTCGGTGCGACGGACGACTTCGGCCTCGCGGAAGTGCGTCTCAACTGGCAGGTCCGTCGCGCGGAAGGCGAGGTCGAAGAGGGCTCCCGCACACTCAAGACGCGCGCTCCGCAGTCCCCGGCCACCACCTGGCGCGACAAAACCGCGTTCGACCTGAAGCCCCTCAAACTGATTCCCGGTGAAGAAGTCCGGGTGACTCTCGCCGCCAGCGACTATCGCGGCGACACCCCCGGCCAGACCTCCACCAGCGAGACCATCGTCCTGCAGGTGACCGACGAATCCGGCATTCTCGCCGGCCTCGCCGAGTCCGACGAAAAATCCGCCCGCCAGCTCGACACCATCATAGAACGCCAGTTGGGCATCGGAGCCGCCCCATGACCCATGTACCGCAAGCCGCCTCCGCCCCACCGACCGTAGCGGAAGCCGTGAGGCTTCCCCCGCGCAGCGGCTCCAAGGCGAAAGCCCAAACGCTTCCCCAAGCCCCAAACCTCCCGCACCCTCCCCGCACACAGGTCCCGGCCATGAAGCTCCTCCCGCTAGTCAGCCTCTGCCTCCTGTCGCTCCTGGCATCCAGCCTCCTCGCCGCCGACGCGCCCCAAACCCCGCCCGCCGCGAACACCCCGGTCGAGCCAACCGACAAAGCCTCCCGACTCGATGCCCGCTCCCTGCGGCAAAAGCAAGACGCCCAACAAAAAGCCCGCACCCTCACCCGCGAACTCGTCGCCGGCATCCTCGAAGTGCAGCTTCAGCAGTTGGAAGAAAACGGCCTTTCGGAACTGCCCCTCTACAAGGAAATCGAAGGGATGAAGGCGAATCTCGCCACCCTCGTCGAGACCGAGATGGGAGCCGTTGTCGACCTGCTCGCCACCGCGCAAACCCAGCCCCTGGCCGAGCGAACAGAATCCTATCGCCTCGCCCGGCAATCGATCCGCGGCATCGTGATGAAGCTCTCGGCACAGCGTCAGACGCTGCTCCGTCGACTCAAAGCTGCCGAACTCGTCGCCCAGGTCCGCCGGGTCCTCACCCAGCAGGTCGGCGTCAAGAAGCAGGTCGGGGAACTGGCCGAACTGCCCGCCGCGCAGCAGGAAAAGCTCGCCCTCGTTGCCATCGAAGACCAGGCCGACGTTCGCCAGTTGTTTCTGCAGCTCGTGGAAACCCTCTCCGATGTCAGTCGCTGGGATGGCCCGGTCGGAACCGGTGCCGCCGATGGCCTACGGGCTCTCAGTGCCGCTCACACCGGCACCGCGGTCGACGCGGCCAGCACTGAGTTGGAAGCCACCCGTTTCGCCGCCGCCCAACAGCAGCAGGCCGAAGTGGTTCAAGGCTTGAAGCTGCTTCTCGAAGCCCTCGAACGAGCACAGGGCCTGCTCAGTAGCGAGACGCAACAAGGCCTCGAACTGGTCCGCGCTCTCCTCCAGCAACAGCAGAAACTGCGGGACGAGACCCGCGCTGCCGATCTCGCCCAGCCCGACAAACTGATCGACCGCCAGGCCGAAATCCGCAAGGAACTCGGCCGCCTCGCCCAATCACTCGATCAGCAACTCGCCGTCACGCCCGCCCTGCAGCCGCTCCTCGAGCAGGCTCAGGCTGCTGCTTACGATGCCACGGGTAAGCTGTTCGATCAGGAGAAAGACGCCGCGCTCGACCGTCAGGGGGACGTGCTCGGAGCGCTGGCCGAACTCGAACAACGCCTTCAACAGGCCGCGGCCTCCGACCAGTCCGATCGCTCGGCCGCCGAAATGCGGCAGATGGTCTCGCAACTCGCCGCCCTCAAAGCCGACCTGGCAAAAGTGGAACCGGACCAGACAAAAGCCGCAGAACTCGTCACCGAAAAACCTGCCGAAGCGCTCCCCGCCGAGAAAGCGGCCGCCGAGGCCCTCGCGAAACTACCAGACCTGAAGTCGCTGCCACATTCCGTGGCGACACGGGTCGAACAGGCGAAAGAAGCCGCCCGCTCCGCCGCCGAGGCTCTCGCCGCCGCGACGCAAGCCCCAGCGCAAGCCGCCGCGAAACAGGCCGTCCAGGAAGCCAGCCGCGCCCTCGAGCAGGCGCGGGCCGAGGTTGCCGCCGCCCTCGACGACGCGAAGCGCCAGACCGCCGCGATCGAAATCGGCGAGCTGGCCCGCGCCGCGGAAGCCCTCGAACGCGCCGCGGCCGCCCAGCGCGAAATCGGTCGCTCCTCCCGAGAAGCAGCCCAGGCCGCAAGTGACCCGCAGACGCCCGCACCCGCTCCCGCGCAACTGGAAGCCCTCCGCGCCGAACAGGCCGAGATTGAAGCCGTCGCCACCAAGGTGGCCGAAGGGACGCAAGACACCGCCGCCTCGGCCCAGCCAGACCTTCAAGCCGCCGTCGCAGCGGCCCAAGCCGCGTCAAAAGACCTGACCGAGGCCCGCGAGCAAGCCGCGGCCGCCCGCGCCACCCCCACACCCGACACCCGCGCCGCCCTCGCGAAATCCGCCGAGTCGGCCGCCTCCGACTCCGATCAGGCCGCCGAAAAACTCACCGCTGCCGCCAAGTCACTCCGCGAAGAAATCGGCAACACCGCCGACCGCCTCATCGCGGAAAGTGATCGCCAGCTCGACAAGGTCAACCAGGCCGAAGCGAAAGTCGAAGCAACCCTCGCCGATGCCCAGGCCAGCGCCCAGGCGAAACTCACGGAACTTGCATCCGCCCGCGATCAGGTCGCCGCCGCCCAGGCCAAACAGGAACAGGCCTCGGGCCGTCCGCAAGCCGCGAGTGCCCTGAACCTCGATCGCGAAATCGCCCAGGCGCAGGCCAAACAGTCCTCCGCCGACGCCGCTCGCGAAGACCTGCAGACCGGAACCTCGACCTCCCCACTCGAAGCCGCCACAGCTCAGCAGGCCGTCTCTGAGGCGAGTGAAGCGGCCGCCCAAAATGCCAAACAGAGCCCGGCCAGTCCAAACCGCGAAGCCCTGGCCGCCGCCCTCAACCGCGCTCAATCCAAATCCGCCGAGGCCGCCAAAGCCCTCGTCGATGGCCGTCCCAGCCAGGCCGCGGCTCTGTCCCAGGAAGCCCGTCAGGCTCTCCAGGCCGCCCGTGAACTGGCTCAGGACACCGCCACAGCAGAGTCCAAAGCCCCTGCGGGTCCTGCCGACCTCCAAGCCCAGGCCGATGTCACCAAACTGGCGGCCGAGGCCGAAGCCCGCACCACCACGGCCCTGCCCCAGGCGGCTCAATCCCTCGACGAAGCCCAGGCGGAAAGTGCGAAGGCCATCGCGGCCGCCGATCGTCAAGAAACAGACGCGCGCCGCGACGCTCAGACGGAAACCGCGCGTCGACTCGCCGACGCCGCGCAGAGCCTCAACAAGGCGATGGCCGACCTCGGGGCCGAAACCACGCAGGATCTCGCCAAAACCGCCGACAAGGCCGATCCGCTGGCCCGCGACCTCGCCGACGTCGACCCTGCCGCCACCGCCGCCGCCCGCATGGCCCAACAGGCCGCCCAGAAGGCCAGTGGCCCCCAGTCCGACCCCTCGCAGACCTCGCCCCCGCAAGACTCGTCCCCAACCCAGCCGTCTCCGGCTGCCGCCGCCCGTGCCGAACAGGCCGTCGAACAGCAGCTCGAACGGGCCGCCGCGAACCTCGCCGCCCGCGAGCAGCGCATCGCCCAGGACAAAGCCGTTGCCCAGGCCCTGAAAGAGCTCGCCCGCGATCAGCAGAAAGCCGCCGAAGACATCGCCGCACAGCGCGAGCGCCTCGAAGCACTCGCCCAAGCCGACGAAGCTCCAACCAAGCCCACAGCCGACTCGTCCACAGCAGATTCGCCCCAGGCAGACCCGAGCGACAAGGGGGCCGAACCCGACGCGGCGAACCCGGCCGACATGCCCGCCGCGAGTGGCAAGCCGAAGGTCCCCACCGGTGAACAGGTCACCGCCGCCCGCAAGCTGGCCAGCGCCACCTCCCGATTCGCGCAGGCGCAGCGTGCCACCGGTCAAGGGGCCGAACAGGTTTCTGGTCAAACCGAAATCGCCAGCGCTCCCATCCGCGAAGCGCTCGATCGTGCCAGCGGCCTCACTCCCGAATCCCTCCCGGACTTCTCCTCACCCGAATCCATGGCCGGTGAAGGGACCAGCGCCACAGACGCCGCAACGGGCAAAAAAGGCGACTCCCCCTCGAAAGAACCCGCGTCCAACCCAGACGCAGCCAATCCAGACGCAGCCAGCAAGCCCGGCAACGGGTCCAAAGAGTCCGGAAGTCAACCCGGTCAGCAACCGGGACAACAACCCGGTGAAAGCCCCTCGGGGGACGCGTCACCCCAATCGCTCGGCAAAGACTTTGTCCCCAATTCACCCGGCCAAACCGCGCGCCTGATGGCCGGAAAAAAGGCCCGCGCAGCCGCCGAAGCCGCGCTCGGCTTGCCCATGGCCGGCGATTCCGAACTGGGTCGACCAGAAACTGGAAGCGACGCGCAGCAGGCCTCGGCCGACCAGCAGCCCGATGCGGGAAATGAAGGCAAAAACCCGGACGGCTCGCAGCAACCCGGAGAATCTCCCGAAGGCCAGCCCGGTTCCCCGCAACCCGGTCGCAAAGACCAGCCCGGCGCGGAAGACAACCGCGACGAACCCTCCCAGCAGTCGACGAACCCGAATCGCCCCTCGTCCTCCAGCACCCCGCGGAACGAAGGTGTGAAAGACGGGCCACTGACCAAGTCGCCAGAAACCAACCAGAAGCCGCTCTCCGCGCCGGGTGGCTCCTCACAATCCAACCCGGAACAGCGCGTGGTCCGAGAGGAAAGCTGGGTCGCCAAGCTGCCCCCGGAACTCCGCCAGGCCATGCGGGCCCGCGCCCAGCAGCGCGCCCCTAAAGGCTACGAGGAACGCCTCGACCGCTATTTCAAGAGCCTCGACTAGCGTTCAGTCATAATCAGAGGGATAGGCTTCCAACCTGTCATTTTTTGTCGACGGATCGCGTGAAATCCCGACGGGCTGGAAGCCTATCCGACTCAACTCTCAGTCTGTGGCGGACCGCGTGAGCATTCCCCTTCGCCCCCCATCACCCCGAGACAACCTCCCAACGCCCTCGACAGGCAATCGCCCGTCGCCCCTCAACCACCCCACCGGTTGACACCTCCCCCCGGCAGCGTGGGTTCGCCCGCCCCACGGACCGCCCTGGTCCTCCCCCCTGTGCGCCCGCCAAGCGGGACTTACCTTGCCATTTCCTGGCGTCTTTGGTGGTCAATCAGGAGTTTGACCTGTCGCCTCACCAGGCGGCCACGCAGACTTCCCGGCCGTTCATCGACAGGTGCCGCGCCTTCACGTGCGCATAGCCCCACGACTCGATCCGTTCGAGGTGATTCGGAATCTCCTCCGCCAGCGACCAGTCGCTCAGCTTCAGGATGAGCACCATGCCCTGAAAGTTGACCGACGGGTGTTCCAGAATCCCTTCGACGGAATCCAGCGTGTAGGTGGGCGGCAGATTGATGTCGGCATACAGCCAGTCGACCCCCTGAAATTCCTTCCGCTTCACATCCTTCGACCGCATCCGCAAGTGACGAAATCGCGAATGGTGGGCAACTTGCGGAGCAATGTCGGCCGGGTCGATCCCAATCACATTGAGCCCGGCTTCAAGCATCGCCTGCGACGCACCGCCCGGCGCACAGCCCAGTTCCACCAGCGTCTGCCCTTCCGCCAGTTCGAAACCCGCCCAGGCAAACCCTTCACTCACCTTGAGGAACCCGCGGGAAATAGCATGCAGCGGATAGGTCTCGGGGTAGAGTCCTCCCGGCCAATCCGCCCGCGTTTCCGTGCTGATGTGCCACCCCACCCACCACTCGTCGGCCTGAACCACGCAGACGTCGAGAATCCGCAGGCCGGCGTCACTTGCTGTCTCCGGGCGCGAGGCCTGCCGCGCGATAAAGCTCTCGGGGGCGGCCTCGGCCAGCGCCGCTTCAATCTCTGCCAGCCGGGCTTCGATCGGGTCGACCTCATTCCCCGTCAGGATTTCGTGAGGCGTGACAACGCGTGCCGGCTTCGCCGCCGGAGACGGTTCGCCGGTCAGTGGTTCCAACTCGACACCGGATTCTGTCTCGCCATCGATTTGAGGCACCGGCGAAGCGACTTTCCGCGGCGGCCGGAGCGCCCCGTCCCGTGGAAACAGATGGATGCCTTCCGGGTCGATCTTCGCGGCCAGTTGCCAGACCGCTGCCGCGCGGGCCGCATCGGCCTCGGTGGGCGACTCGCTGGTGACCACCGGCGTTTTTCCGAGCGAAACGCCAATTCGCCGCGCGAAACAGAACTCGAGCGAGAACAGCTCCGCTTCGTCCATCGGCTCCGTCAGCTTGAACGTGAGAAACCCCGGCCGCATATACGACGGACGCCAATCGGGACGATCCCGCGCGACCTCCGCCTTCAAGACCGCTTCCGCCCCGGCCTGACAGACCGCATACACAAACGTTCCCGCATCCAACGTCATCTCGTCACCCGCTCTCACCGTTCTGGTTGCCCCCGTCGTCGACTCGCACTCCCGGAGCGCGTATTCTGCGTCGATGACTACTCCTCGTCGTCCTTCGCGTCCGTCACGTCCCCCCCGCCCCGCCACGCCCGGCCGCCCCAAAGGCCAGGCCGGTGGTCCAGCGAGTGGTTCTGCCGGTGACCAATCTCCCGGCCCCTCCGGACGCCCGCCCCGCCGGCCCGGTCCGCGCCGCGAACCGACCGACAGTTTCGCTTCGATCCCTCAGGCGGATGCCCCTCGGCTGTCGCCCGAAGAGCTGGTCGCCTCACGGTTTCTGTACTCACCGGCCGGTCCCGAAGGTCTCCCCACGGTTTGGCTGCGTTCGGTTCGAAAGCACCCGCAACTGTTCCGGAAGCTGATCGACCGGGCCTCGCCCCACGCCCGGCCAGGCGACCTCGTCCGGGTGATGACCCCCGACGGCGTCGTTTGGGGCTACGGATTGTACAACCCCCGCGCCGAAATCGCCGTCCGAATGCTCACCTCGGGCGATGTTCCGCCCGATTCGTCCTTTTGGGAGACCGCGCTCGACCAGGCCGTCTCCCTGCGGACCGACCTCTTGCGGCTCAACGAGCAGGCCACCGCCTGGCGCGTGCTCCATGCGGAATCCGATGGATTCCCCGGCCTCATGGTCGATCGCTACGCGCATGTCCTTTCGGTCGAAGCGTTCAGTCTCGCGATGTACCAGCGCGCGGCCGATCTGATCGAACGGCTCGCCGCCCGGCTGGGAACGACCGAATGGCTACTGCAGGCCCCCGCCCAGACGCATGGTCAGGAAGGCTTTCAGGCCCGTCCCCGCAGCAGTGCCGGTCTGCCCGAGCGGGTCGTCATCCACGAGTTTGGCACCGCGTTCGAAGTCGGCTTTGCGAGCGGCCACAAAACCGGCTTCTTCTGCGACCAGCGCGACAATCGCCGTCGGCTCGCCGAACTCTGCCGCGGCAAACGCGTGCTCGACCTCTGCTGTTACACAGGCGGTTTCTCGATTCAGGCCAAAACCCTGGGACAGGCCGAGCAGGTCACCGGTGTCGATCTCGACGAGACCGCCATCGAGCAGGCGAAACGCAACGCGCGGCTCAATCAGGCGACCATCGACTTTGTTCACGCCGATGGATTTGGTTACGCCCGCGACATGCTCCGCGCGGGGAAGCGGTTCGATGTCGTCGTGCTCGACCCGCCCAAGCTGATCCGCAACCGGGCCGAGATCGAGCTCGGGCAGCGCAAGTACTACGACTGGAACCGGCTCGCGCTGCAACTCGTCGAACCGGGCGGAGTGCTGCTCTCGTGCAGTTGCTCGGGGCTGATGTCGGGCGAAGCTCTGGGGGAAACGATCCGCCGGGCCGCGGCCTCCACCTGGGAAGCGCGGGACAATCTGCCCGCGCTGACCCCTCGCACCGTCCGCTATCTGGCCCGAACGGGTGCGGGGGCCGACCACCCCATCGCCGCCGAATGCCCGGAGACGGAGTACCTCAAGGCGATCTGGTGCCGCGTTCTATAGGACGCCTTGCGAGAGCCTTCACTGGCGTTACTGCACCAACCGGACGCCGGGGTTCTGGATGATCTCGCGGAAGATGTCGGTCAACTGCTGCTCGTACTCAGCGGGGTTGCCGGACGACCGGGGACTAAGTCCGTTCTGGTCGGCGGTTCCCGAGACCCGTGCGAGTCGATCCATGAAACCGTAGTCCGCCCCAAGGCCCATGCCGATGGGGTAAAACTGGCCCTTGTCCCCTCGGAACTGCGCGGCCTGCATCAGGACGGCGTTGAACCAGTCGTATCCTGGGGCGTAGTAGTCGCTGTCAGGATTGGCCGTCATGTAACCGTTGATCGTACCCGAAGCCGAGTTGGTGATGTTCGGCATCCCGTCGGTCACGGTCACCAGCACCTTGGTCGTGAACAGTCGTCCCTGGCCGCCTTCAGTGGTCGGTTTGAGGTGATTGCGCGCGGTGATCACCCCCGCTTCAGTGGCGGTGCTCTGGCCAATGTCTCCACAGGCCTGCAGACGAGTGGCGGCCCGCATCGCAGCGGTGTAGTCGTTGGTCAGGGCCTGGGCCACCGAGGGTGCCTGGTAGGTGCTGATCCCGTCGTAAGTGATGATCGAGACACGGTCGGCGATCGCGGCCTGTGCGGTCCGATTCTGTTCGCGGACAATCTGCATCGCGGCAATCAGGGCGCGGCGAACAGAGTGCGTGGGCTGTTCACGTGGCGGGAAGCTGAATCGCCCACCGGCTGTGTCTTCTTCGTGCCACGGGCAATGCGGACTGAGCGCCGACAGCGCGACCTTCGTGCCAGCCGTGCTCGAGGCATTGGTCGTGTTCCCGACATCAGGACTGCGATCCCGGCCGAAGTCCATCATGAACTGGACATAGGTCTGATAGCCGATTCGGTTACGAAATCCGCGTGGCAGATTACTGGACGCCGACGGGAACGAAACGCGATTCGGATTGTTCATTCCGTCGATCCGCTCCCCATCCTGACTGGGCGGCAGCGTCACGGGGAGGGTGGAGCCATTCCGCGGGAGCCCAGGGCCTGGGGACTGAGCCAGCGTCACAGCGGCCAGGTTCGGAGCAAACAGGAACTCCGCTGGTCCGGCGACCGTTCCCAGCAGACGCGGTCGCATCAGACTGCTCGACGGGGCGAGGCCAGGCAGACCGGTCACTTCTCCGTCCGAATTGCCGAGCCAACCCACGCTGGGCGGCTGCGGCGGGGTGGGGGGGCTGGGAGGACGCGGTGGGCTGGGAGGACGCGGTGGGCTGGGCGGCGACGGAGGGCTGGGCGGCGAAGGGGGAGAAGGCGGTGGTGTCGGGGCCGGGGGCGGCGGCGGATTGCTGCCGACCGAACGGGACTCGA
>JAIXZD010000572.1 GCA_027489895.1 Planctomycetaceae bacterium
CGCCCTGGCGTGGCTGGCGATTCGCATCGTCAGCCGGGGCTGGCTGCTGCGGCTGTTCCAGATCCCGGGGCTGATCATTATCCCCCTGGTGTTCCTCTACCCCGCAGCGGGAAAAGCGCCCGAGGCGCTCGCCTCAATGTTTGGCGGCAACCTCGGGCTACTTAAGGTGGGGATGTTCGTAACAGGGTTCTTGACGGTTGCCCAGTTCAGCTTCTGGGGGAACTATCTGCCCCGGATGTACCCGGTCCACCTGCGCGGCACGGGCGAGAGCTTTGCCGCGAACGTGGGCGGCCGCATGATCGGTACCTCGGCCAACGCACTCACGGGGCTGTTCCTCGGGCCGTTGTTCCTTGCCAGCATGCAGGGGCTGACTCGTCCCGGCAGTCTCGCCTATGCGGCCGCAGCCACGGCAGCGATCGTCTACGGCATCGGACTCGTCGCCAGCTTCTGGCTGCCCGAACCCACGAATGAGCACGAAGGGCATTAAGCTCTGTGTTCACTGGTCTGGCGAGCCGACCCTGTCAGGGGTCGGTGGAAACGTGGAATACAGTCGAGACGTGGCGTTGACGGTCACGAACTGGGAGCGCGGGACGTGACCCGTGCGCAGCGTTATGCACCGACCCCTGACAGGGTCGGCTCGCCTTGTCGCCTTGTCTCCGTAGCGGCCGCCCTGAATGCGCTCTCATGACCGACATCGCCCTGCTCACCGATTCTCGATACACGGCGGAGACCGCCGCGCCCGACGACTGGTATCTGGGTAACATCCTGCGGGATGACGGGTTGTTGCGGGCAGAGTTGGCCAGCCGGGGCCTTTCGAGCGTGCGGGTCGACTGGGCCGATCCAACGGTCGACTGGTCGGCGTTCCGCGCGGCCGTCTTTCGGACGACATGGGACTACTACGACCGGGCCGAGGAGTTTGCCGCGTTTGTCGAACGACTCCAGTCGCAGACCTACCTCATCAACGATTTCTCGACGATCGTCTGGAATCTCGACAAGCACTATCTGGGCGACCTCGAAAAACAGGGGCTGCCGATCGTCCCGACCCGGTACATCGAACGGGACAACGACGAGCCGCTGCTGGCATTGCTCGCAGCGACCGGTTGGGACGAGGCGATCATCAAGCCCTGCATCTCAGGCGGCGCACGGCATACGCATCGCCTCAATCGAGATTCCGCGGCGACGATCGACCGAATGCTCGCGCCGGTTCGCGCGGCCGAGGCCTTCCTGCTGCAGCCGTTTCAGGAGTCGATCACCGCAACGGGCGAGGACTCGCTCATGCTGTTTGGCGGTCGCTACTCGCACGCCGTCCGCAAGATCGCCAAAGCGGGCGACTTCCGCGTGCAGGACGACCACGGCGGGCGTGCCATTCCGCATCTCGCCTCACCCGAGCAGATCGAACTCGCGGAACGGATCGTCGCCACGGCCCGCCCTGGCCTGCCCTACGCCCGCGTCGACCTCGTCCGCGACAACACCGGTGGCTACGCGGTGATGGAACTCGAACTGATCGAGCCGGAACTCTGGATCCGCACCCACCCGCCCTCCGCCGCGCTGATGGCCGAGGCCATTAACGACACGCTCGTGTACGCGGGACTACGGGGTTAGCCGTAGGGTGGGCACTGCCCACCAATGCTCACCAACCTTCAACATCCAAACACGTCTTCTTCCTGCTTGCCTCGACGTCGAGGCAAAGCTCTTGCACTCGTTCGTATTGGTGAGCGATCCAGATGATGTCAGGCGGGCCACGCGGGTGAGCGACGGTGGGCAGTGCCCACCCTACTCCATCGGCTCCAGCAGGTCCGACAGGTGCGGCGTGCGGGTCACCTTCGGGATCACCTTCGGCTGGTAGATCTCCAGGTACGCGGCCCGCGTGCGATGCGCCTCCCAGGCCGCTTTATCGGCCCATTGTTCGACGAGCAGAAACTTCTGCCGATCCGCCTGCGAATGGTACACCTCGTACCGGTGACAGCCCGGTTCAGGCCGCGACAGAGCCGTGCAGCGGGCCAGACAGTCGCGAATGAAATCGACATCGGCCGCGTCGGTCACAGTCAGCCAAACGTTGAGGTAAACCATGGGAGACTCGGAAGAAGAGAGGGAATACTGAATACGGAATCACGAAGACCAAATGACGAATGGGGGAGAGGAGCGGGTTACTCGGTCAGGCTGAGCAGTCCGCGCAGTTCGTCGGCCGCATGATCATCGCCCGCCGCTTCCGCCACGCCAATCCCGGATTCCAGCACGAGCTTGCCGGCGGCCTCGTCGCCTGAATCCAGCAGCAGCTTGCCCAGTTGGAAGTACGTCGGAACGTAGCCCGGATCGCGAGCGACAATGCCGCGCAGCCGATCGATGGCCGGCACGACCTGCCCCGTTCCCGCGTCGTCCATCGCCAGAGCGTAGTGCAGAAAGGTGTCGTCCGGTGCGTCGACCAGCATCGCTTCCAGTTTCTCGCGGCGGGTAGCCATCGTGCGTTCCATTCCGTGCGTCAGGACTTGATTCACGTCGCGGCGACTCGGCACCAGGACTAGCTGACATGGCAGGCCCAGGCGGCAGACCTCTGGCGACCGCACAGCGCGAAAGACCGTGAACGAAAGCAGTGTAAAGCAGCCTCCGGGTGCGCCGCGACCGCTCCCCCCTCATTAAAACATGCGCAGACGGCAAAGCTTGCCACGTTTGCCAGATCGTCATCGTTTTCGCGAGCGATACGACCGGACCGCCACGCCTGCCGCCAAGGGAACTTGTGCGCCCTCTTCGCTCGCCAGTCGAGGCTGTCGCCCGGAAGAGTCGATCCTTTCCTCGAACGGATTCACGAAATCCCGGCAGCGACGCCTTGACTATTCTTCCTTCGTGACCGGAGCAGAGACCGCGGAGACAACCCACCCGCCGCAGCACCGGTCGCACTGATCGCCTGATCAGTCCACTGGAGCAGCGCTCAAGGCGGCCCCGATTCGGGTTCTCCCCCGGTTTCTGTCCAGCAGGACCACTACTGGAAATGCGAACCCAGTTTCTCAGCTTGTGCCTCTGCGCGGTCGCCTGGGGAGGATGGCTCGTTCCGACGAGCAGTGCCTCCGAAGCCCGCGAGACGCCGCTCGTCCGCGCGGTCAAAAAGGCCAAGGTCGCCGTCGTCAACATCCACACCGAGAAGCTGGAAAAGACGTCTCACGATCGCGAAGGCGGGTTCCCCGCCGTCCCGCCCAAACGCATCAACGGCATGGGCACCGGGATCATCGTCGACGAACGCGGCTACATCGTCACCAACCAGCATGTCGTGGCCGATGTCGAGTCGATGTCCTGCACGCTGTCGGATGGCAGCACGCACACCGCTCGCGTCATCTCCTTCGACCGCAAACACGACCTGGCGATCATCAAGATCAACGCCAGCCGACCCCTCCCCACGATGCCCCTGGGCACCTCGTCCGACCTCATGCTTGGTGAAACCGTCGTCGCCATCGGCAACGCCTTCGGTTACACGGACACCGTCACCTCGGGCATCGTCAGCTCGCTCTCGCGGGATGTCGAAGTCAACGAGACCCAGTCGTACAAGAACCTGATCCAGACCGACGCCAGCATCAACCCCGGCAACTCGGGTGGACCGCTGATCAATCTCGACGGGGATGTCGTCGGGATCAATGTCGCCATCCGGGCCGGTGCGCAGCGGATCGGCTTCACCATTCCGATCGACGATGCCCGCCGCTACATCGCCCGACTGATGAACATTGAACGCCTGGGTGAAACCTACCACGGTGTTGTCAGCCATGACGAGAAGCGACCCGACAGCTTCAAGATGATCGTCGACTCTGTCGAAGCTAACAGCCCCGGTGCCGCGGCCGGACTTCAGACCGGTGACGTCATTCTGCAGGTGGCCGCGATCAAGGTGAACGACGGGGCCGACTTTGAACGGGCTCTGCTCGGTCAGGATGTGGGTGCCGCGGTCGACATCAAGGTGAAGCGTGGCGAGCAGGACGTCGACCTGAAACTGGCAGTCGCCAAGACGCCCGCCAACCTCGCCCGGAACCGTCCCAACGCCCCGGTGAATCGAGGTCAGAATGAAGAGTCGCTCGAGGAACTGATCTGGCGGACGGTGGGCCTCAAGGTGACGAAGGCCGGTCCGCAGCAGTTCGCCGAGTCGAACTCGCGCTATCGCGGTGGCCTGCAGGTCTCGGAAGTTCGACCTGACAGCCCGGCCGTGGCGAGCGGAATCCGCCCGGGTGATGTGCTCGTGGGCCTCCACGAGTGGGAAACGATCAAGCCGGAAGACATCCGCTTCATCCTGACGCACCAGCAGGTCGCTTCGAATGAGCAGGTCCGATTCTTCCTGATCCGGGGTCAGGAAGTGCTGCAAGGCAACCTGAAGGTCGTCAGCGCCCTCCGCGTCGCCGACACCCCCAAACCGGTGGTGAAGTAACCACTGATGTTGTAGCGGAAGCCGTGAGGTTTCCCCCGCCCCGCGCTACCCCACGGCGCGGGGTCGCTGCTACCTTGGCGGCATGCCCACGCCACTCAACATCGCCGACACGCTTCGCGAGACCGCCCGCCGCTCGCCGGACGCTCCTGCCGTCATCGTGCCCGCCCGCTACCAGGGCCGGCAGCGAACGTACGACACCACCACGTTCGCCGAACTCGATGCCCGGGCCGATGCCCTTGCCCGAGGACTGCTCGCCTTTGGCCTCAAGCCCGGTCAGCGGATCGTCCTCATGGTCCGCCCCGGCCTCGACTTCATCGCCCTCACCTACGCGGTGTTCCGCGCGGCCGGGGTGCTCGTGCTGATTGACCCTGGCATGGGGCCCAGGCATGTGTTCCACTGTCTCGATCAGGTCGAGCCTGATGGATTCATCGCCATTCCGCCAGTGCATGTCGTCCGCATTCTGTCGGGGCGTCGGTTCCGCTCGGCCCGGTTCAACGTCACGGCCGGCCGCTGCTGGTTCTGGGGCGGACCCACGGTGAAGCAGTTGGCTGACGAAGGCAGCCGCTCGACCACCCCCCTGCCCGCCACCCTCGACACCGACCCCGCCGCGATCATCTTCACGTCGGGCAGTACGGGCCCTGCCAAGGGCGTGCTGTTTGAGCATGGCATGTTCGCCGCCCAGGTCGAGCAGATTCGCGACCGCTTCGACATTCAGCCCGGTGGTGTCGACCTCCCCGGCTTCCCCCTGTTCGGCCTGTTCAACGCGGCCATGGGGGTGACCACCGTCATCCCCGACATGAACCCGAGCAAGCCCGCTTCGGTCGATCCCGCCAGGATTCGCGAAGCCGTCCGCGATCAACAGGTGACCCAGGCGTTTGGTTCTCCTGCAATCTGGAACAAAGTGAGTCGCTGGTGCGTTGAGAAGGACGAAACGCTGCCCACCATCCAGCGAATCCTCACGGCCGGCGCACCGGTTCCGCCCGCCTTGCTCGAACAGTTGCTGCCCCGGCTCGCGGCCCGCGCCGAAATCCACACGCCTTACGGTGCGACCGAGGCGCTCCCCGTCGCCTCGATCGAAGCGCGGGAAGTGCTGCGCGAGACCGCGGCCCTCACCCGCGCCGGCCAGGGGACGTGTGTCGGAACGCCCTTCCCCCAGGTCCGCGTGCGGATCATCGCGCGGGTCGACGGACCGATTGCCGACATATCCCAGGCCCGCGAACTAGCTGTCGGCGAGATCGGCGAGATCATCGTCTCGGGGCCACAGGTGACCCGCGAGTACTTCCGCCGCCCCGACGGCACCGCCCTCGCCAAGATCACCGATGGTGACTCCTTCTGGCATCGGATGGGTGATGTCGGGACCTTCGATGGCATGGGCCGACTCTGGTTCTGCGGCCGCAAAGGTCACATCGTCGACATCTCGACCGGCCCGCTCTACACCGAGTGCGTCGAGCCGATCTTCAACACGCAGCCAGGAGTGTTTCGCTCGGCTCTCGTCGGTGTCGGTCCGCGTCCAAACCAGACCCCCGTGCTGATCATCGAACCGGAACAGGACGCCACCCTGCACCCCACCCGCGATCGAGCGGAGTGGACCCGGCAGCTCCTCGCCTTCGCCAGCCAGCAGCCGGGTACCGCCGCGATCCAGACGATCCGGTTCCACCCCGCCCTGCCCGTCGACGTCCGCCACAACGCCAAGATCAACCGCGAAGCACTAGCCAAATGGGCGGCGGGTTCGCGATAACATGGTGTGGTTCTGTCACCATTCCACTCGCCCTCGGCAACCTCCCCTTTTTCCTTTTACTTTTGACTTCGCGGGGGCAAACTACCCCCGACGCCCAACCCGCACCCCCCGCTCCCCCCACCCTTCAACCCCCCGCGCGATCATGCCCCTGTTTGAGTACCGCTGCGAAGACTGTTCCCACGACGTCGAGCTGCTCGTTCGTAACGGCGAGACGCCCCTCTGCCCCTCCTGTGGATCGCGCAAACTCGACAAACTGTTCAGCACCACCGCCGCCCCGGTGATGAACGGCGGCGCGCTGCCCATCGCCGCAGGCTGCCCACCCATGGATGCCGGCCCCTGCGGTCGGCCCGCCTGCTGCCGCCTCCCGCAATGACTGCGTGCGCCCTGCCGCACACTCTCTTGCAGGCCGAGCTTTTGACATCCCGACCCGAACCGGATGTGATGGCAGCGTCTTCTTCAGGGACGCGGTTCTCCGCGCTCTCGAACTTTGCGTCGCTGTTCGGATTCTGCATCTGGCCCTCGATCGGGCCTTCCTGTCCTTTGGCGCGGTTTGTCGCCGAGGCGCTGGAAACTTGTCACGAGGTCTCGCCATGCTCTGCATCGCTGTCGCACCGGTCTCCCGGACCCTGGGAATGGTCGACATTCTCAACGCCGCACCCCAGGCCGACCTGATCGAGTTGCGCCTCGACCGCCTCGAAAAAGACCCTGACCTCGGCCAGATGCTCGCCGTCACCGACAAACCGATTCTTGTCTCCTGCCGCCGCAAACGCGATGGCGGCGACTGGACCGACAGCGACGAAGAGCGGCTGCTCCTGCTGCGCAAAGCGATCGTCGCCGGCCCGGCCTACATCGAACTCGAACTCGATATCGCCCGTCAGGTGCCCCGCTTCGGCAAGACCAAACGGGTCATCAGCTACACCCTGCTCGACAAGCCGCTCACCAACATCGAGCAAATCTACGAGCAGTGCGTCGCCTGTCAGGCCGATGTCGTCAAGCTCGTGGGTCCCACCCCGACCCTCGAAGCGGCCTGGCCGCTCCTCGCGGCTGTCAGCAAGAAACGCGACATCCCGATCGTCGGCATGGGGCTGGGGCAGCCGGGAGTGATGTTCTCGATCCTCGGCCAGAAGTATGGCTCCCCCTGGATTTACGCCGCGCTCGAGGAAGGTCTCGAAGCGTTCGAGGGCCAGATCACCGTGGCCGATCTCATTTCGATCTACCGCTACAAAGAGATCGGCCCGCAGACCCGGTTCCTCGCGGTGACCGGCTTCTCCGAGACCGACCGCCTCAGCGCCAAGGTGCTCAACGCGGGGTTTTCGCATCTGGGCGTCAACGTTCGCTGTCTGCCGCTGGAGTTCGGTCGGGCCGACAAGTTCGCCGACAAGCTCGACGTGCTGGGCGTCAACGTCGTCTTCGCCAATCCGCAACTCGCGGAACGGATTCTCAACCTGGCCGAGACGCTCGACGAACCGGCCCGCGTCGCCCAGTACGCCGACCTCGTCGTCAAACAGAAGGACGGCTGGTTCGCCTACAACACGATCTGGCGAAGCGCGCTGAGGTGCATCGAGAAAGAGCTGGGGGCCGCGAATCCCGAGGATCGCCCGCTCGACAAACGAAACGTGATGATCGTCGGATCGGGCGGCATGGCCCGCGGCATCGCGTACGGCGTCTCGCGCCGCAAGGGGCTGATCAGCATCACCTCGGCCGACGACAACGAAGCCAAGCAGATGGCCAGCCAGTTCAACGCCCGCTTTGTCCCGATGTCGCACATGTACAACACGCTCTGCGATGTGGCGATCATCTGCGACGCCGACAATTCGGATATCGACAACGCCGCGACTTCGCGGGGGGATCAGGTCCGCCTCAACGCCAGTTTCTTCCGGCCGGGCATGATCGTGACGGATCTCTCGGATATCCCCAACCCAACCCGTCTGCTCGAAGAGGCCCGGCAGCGCGCCTGCAAGATCGTCGACCCGGCCGATATCTCGGCCGATCACCTCATGGCGATCTTCAAAACGGTTTGCGGCAAAGACTACGCCGCCGCACCAGATGCCGAATAACCGCGGGGTCTGATGTGGTTCATGCGAGCCGACCCTGCGAGTGGACGGTGGTAACGCTCGCATTGCGAGAGATAACGACTCCAGTGCAGTGGGGGTAAAACAATCAGCCCGGCGACTGAAACCAGTCGCCGGGCTGTATCGATCTGTCGGCGTCGTGGGTGGGAACGCTCACGCGTTCCGCTACTTCTGGAACGCTGCGTTCCAAACCCCGTGCGTTATGGCAGCGCGGGCGAACTGATCTTCGCTTCGAGCACCTTTTTGATCCGATCCTGAAGATCGAGCAGATGGGCCTTCGAGCCATCGTCGATCTGCGGGAGCTTGCCCAGTTGCACGCCGATCTGCTTGTCGAGTTCCGACAAATGCATCCGCGCCAGGCTCCGTGCGTCTTCGGGATACTCGCCCTGGTTCTGGGCGGCGATGTACGACAGTTCGCGCACCCCCACCCGCTGCAGGTTCCGTCGCAGGCTGTTAATGAACGGCTTGCGCCCCGTGTACTCCTTCACTTCCGGTTCGGTCAGAATCTCGGTGAACAGTCCGCTCGACACCAGCTTGATATGCTCTTCCAGCGTGTAGAGGTCGGCCTCGGGGGCCACCTTGAGCGCCGCATCATGCAGACGGGACAGCGTCTCGGGTGACAGCACCATCATCAGCACTCGGTTTTGCATCATGCCGATCTGGTCATGAATCGGGTAATCGAGCCGGTTCGGCTCCCGCAGCCCCCAGTGGCTCCACCGCGTCACCGCGAGGAAGTTCATCACGTCGGTCGGCAGGTCGGGCAGCTTGAACGCCGATTCGTTGAGCAGCTTCATCGCATCCCGCTGCTTGCCCGCTTCCACGAGCACAAACGGTGCACGGCCATTCGGGTCGCCCTTGTGGTCGCGGTAGGTGTAAATCCCCCCCGGAATTCGCGACACGAAGAACTGCGTCCGCCAGTACTCCATGAACAACAGGCTGAACGCCTGCCGGGCCCGCTGGTAGCCTTCGCCATCCTTCACAGCCGCCTTGACGACCGTCGGCCACAGCTCCGAAGTGCCCTTCATCTGCTGACGGGCGAATTCGAGCGGATCTTTCCCCAGATCGAACCGGTTCGAGAGCGGGTCGGCATCCACCGAGCCGCGGGTGTCTTCATCGGTCAGATAGTCCAGCCCCGGCTCGGTGCCCCGCGAGGCGATTTTCTTCAGTTCCGCGACTTCATCACCCGAGATCGGCTTGTAGCCGTATTCAATCGCCCAGTAGTCGTACGGGCCAATCGTCTGCGTGTAGTACAGCCCTTGCGGCTGCCCCTTGGGGGCAATGTTGGGCGGCGAGTAGTCCATCACACTGGCGACGGTGCCTTCCGCGGCCCCCTTCACCGGGTCATTGATCTCCGCCAGCGTCTTCCATGCACTCGCCTTGAAGTTGTGACGCAGGCCGAGGGTATGCCCGACTTCATGCATCACCACTTCCTTCAGCCCCTGCTGAATGAACTCTTCCGGAACCGGCTTGCCATCGGCCCCTTCAATGCCTCGCGCGGCAAACACCGCGGCCGCAAGATTCATCTGCTGCTGCATGCCGACACAGTACCGGCACGACATACCCGGCAGATGCGCGTGTCCGCCAATCAGTTTGCCGAGCGGCTCGCTCTTGGAATCCAGCGGCTGGCCCGCGAGAGCCGCGACATCCGCGGGCGTGAACGTCTCGTACTGCTGCTTCCAGAACTGCATGAACCCGGCATCGAAAATGATGTCCGCGTCGAGAATCTCACCCGTCATCGGATTGACGCGCGACGGACCCATCGCGAACCCCGCATCGGCGGTGATCCACCGGAACGTGTTGTACCGCACATCTTCCGGGTCCCAGTCGTCATCGTCCCGCTGCTGAATGACTTCAATCGCGTTGTCGAAGCCCAGCTTCTGATACGCCTTGTTCCACTCTTCAATCCCCGCCCGTACCGTGGGTCGCAGCGCGACAGGAACGGTCTTTTCCATGTAGAACGTGATCGGCTTTTCGGGGGGTGACAGCTTCGCCGCCGGGTCTTTCTTCTTCAGGTTCCACCGGTTGACGTACCGGACGAAGTGCTCGGTGTCCTTGTTGTCGGAGAAGTCCTTGAGCACTGTCACGAAGTAGCCCACCCGGTCATCGGCAACACGCGGCGTGTAACCGCCCGTGGGCAACCGGCTGATGCTGTAGTGCACGCCAACCTGCACCCCCTTGGGGTCGGCCACCTGGTCGAACTCAACGCTGCCCGAGTAGACCGCGTTGATGCCAATTTCGACATTATCTTTGAACGCCTTCGCCGCCGAGACCGTCGAACGGTCGGGCGAGAAGAAAAATCCACCGCCCAACGACCGGCCAATCGACTGATCATCGCTCAGAAAGACGCGCGTCATGTCGACGAGCATGCCGCCCGAAGGGCCTGTCGCGACGATCGGCAGCGAGTAGAGCACGCTGTCCGAATAGGCCAGTTTCACCGCGGTCGCTTCCGGACTGCCCGGAGCCGCCTTGAACCGCACGTTCCGGCGGACCACATGCAGCTTGTCGCCCACCTTGTTGAACGTCCAGATGACGTCGTCACCGAAGCCCCACGACATCCCGCCCAGAACCATCCCCCGGCTCACACCGCGAGAGATCGAGACGATGACGATGAAGTTCTGGCCCAACTGGCCGGGCGTAATCTCGGCCAGAATCTGCTGATCCTTGGTATGGAGG
Source organism: Planctomycetaceae bacterium (assembly GCA_027489895.1). Classification (GTDB taxonomy): domain Bacteria; phylum Planctomycetota; class Planctomycetia; order Planctomycetales; family Planctomycetaceae; genus JAIXZD01. The sequence continues at coordinate 10,883 of JAIXZD010000572.1, forward strand.
GTCCACAACCCTTCAATTTTCTTCGATCCGGTCGTCGCCTGCTCATAGGGCGACTTGGGAGCCGGCGTCGCTGCGGCCGGGGTCCCGGAAGGAGCCGACTGACCAAACGCCACGCTCGAGGTGAGCATCTGCGGAACCACGAACAACGCACTCAAGAGGAGCGCGGACAGCACTCGCGACCAACCGGATTCCCGACGCATGGATGCAACCCCTCCGCGTTTAATAAACGAACACCGCGAGGAACAGACGGAACGTCTTTCCCGAGGCGCGGATTCATCAAATCTCCTTATGGAGTGTACGCCGCGACGGACTGGCCCGCCAACTGCCATTGCGCAGTTTGCCTCACCGGCAAGGTTTTCCGACGACCTGCACCGCCTGCCAAACGCCTGCCGTTTGCAGCGAACATGAGCGGGGACCGCACTCGTCGCCATTTCGCAACACCGCCCACCCCCAGCCCGCGACACCTGGTCCCAACGGCCCCTCCGCCCGACCCGTCGGTAGCGGAAGCCGTGAGGCTTCCCCCGCACTGCGGCCCCAACCCCAAGCCCTCCCAACCACACCCGTCACCGCACCCCCACGCAATACAGCCACTCCTGCCGCACGCCGTCCTTTGTCGTCGCCGCCCGGTGGTACATCTTCCCCCCGGCAATCACCGGCGTCGCCAGCCCTTCATCCCCCAACTGGTTCTCCCCCAGCTTCTCGAACTTCTCCGGCGACGCCTTCCACACACAGGTCCGGCCCGCTTCATCCGTCGCCAGAATCCGGTCGCCCACCAGCACCAGCGACGCGCTGAACGTCCCGCCGATCCGCTCTTTCCAGACTTCTTCCCCCGTATCAGCCTTCCAGCAGGCCGCCATCCCCGCATCGAGCACCGCGTACAAGTACCCCTCGCGAATCACCATCGACGGCACATAGACCCGCGACCCGTTCGACCAGGCGACCTTCCCCGAACCATCCGCCACAATCGCCGCCACATGATTCTTGGGGTACCCCCCCGTGGTGTAGATATGAGTCCCGTCGGTAACCGTTGTCGTCACGCACTCTTCGGTCGACCCGGCCATCTCCCACAGGAGTTTCCCGGTCAGCGGATCGAGCGACTCGACTCGGTCGCAGCCAATCAGCACGCACTGGTCCCGCCCCGCCACCGACAGCACCACGGGTGACGTGTAGTTGGGCAGCTTCGGCCGCTCGCGGGTCCAACGGACCTCGCCAGTCACGCGGTCGAGGCCCACCACCTTCCCGCCGACCACCTTGCTGTCGGCCGAGACGAGCACCAGCGGACCATACAGAACCGGCGACGAACCAAAGCCCTGATGATTCACAAAGTCGCCCACGCGTCGCGTCCAGACGATCTTCCCGTCACGAGTCAGGGCCGTGCAGTGAATCGCCCCGTCGTTGAGGAACGTCGCGAACAGCCGCTCGCCATCGCAGGCGAGGGTGGACGACGCGTGAGAACTCTTGGCGTTCCCCTTCTTGTCAAAGTTCCCCTTGTGGGCCGCGGTGCGCCACAGTTCCTTCCCCGTCGCCCGGTCATACGCCGCGACCGACTGCGTCTCGGTCTCCGGCTCGGCGAGGGTCAGGTAGAGCGCGGTTCCCACGACGATGGGCGACCCATGCGCCCGGCCCGGAATGGCGACTTTCCAAAGGACGTTCTTGGTCTCGCTCCACTCCCAGGGAGCCGCCTGATCCGCGGGAACAACGCCGGTCCCTTGCAGGCCGCGCCACCAGGGCCAGTCGTCCTTGGCAAACGCATACGACTCGATCCGCCCGGAATTCGCCCCGGACACTCCCCCTGTTTTCGCGGACGGGGCTTCGGCCGCCGGCAGCGACAGTGCCGACAGCAATCCGACCAGACAGGCCCCGCAAACCACCCCGGCCCGCAGCGACCCAAAAACTCCCGCCACCCGAAGACTCGCCAAAAACTTATGGCTTAGACCATTCATATCCAACGACTCCGGAGAATTCGGGAACCAGGAACCCAGGCGACTTGCCCCAATAGAAAAACCCTGCCGAACCCGAGGCTCGGCAGGGTCGCATGACCCATCGTTGATGTTACCGCGTTAAAGGCCTTAAGCCTACTACTTGCCGGTCCGACCGCGATTGCGGCGCTTCGGGCCGCCCTGCGGCCGTCCCCCTTGCGAGGAACCGGCCTGTCCCCCCGGACGATATCCGCCCGTGCGAGGCCGCCCCGCGGCACCGCCGCCGGTGCGGGCACCACCCGTGCCGCCCTGCCCCGGCCGACGACCAGCGTAGGTCGGCGTCGTCGGAACGCTGGCGACGTCATCGCCACCTTCGTCGCTCTTGGCCGCACCGCCGCCCGTTCCTTCCACAAACGCGTGGAACGCCGTCGCCCCGGCCGCTGCCCGCTGGTGGTGCCGTGGCTTGCCGTTCGGACGATAGGCCGACCCGACCGTGCCGCCACCCGTCGACCCGCGCGCTCCAAACCCGCCCGTCGCCGGACGTGGCTCGGCTTCCGTACTCGTCGTCCGCCCCACCGTCGAGGTTCGACCCGCCGGTCGACCGCTGCGACCCGCGTTGCGACCGCCCGGTCCCGAAGGACGGCTCGGTCGCGGCCCGCGCGATTCGTAGCTCGGCTCGTCTTCAACCGTGATCGCCACGCCTTCGGGATCGGGCGTGAACTCGACCTTTCGAGTCGGAATTGAGCCGCCCAACAGGCGTTCGATCAACTTCAGGTACTTCCGTTCGTCCTGGTCGCAGAGGGTAATCGCCGTTCCCGACGCCCCGCCCCGCCCCGTCCGGCCGATCCGGTGGACGTACGTTTCCGCTTCCATCGGCAGGTCGTAATTGATGACGTGCGACACATCGTCGACATCGATCCCGCGTGCCGCGAGGTCGGTCGCCACCAGCACCGTCGTCCGGCTGTTGCGGAAGTTGAGCAGCGCCTTCTGACGCGCATTCTGCGTCTTGTTCCCGTGAATCGCCTCCGCCCGAACACCGACGCGCGACAGCTTGTCAACGACGCGATCGGCCCCATGCTTGGTTCGCGTGAAGACGATCGTCCGCGTCACGGCTTTCGTTCGCAGCAGCGAGGTCAGCGCGTGCAGTTTTTGCGGACGGGGGACGAAACAGACCACCTGGTCGATCTGAGCGGCCGTCTTGCTGCTGGGCTGAATCCGCACTTCGGCCGGGTTCCGCAGAATCGTCGCCGACAGTTCGGCGATCGCTGCGGGAAACGTGGCCGAGAACATGATGTTCTGGCGTTCGGGCGGCAGCACTTCGACGACCCGCTTGAGGTCGGGCAGGAAGCCCATATCGAGCATGCGGTCGGCTTCGTCGAGCACGAACGTCGTCAGGCCACCCAGACGCACCAGTCCCTGGTTCATCAGGTCGAGCAGTCGGCCCGGGGTGGCGATCAAAATGTCGACGCCATTGCGCAGGTCGCGCATCTGCGGCTGGTACCCCACGCCGCCGAAAATCACGAGTTGCTTGAGTCCCAGCCCGGCCCCGTAGGTGGCAAAGCTTTCGCCGATCTGTGACGCCAGTTCCCGCGTGGGCGAGAGGACCAGCACCCGGATCTTCCGCCGCTGACCGACGTTCTGCGGAGCCGCGAGCACTTCCTGAAGGCGATGCAGAATCGGCAGCGCGAATGCGGCGGTCTTCCCGGTCCCCGTTTGGGCCGAGCCGAGCAGGTCGCGACCCTGCATGATGTGCGGGATCGATTCCGCCTGAACCGGCGTCATTTTTTCGTAACCGGCCTTTTTAACGGCCTGGAGAATGACGTCCGAGAGTCCCAATGAGTCAAAAGACATTCGAGTTCCTAAGGGTTCGCAGACAGAGATCTGCGGGCGAATCCGCAGCCCCGGACAGTCCGGGGAAAAACTGGTCGACCGCTGCGCCGCCCTTGGACAGGGTCGGGCCACGGAAACAGGCAGGCCGCCGTCAAACCGTCAAGCAGTCCAATCTGGACTGCATGACCTGCCAACGGATCAGCCGGAAAAATCGGTCTCGGTTCCAACGAACCGAGGGGTGACGAGCCGAGTGCGGGCACGTCGCAACAGGCGGGGCGAAACCACGCCAGGCGCGGCTTCCAGGCGGGCGATAGGCCAACGTTCGACCGACGGGAACACCGCCAGACAGAAACGCCAGTTTCGCCCGCACAACATCAGGGCGGGAAACAGAGGGGTGGTTGACAGGCCTCAGGGAGTTCACCGGGCCAACGTCGAGCACGACGTCGTAGGTGTTCCCGATCAACCGGTTGTGGTGAGCCGGAAGTCAAATTCGGCCCGGTAACAGTCATCACGAACCGGGATCACGCGAAGGCCATCGCGCAGGTCAAGTCACTGACAGGCCCGAATGATAACGAGGTCGCCCGCACAACGCGACAAAAATTACCAGCCCGACACGATTTCCTGCCAAGTCACGCCGGGAGTCGCGTCTCCCAGGGGCAAACCCCGTCGCGGGCGCCCCCTGCCCCATGTACCCTGCTTCACTTTCAGGGTCAGTTCCTTAATCAGACCACCACATCACGCGGGCGGACATCGGGCCGAGACGCCCTCGCCCCTGCTCCCGGCCACCCATTGGCCACATTTGCCACAACAGATCGATACCTCGGTGACCAGCGGATCGCGTTTTCTTCGGTACTACGGCTGGGTGCAGGTGCTCGCCGCTTCCGTCGCGATGAGCGCCACGCTGCCGGGGCGAACACATGGCCTCAGCCTGATCACCGAACCACTCCTCGCCGATCTGGACATCGCGCGGACCACGTTCGCCAACCTCAACGTCTGGTGTTCCCTGCTGGGAGCGGCCTTCTGTCTGCCGATCGGCGTGCTGCTCGATCGCGTGGGCGTCCGCAAGGTGTCGACCGTCCTCCTCGCGGCCCTGGCAGCTTCCGTCTATGCCATGAGCCGGTCACAAGGCGTTGCCAGTCTGTTTGTGACGCTGCTGCTTGTGCGCGGTCTGGGCCAGAGTGCGCTGTCGATTGCCGCGATGGCGATGATCGGCACCTGGTTCGGCCGGCGCACGGGGGCCGCGATGGGCCTGTTTTCCGTCCTGCTGACGATTGGCTTCATCGCCGGAATTCTGTCGCTCGGTGCGGCCGTCCCGACCTCCGGCTGGCGTGCCGCCTGGAGTGGGCTGGCCCTGCTGCTCGCGGTACTCGTGCCGGTCTGTTGGCTGGTCGTCCGCGATTGCCCCAAGCCGACGGTTCCTGTCGAAGATGTCGCGACCGCGATCAGCGTCGAAACTTCAACCAACGGCACGGCGTCACCACAGACCGAGTTCACCCTGGGCGAGGCGTTGCGGACCCCCGCGTTCTGGGTGTTTGTCCTGGGCACGTCGCTGTTCAATCTCGTCTGGTCGGCCGTGACGCTATTCAATGAGTCGATCCTGGGCGCCCAGGGGTTCGATCAGGCGGCGGCTCTTGGTCTGCTTTCGACGCTGACCGGCCTAGGACTGCTCGCCAATCTCGTCACCGGGGCAATCGTCACGCGCGAGCGAATCGGACGCATTCTGGCGGTTGGACTCGGGTTGCTCGCCGCCGCGCTGTTGGCGTTCCCGTCCATCAGCAGCCCCAGCCAAGTACACGCGTACGCCCTCGTGGTCGGCATCTCGGGCGGCATGATCACCGTGATTTTCTTCGCCGCCTGGAGCCAACTGTTTGGGCGACGAGAACTCGGCCGAATCCAGGGCGCGGCCCAACTCATGACCGTCCTCGCCTCGGCGACGGGACCCGTCCTCATGGCCGAATGCGAGGCGCGGACCGGCTCCTATCACCCGATGTTCCACCTGCTGGGCACCACACTCGCCCTGCTCGCCCTCGCCGCCTGGCTCACCCCCGCCCCGCAAACCAGTCGCGAAACTCCAGCCCGAGCCAACTAGAGATCGACAGGCAATCGCCATGTCGACGCAGCGACCAGGCGTAGGGTGGGCAGCGCCCACCCTACAGCCAGTCGCGGTCATTTGGCCGCAGTTCACTCACGAGGCGTCGCATCATCCCCTGGCAGCAGGTGGCCCATTTTGTCGCGTTTTGTGGCGAGGTAGTGGGCGCGCTCTTTCTCGGGCGGGGCGATGATGGCGATCTGTTCGACCACTTCGATTTCCACGCCCGAGTAAACGGCCGCGCTCGTTTTCTTCGGGTTGTTGGTCAGCAGCCGGATCCGGCTGAGTCCCAGGTCTTTGAGGATCTGCAGGCCGACCATGTAGTCCCGCATGTCGGCTTTGAAACCGAGCTTGTGGTTGGCTTCGACGGTGTCGTACCCCTCATCCTGCAGCACGTACGCCTTCAGTTTGGGGACGAGGCCAATCCCCCGCCCTTCCTGCGGCAGGTAGACCAGCGCCCCGCACCCATCCTGCGAGATCATCTCCAGGGCCATGTGCAACTGGTCGCCACAGTCGCAGCGGAGCGAGGCGAGCAGGTCCCCTGTAAAGCAGGACGAGTGCATGCGGACCATCGGTGCGGGATGGCTGGCGAGGTCGCCAAACACAATCGCGATTGGCACCTGGTCTTCATGGGCGACGCTGTAGGCGATGACGCTTGCGGGGCCGTATTTGGTCGGCATGCGAGTCACCACCTCGCGCTGGACGAGTTGCTCGCGCACCCGGCGGTAGCGGATCAGTTCATCGATCGAGACCAGCGGAATCTGGAACTCGGCCGAGAGCTGGGCCAGTTCCTCGGCCTCCGCCATGCCGGTTCCCTTCCGGCTGAGAATTTCGATCAGCACCCCGGCCGGTTTCAGGCCGGCGAGCTTCATGAGGTCGACGGTCGCCTCGGTGTGACCGGCCCGGCGGAGCACGCCGCCTGGTTTGGCGAGCAGCGGGTGAATATGCCCGGGACGGACAAAGTCGCCCGGTTGCGACGTCCCATCGGCCATGGCGCGAATTGTTTTGGCGCGGTTTTCGGCCGAGATGCCGGTGCCTGCGGCGCGATGGTCGATCGGCACGAGGAACGGCGTCTGCATGGGGGCGGTGTTCTGGTCGGCACTCACGAGCGGGGCGAGGCGGAGACGATCGGCGATCTCGGCCGAGATGGGGACGCAAAGCATTCCCCGGCCATATTCCAGGAGGAAGTTGACCAGCTCGGGGGTGATGTTTTCGGCGGCGCAGACCAGATCGCCTTCGTTCTCGCGATCGGCGTCGTCGACGACGATCACGGGTTTTCCCGCCTTGAGTGCGGCGAGTGCGGCTTCAATCGGTTGCGTCGGCATGAAGAACTTTCAAAGGACTCGAAGGCGGGCCACGATGAGGGCCAGTGGACGAAGGAGTTTGTGTCGCGCGATCCACCAAGTTCTATTCTCGCAAACCGCGTCGGTTTTTCATCGACAAACACGGTTTTGGTTCCGGGGGGAACCGCATTTCGAGAAAACAGCGCGTGTGCCTCCGGGCGCTCACGCTTCCGGCTCCCCGAACACGCGAGTCAATCCGCCCCCGCGCATTCCTTACAACTGCGTCAGATCGGACGATTGACACGCCGGGGTTTGTTGATATGTTACGGAATGGCGGAATTCGATCCGGTCGCGTGAACTGCGCCGATAGACTGTTTTACAGGACGTTGGAAGAACCTGTTGAAGGAAAGACGTGCCACGAGGGGTCCCGCCTGGAATTGCCCCCCATTGGTACAACGGTGAAGAGTTGACGAGGCTGGCGTGAAGCTGGCTTCCCAATGACTCACCGCGTGGAAGAGTGTCCCGCCTGTTTGATTCAAGGATTGGCTGGGTGTCGCGACGGCGTGGCACCCACTGGCGGTCCGAAGAATCCCCGCATCAGACCTTGCCTCGGCAAGACGAGAGGACTCCCATGACATATCGCCCCGCCCTGCTGACCCTGGCGGTCCTGGTCGCAACCGGACCGGTTGCGTTGTTCGCCGAAGAATCGAAAGCCAAAGGGCTGGGCGACCCCGGACAACTCGTCGGCATTCGCGTTGAACCGAATTTCGAGGGCAAGGGCGTCGTCATCCGCAGCCGCGATGGACGGGCTCAGTTGTTCGTCACCGGCGAGTATTCGACCGGCCAGTTTCGCGACCATACTCGCAAGGTGAACTACGCGGCCGCCCCGGAAGGGATCGTCAAGATCGACGCGACCGGGATGGTCACTCCGGTCGCCGATGGCGATGTCGTGGTCACCGCGGCCGATCCTTCGGGCAAGACCGCGACGGTTCCAGTCAAGGTGATGGGGGTCGCCAACGACATTCCGATCAACTTCACGAATCAGGTGGTCCCCGTCTTTACGAAGCTGGGTTGCAACAGCGGGGGCTGTCACGGCAAGGCGAGCGGCCAGAACGGGTTCAAACTGTCGCTGCTCGGGTTCTACCCCGACGAAGACTACGAGTACCTCGTGAAGGAAGCCCGTGGCCGACGGCTGTTCCCCACCTCGGCCAGCGAAAGCCTGTTGATCACCAAGGCGATGGGCAAATCACCGCATGGTGGCGGGAAGCGGATGGAAGTCGACAGTTACGAACACCGCATCATCGCCCGCTGGATTGATCAGGGGATGCCTTATGGTCTGGCGACCGATCCGGTTGTCACGGGGATCAAGGTGCTGCCCGAAGGTCGGGTGATGGACCGCAACACCGAACAACAGATTGCCACGCTGGCGACCTACAGCGATGGGACGGTCGAAGATGTGACGCGGATGGCTCTGTACGAGCCGAACGATACGGAAATGGCGGAATCCAACACGGCCGCGCTGGTGAAGACGCACGACCTCGCCGGGGAAGTGGCGATCATGGCCCGGTATCAGGGTCAGGTGTCGACGTTCCGGGCGACGATTCCGCTGGGGGCCGAGATGCCTTCGATTCCGGAAACGAAGAACTTCATCGATATCGCGGTGATCAACAAGCTGAAGCTGCTGGGCATTCCTCCCAGCCCGGTCTGCGACGATGGCACGTTCATCCGCCGGGTGTCGGTTGACATCACCGGTCGGCTGCCGACCGAAGTGGAAACGAAGGCGTTTCTGGCTGACAGCGACCCCGCCAAGCGCGACAAGCTGGTCGACAAACTGGTCGACAGCCCGGAGTACGCCGACTACTTCGCCAACAAGTGGAACATGGTCCTCCGCAACAAGAGGCGGCAGGGTGAAGACACGGAAGGGAACCTCGCGTTCCACGCCTGGATTCGTGACAGCCTGTTCGAGAACAAGCCGTACGACCAGTTCGTCCGCGAAGTGATCACGGCCTCGGGCGATGTGCCCTCGAATCCGCCGGTGGTCTGGTTCCGTGAAGTGCAGCAGGTGAACGAGCAGGTGGAAGACGTCGCCCAGTTGTTCCTGGGTTTGCGAATTCAGTGTGCCCGCTGCCACCACCATCCGTTCGAAAAGTGGAGCCAGGACGACTACTACGGCTTCGCCGCGTTCTTCAGCCGGGTCGGCAAGAAGACCGGTGCGAATCCTCGCGAACAGCGGGTGTTCCACAACGACGGGGCCGCTTCGGCGACGAATCCCCGGTCGGGTCAAGCCAAGAAGCCGACGGGGCTGGGCAGCCCGCCGATGGATGTCCCGGTCGAGAAAGATCCGCGTCAACTGCTGGCCGACTGGCTCGCAGCGAAAGAGAATCCGTTCTTCGCCCACTCGCTGGTGAACCGCTACTGGAAGCACTTCTTCGATCGTGGGATCGTCGAGCCGGAAGACGACATGCGGGCGACGAATCCGCCCTCGAACCCCGAACTGCTGAACCAACTGGCCCAGCATTTCATCAACAGCGGGTTCGATATGAAGGATCTTGTCCGGACGATCTGCAAGTCGAGCACGTACCAGTTGAGTGCCCTGCCGAACGAGTACAACCTGAAGGACAAGCAGAACTTCTCGCGGTACTACCCCAAGCGGCTGAAGGCCGAAGTGCTGTACGACGCGCTGCACCAGGTGACGGCGACGACCCAGGGCTACGGCGGACTGCCGGCGGGGACAACCGCGGTTCAGCTTCCCGATTCGGGATTGGGCCCGTACTTCCTGAAGGTGTTTGGACAGCCGCAAGGCGACACCGCCTGCGAATGCGAGCGGTCGTCGGAAGCGAATCTCGCCCAGAGCCTGCACCTGCTCAACAGCAGCGAAGTGCAGCAGAAGATTTCGGCGGGCAGCGGCCGCGCGGCTTTGATGGTCAATGAGAAGGACCGCAGCGACGCCGACAAGATTGGCGAACTGTACCGCTGGGTCTACAGCCGGGAACCGGATTCGGACGAGCTGAAAGTCGCGACGGCCCACCTCGAAAAGATGGGCGAAGCGAACAAGAAGTCGGCCTACGAAGACATCATCTGGGCGCTGATCAACACGAAGGAGTTCCTGTTTAACCACTA
>JAIXZD010000496.1 GCA_027489895.1 Planctomycetaceae bacterium
CTCGATCAGCGGACCCCGTCGGTCGAACCGGCCCACCTCCTGTGGGCCTTGGCGCTGGAAGAATCCAAAGCGGCCGACTTGCTGGCCGCCAAGGGCCTCACTCCCGAAGAGTTGCATCGTCGCCTCCCGCTCGAACCCGACCTGCCCGAAGATCTCGCCTGGGAACTGGAAGCGCTCGACGGGGAACGGGGCTTGCCCTCGCTGGGGGATGTCGTCCGGGCCGTCTTGCACGAAGCCCGCCGCGAGATGGGCCATTTTGGCGGAGTGGTCGAAGTGACCACCGAGCAGATGCTCGTCGGCCTCGCCCTGGTCGATTCCCCCGTGGCCGACCTGCTCCGCGAGTTTGGTTGCGGACAGCGCGAAGACGATCTCGCGCGAATCTCCGCCCTGCTCCGCGAGACGCACCCCATCGCCACCGAAGCCCGGATGGAACTGGCTCCCGACCGGATTGTCGACCAGACCGACGCCTACCGCCTGCTCGATGCCGCCGCGAACCGTGTTCGCGAAGGGATCCGCGTGGTCGAAGACTATGTCCGCTTCGGTCGCGACGACCAAGGCCTGACCGCCAGTCTCAAAGAGTGGCGCCACGAGTTCTCCCGCCTGATGGGCAAGGTCAGCGAGTCCGCCCTGCTCGCTGCCCGAGACACCGTGGCCGATGTCGGCACAACCGTCCGCACCCGTCACGAACTGACCCGCGACACGCTTTCCGACGTCATCCGGGCCGCCCTGAAACGCGCTCAGGAAGGGATGCGAACCGTCGAAGAGACCACCAAGGTGATTCACCCGGAACTCGCCGAACCGTTCGGCCAGCTCCGCTACCAGCTCTACACGTTCGAGAAGTGGATTCTGCGGGGCGATCAGGCTCGCGAACGACTGGCGGGCCGGTCTCTCTACCTCCTGCTCACCGAGGCGCTCTGTCACCACGGGTCGGGGCCGGCCCTGAAGGGCGCTCTCGCGGGTGGCGTCGGCATTGTTCAGATCCGCGAGAAATCACTCCCCGACCGCCAGTTGCTCGCCCACGCCCGGCGTATCCGCGAGTGGACCCGCGAGGCCGACTGCCTGCTGATCATGAACGACCGACCCGACCTCGCCCTCCTCTGCGAGGCCGATGGCGTGCATGTCGGGCAGGACGAACTGGCTGTCCGCGACGCACGGCGAATCGTCGGGCCCGATCGACTCGTGGGCGTCTCGACCCATTCCGTGGACGAGGCCCTCGCCGCCGCCCGCGACGGGGCCGACTACATCGGTGTCGGCCCGGTCTTTCCGTCCACCACCAAACAGTTCAGCGCGTTTGTGGGCCTCGACCTCGTTCGCGCCGTATCGCAGGCCACCTCGCTGCCCGCCTACGCCATCGGCGGCATCGACACCGGCAACATCGCCGATGTCGTCCGCGCCGGCGCCCGAGGCGTCGCCGTCAGTGCCGCACTCTGCGGTGCCGAAGACCCGCACGCCGCCGCCAAGAGCCTCCGCGCCTTCCTGCCCTAACCAATTCCCGCACCGGGGGTAGCGGAACTCGTGAGAGTTCCCCAGGGCATCGCCCTCAGTTCGACCCACCCCTCGCCCGCGATCACCCACCCGCCCGCTCGAACGGTCCCACAACCGTTCCATCGGCAATCCGCGCACTACCTGTCACCACCGCATGCGGACCAATCCGGCAGTTCGCACCGATCTTTACCGGCCCCTCGATCGCGGTGAACGGCGCGATGATCGTATCCGGGCCAATCTCCGCCCGGAGATCGATGTACGTCTGGGCCGGCTCAACGATCGTCACCCCCGACGCCATCAGCGACTCGAAGAACGTCGCCTGCAGCGCCCGGTGCACTTCGACCAGTTGCGCCCGCGTGTTCACCCCCAGCGCCTCGACGATATCCAGCTTCTTCGCCGCGACAACCGTATCGCCCCGCGACTTCAAAATGCCGCAGCAATCCGTGAGGTACAGTTCGCCCTGCTTGTTGTTCGGACGGATCTCGGCCAGCGCCGAAAACAGCTTCCGACAATCGAACACGTAGCAGCCGACATTGATTTCGGTGATCGCCGCCTCGACCGGCGTCGCATCTTTCTGCTCGACGATCCGCTGGAACTCGCCGTGGTCGTCGCGCACGATCCGACCCAGTCCGTGGTTGTTCACCGTTTCCGCGGTCCCAATCACGCACGCGGCCGAATTGCTCTGAAACTCATCCAGCAGCGCCAGAAACGAGGCGGGCCGCATCAGCGGGGCATCCCCGGTCAGAATCAGCACCGGGCCGTCGTGTGCCGCCAGCGCGTCGCGGCACATCATCACGGCATGGCCGGTCCCCTTCTGCTCGGCCTGCAGCGCAAACTCGAGATCAGCCTGATTCGCCAGGGCCGTCTTCACCGCCTCGGCAGCATGCCCCACCACGACGACCTGTCGCCCGATCCCCGCGCCGCGGGCCGCCTCCAGGACGTATTCAATCATCGGTCGGCCGCACACCTCATGCAGCACCTTCGGCAACGCCGACTTCATCCGCGTGCTCTTGCCCGCGGCGAGAATGATCGAAACCGGAGCGGCAGACTCTCTCGAGCGCGTCATGATCTCATCCCTGATCGTTACAGCGGACACCTCACGATCCGCAGTCTACCGAACCACCCCCCCGCCACAAACAACTCTTCGAAGCGATCCGCCGTAGGGTGGGCACTGCCCACCAGCGCTCACCAGTCCCCAACCACCATGCGACATTTCTTCCCGCAGGTTGGCGAGGAGTGATGCGGGACGCAGGTGAGCGGAAGAAATGCTGATTGGTCGATGATCGCTGGTGAGCAACGGTGGGCAGTGCCCACCCTACTAGTCCGTCTACCGATCAATGTCAGACAAAAAACAGGTCGGGCCCACCCGACACCATCACTTTTTACTTTTGACTTTTGCCTTGCTCCGTTCAAACGCTGCCTGACTCCAGGCGGCGACCGGAGCACCCTGCCAGGCTACGCGATGATCCCGAACGCCTGCGTCAGGCAGGCATGCGCTTCGCGGCCGCGGTCGGGCCGCACCACCACCGAAATCCGAATCTCGCTGGTCGAGATCATGTCGACGTTGATCCCCGCATCGGCCA
>JAIXZD010000540.1 GCA_027489895.1 Planctomycetaceae bacterium
GGCGAAGAAGACGCTGGCGAAGTACCGTCAGGTGTGTGACCAGATCCACGCAGAAGCGGTGCGACAAGACCGATTACGCGTGGACCAGCTCGACCAACGCTTCGCGGACGCTTTTCGAGGCCGCCTTCACCGCGACGGGCTGAAGCCGAAGACGATCTACAATCGAATGACGATCCTCCGGTCGGTAGTGCTGTTCGCATTCCGCCGGAAAATGACGCCGATGGACCCCATGGCGGGCCTGCGACTGAAGAAGCCAAAGCCGACCATACAGCCAGTCTGGTCGCCACCCGAGGCCGAACAGATCCTGAACCATGCCCCCGACACCTATCGTCCCTACCTGACCTTCTTGAGGGATTCCGGATGCCGGGCCGGCGAAGCGAAGTTTCTGACCTGGGCTGACATCGACCTCGAACGGGGAATCGCCCATATCCGCGAGAAGGACAACTGGCGACCAAAGTCTGGCGATCAGCGCGTCGTGCCGCTGACCCCAAGGCTCAAACAGCTCTTGGGTTCACTACCGAGGCGCGGCCGCTGAGTCTTCACCGCGCCGATCACAGCGCGGCACCACGAGGCGGGGCGTCAGCTTTCAGAACGTCGAGCGCTGCAATCCGTAAAGCGCATCGTGGCCAGCATGGGGCTAAAAGGGCACCTGCACACTTTCCGGCACACGTTCATCAGTCAGGCACTGAGCCGCGGCGTGCCCGAGGCGGTGGTGCGTGACTGGGTTGGTCACGTCGATCCGTCCATCCTGAGGCTGTACACCCACATCAGCCAGGCCACGTCGACGTCATACGTCGAAAAATTCGCCGGGGATTGCCTGCCCCGAACTCGATTGGTCGGCCGCAACGCCATGGCTCCTTGCAAGAAGACAGTTCGTTAAGCGGAGCGTGACCCGAAGTGCTGCGGATCCCGTTCAGCACAGTTTTCAGCACACCCAGGAGAACTCAAATAATCGCAACAGCGCGACACAAGGCCCCCAGAGGGTTACAAAGGGGGCCTCATCTGAATTCCGAGAAGCTGTGATTCAAGGTGTACGCGAGGGGGCAAGTGGACCAGCTTTCGACTCAAGTGGAAAACTTGGCATTTCTCATGCTTTCCGGCGTCGGAATGCGCTTCCTCTTGCTGACGAGTCGGACTCTAAGTCGAAAAACCAGAGTCTCGTGGCGAAACGCGGGAGAGTTCCCGACACCGCTCTACGACGCCGCCTTATTCCCGCCCGACTGAAGGGGTCCGACAGCCCTACTGCCCGACGGCCAGAATGCCCAGTAGCCCCACGAGCGCCGCGCCCGCCACCACAAACGCCACGTAGTGCCGTAACTGTCCCGTCTGCACGTGCCGCAGCGACCCACCGGCGGCTGGCGGCACCCGCCCCACCAGCCGCACCAGGCCATCCACAAGTTGCTCGTCGACGCGGCGGTCCGCACGCGCCGTCAGCAGCAGGCCTGCCGCCAGGCGGTGCAGCAGGCCATTGAGATAGCGCTCGTCGATCCGCACCGCCAGCGTCGCCATCTGGAAGACCGGTGCGACGACAATCTGGGCATAGACTTCGTCAAACAGCGCCGGTGACGGAATCCGACCGGTCCAGTCGACCGACGCCTCTTGCGCAGGCTGCCGCAACCGATGCGTCGCCCACGCCAGAACCGCCCCCGCAATCGCCGCCGTGAGACCAAACGCGGCCGCCCTTCCATGCACGGCATCGATCGCTTCATGGTCCGGAAACGTCACCGAGAGCGCCGACGAAACGACTTGATCGGGTTGAATCATCACTGGCGCAGAACGCCCCAGCCAGGTGGCCAGCGGACCATGCTCGCCACCGACTCCGGCAAACATCGCACAGACAGCCAGTGCCAAAAGCGGCCCTCGCATGAGCCAGCCCGGTTCTCGAACCTCTGTCTGCTCAGGCCTCGCGGAACCTGCAAACACCGCCAGCCACAACCGAAACATGTAGAAGCTCGTCAGTCCCGCCCCCAGCGCCGGCAGTGCGAACACCAGCGTGTGCCGCGGATTCAGTTCCACAAACGCGAGTGCCGCGGCCAGGATCGCATCTTTGGAGTGGTATCCGCTGAATGCAATCGCTTCTCCAAGGACCTGCTCCGACAGAGGCACGGCGAGGCCCGTGATGGCGATCACCCCCATCAGCATCGTCCCCGCCGTCCACGGAAGGGCCCGCGCCAGCCCGCCCATCCGCTTTAAGTCCTGCTCATGATGCAGGGCGATGATCACGCTCCCTGCACCGAGGAACAACAGCGACTTGAAGAACGCATGCGTCACCAGGTGGAACACTCCCGCGCCCCAACCCGCACAGCCCAGCCCCACCAGCATGTACCCCAGTTGACTGATCGTGGAGAACGCCAGCACCTGCTTGATGTCGTCGGCCGTCATCGCCAGCACCGCGCCCAGAATCAGCGTCACCGCGCCCAGATACGCGATCACCACCAGCACCTCCGGAACGAGAATCGGAGACAGCCGCGCCACCAGAAAGACGCCCGCCGCCACCATCGTCGCCGAATGAACCAGTGCGGAAACCGGCGTGGGCCCGGCCATCGCATCGGGCAGCCAGGTATGCAGTGGAACCTGCGCGCTTTTCCCGATCACCCCCGCGACGACGCAGAACCCTGCCAGCGTCAACAGGCCATACGCCAGCGTGCGATGTCCACCCGTTCGCGAGTCCAGAAGATCGCCACCGCTTGCATCCCGCAGCACCAGCATCTGCGTCGACCCATCCGCAGAGAGGTCAATCCGCCAGTCACCCGTCTGCCCGCGAATCTGATCGAACAGTCCCGCCTGAGCCTGTTCTTCCACGCCCTCAGGCCCGCTCCCGGCCGCCCGAAACTCCAGCGTCCCCAGGCTCGTTGCCAGAATCGCCAGCCCCAACAGCAGGCCCGCATCACCCACCCGGTTCATCACGAACGCTTTCAGCGAGGCCGCTTGCGCCGCCGCCCGTTCAAAGTAGAACCCGATCAGAAAATAGCTGCATGCCCCGACCAGTTCCCAGAACACGAACAGTTGCAGCAGATTGCTTGCCAGCACCAGTCCCTGCATCGACCAGGTGAACAGCGACAGGAAGATGTAGAACCGATCCAACCGCCCCGGACGAGCCACTCCCCCTGTCGACCCGTGCGCCTCATGATCCACCACCCGGTCCTCGCGCTCTTCCGCCAGGTACCCCAGGGCAAA
>JAIXZD010000409.1 GCA_027489895.1 Planctomycetaceae bacterium
CGGGCCAAGTCGGGTTCCCTGCCAAAAATCGTCTTGAACTCCGGTTCAACCTCCAGTGTAGCGGTTCTCATCCCCTGTAGCGGAACTCGTGAGAGTTCCCCCGCGTCCAACAACCTCCCCGGGCGCAGTTAGTGCAAGTCCGATCTGCAGGTTGTCCGGAAGACTCCCCCATCATCCCACGCGATTCCGCAGTACAATCCACACTGGTCTGCTCGACATGGTCGGCACGCCTGGTCTCCCAGTTTGTCGAAAGACGCTCACCATGCCGATCCTCACCCGCATGACCACGCCCGTCATCGCCCCGTTGCGTCCCTCCGACGGTCACAAGGGGACGTTCGGCCGCGTGCTCGTCATCGGCGGCAGTCGCGGCCTCTGCGGTGCGGCGGCGCTGGCCGGTCGAGCCGCGCTGCGCGGTGGGGCGGGGCTGGTCACCGTCGCCTGCCCGATCTCGGTTCAAGACGTCGTCGCCAGCTTCGAGCCGTCTTACACCACGTGGGGTTTGATGGACGACGGCAGCGGCCAGATCGACAGCGCGGCGACCGTCTCGCTGCAGATGAAATGCGATGAAGTGACGGCAGTCGCGCTGGGGCCGGGGTTGGGTCAATCCGAAGGGCTCCGCCAACTCGTCACGACGCTCTACCGGACCGTCCCCGTTCCCATGGTCGTCGACGCTGATGCCTTGAATCTGCTCGCCTCCAGCCCGGCCTCGCTCTGGGCCGAACCGGGCGGACCGCGTGTTCTCACGCCGCATCCTGGAGAGTTTGCCCGGTTTCTCGGATGCACACCGGCCGAGGTGAACGCGAACCGGGAGCAACTCGCCGGCCAGTTCGCCTTGGAGAAACGAGTCGTGGTCCTGTTGAAGGGAGCGGAGTCGGTCATCACTGATGGCGTTCACGTCGCGCTCAACACCACGGGAAACAGCGGATTGGCCACGGGCGGCAGTGGCGATGTCCTGTCGGGACTCGTCGCCGCGTTACTGGCCGGCGGAATGCCCGCCCTCGAAGCGGCCCGACTAGCCGCCCATCTGCACGGCCTCGCCGCCGACCTCGCCGTGGCCGAGCTGAGCGAACCCGGCCTGATCGCCAGCGACCTCCCCGAATGGATCGCCCGCGCCTGGCTCCACCTCTAAATCGGTTCTCAAAGCCAGTCGTAGCGGAACGCGTGAGCGTTCCCCCCTGGCGACAAACGACCCACAAACCAACCCCCACCGGGACGTCTCCAGACCAGACACCTCCCCTCTTGTCATCCCCAACACTCATCCCCCTTTCGCAGCTTTCCTTACGCAGCTTTCCTTGGTGCCTTAGTGCCTTGGTGGTGAACCAAAACCTCCCTCCCGCTGACACCACCCCGAACGCGTAACCGGGTTGACGTTGCCAGCCAGTCATCCCGTCCGCTACAAACCGCCCTGTTTGAACCAAGAACCAGACTTCACGGGCAAGGAGGCCCTGATGGCCGGGTTGACCGCCGCCGTTCGCCGTTTGTTGAGTCACCCAGTCACCGCCCGATTCGGGCGCTGCCTGCTCGGGCTGATCCTGCTTGTTTCGGCTGGCGTCTGGCTCGCTTCGTTCGGTGTCACGCTGACCGTTCGAGCCGGTGGCAGCGCTGCCGCCCAGGCCGGTCTGATGCTCGCCCTCGCCGCGGCCACGACCGCTCTGCTCGTTCCCATTCCCGCCCTGGCCCGCTGGTCGACGCGACCGATGGCGGCCTTGTGGATGGGTTTGGCCCTGCTGCTGCCGCTCGCCACCGATTGGCTGGAACAAGTGGGAATCACGCTGCTGGGATCGGGGCAGGACCTGTCCGTTCTGCTGATTGTGCTGGTGGCCTATGGGCTGCCTCTGGTTGGGATGGCGTTCCTCGTCACTCCGCTCCTGTCCCGTGCTGCCGCGTTGGCAGGAACCGGTCCGCTGACACCGCTGCTGTCCCTCGCCGCTGGTCTGCTCTGGCTGTTTGCTCCTGAATCCGGCTCGCCGCTCTGGATGCAATCGCTTGTCGCTGTGGGGATGGGATGCTCTGCCCTCTGCCTCGTCCGGAAGCAGGCCGAACCCGAATCGGCGACAGTTCCCAAATCAGAGTTCGCGCCAATCTCCGCACCACTGTCCCTTGTGGAGAGCGTTGCCATCGGCCTGCTGATCATCGCCGCGGGCTGGATGCTGCTCCTGTCGGGGCGCGTCTCCGAGCAACTGCTGCCCGGAACGATTCATCTGGCCGTGGCTCCCCTCGCCGCGCTGTTCCTCGGCCTGCTGGTCGGAAACCTGCTCCCGGTCCAGACTCGCCGATCAACCGTTTGCCTTCTGGCGATGCTGGGTGGACTGCTCGCGGTCTGGTTTGGCGCGTTTCCTCTGCACATGTCTTGGGCACGATGGGCTTCGGCTCGCATCGAGCAACCCTTGCTGCTGTTTGCCGTCCGAATGCTGCTGGCCACACCGCCGGGGCTGTTGATCGGGCTGACGGTCGGGCTGCTCGCCCGTCGACTTCCCCAGACCGTGGCGACGCCCTGGCTGTTTGTCGCGGGGTGGGTTGCCGCCCAGGCGATTCTGCCCGAGCGATCGGTCGCGCTGCTCGTTCAGGTGGGAGCTTTGATGTGGTTCGCGCCGCTTGCCCTGCTCACCTGGTCGGCCCGCCGCGACGTGGTGGATGTCCTGGGCAACGGGAGCACGTGGGGCACGCGACGTCTGCGACTGGCGCAGGCGACGGCTCTCGCTGGCGCAATCGCGCTGTTGGCAACGCCGTGGCTTACCTCAACCTATCGCCCCGACCTTGCCGCCCGCACGCTCTTCTCGACCGCCGTGTTTGAAA
The DNA here is from genome assembly GCA_027489895.1 of Planctomycetaceae bacterium. Taxonomy (GTDB): domain Bacteria; phylum Planctomycetota; class Planctomycetia; order Planctomycetales; family Planctomycetaceae; genus JAIXZD01. Next base: position 2,797 of record JAIXZD010000409.1, read on the forward strand.
ATCTCCGCGCGGGGACCGACCCAACCGAACTCGCCTGGCTCGACGAAGGTCGGCTGATCCTGCAAGTCGAGGGGACCACCGGCACATTCACGGCCCACCGCTACGGCGGTGCGCAGTGGCAACTGCGCAAGAACGGCCTGCCGCTCGGTGGGGTCAGCAGTGAAGAAACCGCCTTCCCGAACTTTTCGGGCGATGTACTGCTCGCCGCGCTGCCTCTTGCCCTGCATGAACAGCCGGAACGCGTTCTCCTGCTGGGACTGGGAACCGGCGAAGTGTTGAACACGACGATCGCCTGTCCGATTCTGACCGCCGATTGTGTCGAAGCTGATCGGGCGCTTTTGGCGCTGCATCGCGGGCCTCTGGCGGCGGAACGGGGCAGTTCGCCATTCTCCGATGAACGCGTCGCCGTCCGTGTGGCCGACCCGCACTGGTTCGTCCGCACTCCCGGACCGACCTATGACGTGATCCTCTCGCAGCCCGACTATCCGATCCTTGCGACGGCAGCCGCCTCCCACACCCGCGAGTTCTATCGTGACTGTTCCCGCAAGTTGTCAGCAGAAGGCATTTTCGCCCAGCGGATTCGCATCACCGATCTCGGCCCGGCCGTGCTGACCACGCTGATCGCCACGCTGCAAAGCGAGTTTCCCTCCGTCATTCTGTTTGACACCGCGCCGGGAGAGTTCTTGCTCGTCGCGTCGCCCTCGGGGACCGGACTGGTCCGCAAGGGACTCGTTGACCGCTTGCGGGCCGGGCATTTGCAGCAGCGACTCGCGACAGCCGGGGTCGACTGGTCGATGCTTCTCAACCTGGCCGCCTGGTCGCGCGACGACTTGATGAAGCTGCTCGCCGCGAATCGACCCGAGGAATGCACCCGCTCCAATCCGAATCTGCTCTTCTCGATTCCGTCGGAAGCCTACAGTTGGGCGCCAAAGCAGCAACAGATTGGCGCGCTGTTTCATCCCTACCGGGCTCGACTGGCCAACTGGTGCGGACAGGATGGCGACTCGCCGGAAGTGGTCCGCCGTCTCGCCGAAGTGGCCGGTCAGCAGGACCTGATGCTCAAGTACGGCGACGAATTCTGGGCCTATCGCAAAGCGGTTCGCGAACAGGTGACGAGTAAGCCCCGGTCGCTGCTCAAGGATGCCCACGGCAAATCGGGCGATCGCCTGCATGACGAAGACCGCCGCCGGATTCAGTACTTCCAGTCGCTCAAAGTGGCCCTCGAAAAGCGGGACGGCGACTCCCTCGCCCGACTCGAATCGTTCGAGCGGCCGTACGATCCGCTACTCAGCTTTTTTGTCCATGCCGAAGCGGCCGAGATTCTGGCGAAGTTCGAACCACGCCAGCCCGCCCGCGAACTCGCCCATCGGCTGCACACGGTCTACTACGCCCCGACGCACACGCGTTCGGTCCGGGCCGTGGTCGAGGCGTTGCGGCTCGTCAACCAGTTCCCCGAGGCCATTTCCGATCCGTCCCGTCGGTGGAGCGTGCAAAGCGCGCTGCTCACCGCGCTGGATGGACGCTGGTCGACCCGCCGCGAAGTGACGTCCAACGCGAGCCGCCAGTTGCTGTCGGATCTCGACACGTCGCTGCTGCTCGCCCGCCAGACGCTCGATTCGCTCGCCCAGACGCACACCGCCGCCGGCGTTGCCGCGGAAGAGTGGCAGGCCCGCGAGCGGGTCTTGAACCGGACGCTGGTGACCCGATTGGAAGGATTCCGCCAGTCGGCCCGACTGGGCGGAGCGACGCCCGTCGACACTCCGGCGGAATCGCCCACACCGCCTCCGCTCTCGCTGCCCCTGGCGAACTGAGCAGCGGTGAGTATGCGAGTGGACGTTGCGGGAACCGGAAGCGTCAGCGCAGATCGGGCTTACGTCGAGTTCGACGAGAAACTGCCGTCTCGGTTGAGGGGCGGGTTTAACATGATTGGCATGCTTGCCCCGAAACGGTGCAAGCATGCCACACTCCCTCGGACGATTTTGTCGCGATCGAGACCCCGAGAGCCGAAATCGGCCGCACCGTCGGCACCGACCTTGCCGCCTGCGACCACTTTTCCAGCGCGAATGCTTTACGCGCGTTCCGACGGCGAGTTAGGATTCGGTGTTGTTGATGCGAGCGGGGCTCCCTTGGGGAGAGGCTCGTACCGACACCGGTTTTGAAATGCGACTCGCCGCTCACGCAAGTACTGGCCCGAACTCAGGCAAATTGCCGGGGGCAACCTGCGACAGCGCAATAGACCCGCCCCAACCCGGCGACCCGTTGTCGTCGACCTTCCCAGACCATCACTCAGGTCACCAAAAACCGTAACCCGTTGATATTTCAGTTGTTATCATCGTCAGTCCAGGTCGGAACACAAGCGGCGCTCGAAACGGTCTGGTCTCCTCGGCCAATCCGAAGAGGCATTTCTGACGGACGCGCGCAATAAACCGGCCGGAGGTGAAGGGGCACTACAAGACAGCCAGTCTCGAACACGCACGACGGATCGGATGACGGTCGTGCATGCGACGGATTTGGCGAACGGTCTGGTTTTCGCCCAGGAAACAATGCACAGGGAGTGCGAGTTGTCGCATCACCAGCCAGAGTCTGGCTGGTTTCCGTGGCGACCCGCGATCGATTGGCCCGAGGGAGTGAACACAATGCGATTGACTGCCCATTGCACCGGCCGAGTGGCCGCGATTCTGGTCTCCGGTTGGATCGCGGGTGCGATTCTCGGCCTCTCCGGGACCGCTCAGGCCCAGCTTCTGCCTCAGACGCGGCTGTATGCGCTGCAGCCCTCGGGCGGTCAGCGCGGAACGTCCGTCGACGTGACGCTGGCCAACGGAGCCGACCTCGATGAGGCCCGGGCTCTGGTCTTTTCGCACGCGGCCCTGACTGCAGTCCCCAAGAAAGACGCGAACGGTCAACCCGTGGCCAACCAGTTCACGGTGACCATCCCCGCCGATCTGCCGGTCGGTGCGTACGATGTGCGGGTCGCCGGGGTATTCGGGTTGTCGAATCCGCGGACGTTCGTCGTGGGTGATCGTCCGGAAATCGCCGAAACGGAGCCGAATAACGACCTCGCCAAAGCGCAGGTCGTCGCGATGAATTCGGTGGTCAACGGCCGTTCGGATGGCGGGACCGACCTCGACCTCTACAAAGTGGCTCTGAAAGCGGGCGAACGCGTGATTTTCGACTGCCGTGCGCGGCGGATGGACTCGCGGATGGCTCCCGTTATGGACCTGCTCGACGCGACCGGGAAGAAGCTGGTCACCGTCCGCCGCAACAACCGGCAGGATGCGCTGCTCGACTTCACCGCCCCGGCTGATGGCGATTACGTCCTGCGGCTGTACGACTCGGTCTACGGAGGCGGGGCCGATCACTTTTACCGGCTGACGGTCTCGAACGGCCCGTACATCGATTTCGTGCTGCCAAGCTCGATTCTCCCGGGAACCACCGCAGAGGTCACGCTTTACGGCCGCGGTCTGCCCAACGGTCAGCCCAGCCCGTTCAAGACGTCCGGCGGCAAACCGCTGGAGATGTTGAAGGTTTCGGTCGCCGCTCCCGCCGATGGAGGCGTGTTCGCTGCGAGTGAGCCCGCCGGTCCGGCCGAGGGTCAGGTGAGCGGGTTTGCTTACAGCCTGGCGGGTCCTGCCGGTTCGTCGAATGCCGTGACGGTTTACCTCGCGCAGGCGGCGACGGCTGTGGAAGTCGAACCGAACGAAACCGGTGCCCAGACGCAGAAACTGCCGACACCGGTCGAGGTGACCGGGAATTTCGCGACAAAGGGCGATGTCGATACCTACGGGTTCGATGCGCAGGCCGGGCAGGTGCTGTGGATCGATGTCCATGGCCAGCGGAATGGCGGTCAGACCGACCCCTACTTCGCCGTTCAGCAGGTGACGGTCAACGAAAAAGGCGAAGAGAAGGTGACGCAGATGACGCTGGTCGACGACAACCCGACCAATCTCGCCGGAAACGTGTTCAACACCCAGTCCGACGACCCGGCGTTCCGGTTCGTCGCACCGGCGGCCGGGCTGTATCGGGTGGTGGTGCGGGATCGGTACTCGGAGAGCCGGGGCGATCCGTCGCTGACGTATCGGCTGGTGATTCGCGAGGAGACGCCCGACTATCGCCTCGTTGCGATTCCGAATGTGCCGACCGCCGACCTGAATGTGGCGGCCGCGACATGGGATGTGTCGCTGCGGAAGGGGGACACGACGGCAATCAACGTGCTGGCCTATCGTCTGGCTGGATATACCGGTGCGATCGATGTGACCGTCGAGGGACTGCCGGCCGGCGTCACCTCGAAGGGGACGACGATCGGGGCGAATCAGAATTCGGCGCTACTGGTGCTGTCTTCGGCGGCTGATGCGGCGGAGTTCGCAGGGCTGATCAAGCTGATCGGCAAGGCGCGGATCGACAGTCCGGCGGCGATCAAGGCGGTGGTCGATGCGGAAGCGGCTGCCAAAGCGGCCCAGGCGGCGATTCCCCCGCTCGACAAGCCAATTGCCGATGCGACCGCTGTGGTGAAAACGGCGA
>JAIXZD010000319.1 GCA_027489895.1 Planctomycetaceae bacterium
TATTCTCAGTTAGGGCGCCCCGGGCTGGTCTGTAGGGTTCGATTTTTCGCCGCTGTCAGGCGGTTGGCCCAGACGCTGCTTTGAGCGTCTGGGTGACGCGGTCGTGAGAGCCCTTTATCGATCGCTCCCCTCTGTTTTGTCAATCTGCACATTGAATGGCAACTCCTACCGTTCGCCACTCCAGGGACGATCGCGCGGATCGCCAGCGGATGCACCGGCAAGCTGGCACACGCCTTGGTCGCAGCGCGTCTGGTGCCATCTGGCACGGATCGAGGCCCGCCGGGTGCAGTTGGTTTTGATTGTTTCCGAGGTTGGCTGCCAGCGGGAAACGCTCTTCCTCCGGGCGCTAACGCTTTCGGCTCCCCCGATCACGAGAGTCGCACAGAAGTCGGCGACTTCACGGAGCCCACTCTGCCCCCCTGCTCTTCAGTCCCCGCTTGCCACTTCGCACGCAACAGGCGATGCTGATGAGTGTCGGCGGACTATTCGGGGGACTGGAATCTTGCCGCTTGGTGATCCGGTGACTGTTCTTGAGGTGGCTGGTGTTGGGGTGAGTTGTCTGGGGGCGTGAGCTGCGAGTGGGCGTTCCGAAAGCGGTGCGGCCAGGAGTGGCCAGAGGTTCGCTGCTGATTCGCCCGTTGAAAATCTCTGGACCCGAGAGTCCCGTGTGTTACTGGGGCCGCCAGGGATTGTCTTTCGCGTGGGAACTCGCACTGGCGGAGCCAGTGGCACACGCTGACACGGGTCATTCGTTGTTGTTCCACGGGCTGTGATCACAGTTCGTGAGTTTGGTTGATCGGGGGGTTTCATGTCGTCTGGCCGTTTCGTCAATTGCTGCCCATGGACTGGGTTCGTGCTCCCGTGTCGATGGGCCAGGTTGGTCGCGTTGATCGCGCTGGCGTGGTGGGGATTAGCCACGTTCGCCACTCGTGGAGAGGTCCGGGCTGCGGTCGAGATCACGACGCTGCCCGAGGGGCAGGGTTATCGCATCGAGACGGGCGCCTACCGGGCGACGCTGAATGCCGCGGGCGGGATGACTTCTCTTGTGGTGTCGGGGGTGGAGTTCTTTGCGCAAGAGCGTCGGCTGACGGTCGACGGCAAAGTGGTCGAGGCCCCGGCCGTGTTTGCGAGCCATCATCGCGCCTGGACGCCTGTCTTCGCGCCGACCGGGCCGGTGACGCGGGACGGGAACACGCTGAAGACCGGGGGGCCGGGGTGGGAGTTGTTCTATACCTTCTCCGAGGGGGCCTTCGACGTGGGGTTCGGGGGGCAGCCGGAGGGGGCGAGCTATGCGCTCAACAATGGTTATCCCAATGGCAATCTCAACTTTTGGATGGCTCCCGATCTGCATCGGGCGGTGGATCCTCTGCAGCAGGGAGACATGGGCTGGCCGGTGCAGGGGAATTTTGAGCCGGGCAACTACACGCTGATTGCCAAAAACGGGGCGGGGGTTGAATTCGAGAACGCCTTCTGGCTGACCCACTTTCTGGACCAGCGCCCTGGGATCGAATCCACGCGCCGCGGCGATTTCGTGATGCTGGCCGACATGCAGAAGTTGAAGACGCCCATCGTTCGCCGCATCGTAATTCACCCGCAGGTCGACCTGTCACGCTCGGTCGAAATGAAGATCAGCTCGCCCAACCCCGACCACCTGTTTCCCGACGATGGGCCGATTGTGTTCCCGGTGACGCTGGCCACGCATTACGGAAAAGCATTGCGCGGCAAGCTGCGGTTTGAAGGTCGGAACTATGTGTTTCAGGATCGAACCGTCGCCGCGGAAATGCCGGTCACGGTGGAGCCGAACGCCGAGCCGCTCCGTCTCGATTTTGCGATTCAACCGGCCGAACCCGGGCATTACATCGGCAATCTGATTGTCAGTGATGGCGAGCGGGACCTGTACGTCAAGCGGATTGGGTTTCTGTATCAACCGCAGCGCGTGACCCCGGTGACGCCTCCGGAGGGGTTCGACGAATTTTGGGACAAGACACTGGCCGAGCTGGACAAGGTTCCGCTCGACCTCTCGCTGACGGAGCAGCCCGACCTGGAGACGCCCGCGGGCAAGGTCTACCTCGCCAAGTTCCGCGCCTGGGAAGGCCGCTGGGCGTGGGCCTGGTTGTACGAGCCCAAGGGCGACAAGCTGGTCGATGGGACGGTGCAGTGCCCGCCGGTCAGCGTCTATCAGCCGGGCCGGGCCCATCATGCGAATGGCGAGCTGTATATCGCCGCGGCCGTGCATGGCGGAGACATCACCGAGTACCCCGCCAAAAGTGATTTCGACTATATGAACGCGGGGAATACCAATCGCGACACGACGATGTTGCGATATAGCTATACCTGCCTCGTGCGCTGCTACGACATCATTCGCCAGCACCGGCTGTGTAGCGGCAAGGTCCACGTTCGCGGCAGCAGTCAGGGGGGCGGGCTGTCGTTTGTGCTGGCGGGGCTGCGGCCTGTCGCCAGCGTGACCGGCAACACGATCGCTCTGATGCGGATCGACTGGACGGTGCTGGGGCTGACGACGTGGGGGCCACGCGCTCCGGCCGGGGCCGACCCGAAGCAGGTGGCCGAGGTGGTCCGCTACTTCGATCCGCCGTGCTTCGCGCACCGCATTCAGGCGCCGGTCAAACTCTACCTGGCCCTGTTCGACTTCACCGGCCCGGTGGAAGGGGTGCTGACGGCGATCAATGCCCTGCCCCAGGGGACGGAATGCCGCCTGGTAATCGACCCATTCGGCGGCCACTTTACCGCCAACTACCGCAACCGCGACGCGGGCCAGGCACCGCCCGTGCCCCGGTGGCTGGGCACCGAAGCCGAGAACAAACTGAACGGGAAGAAGTAGTTTTTCGCCGCCAGCCAGCACTTCCTACAGAACTGTTGGTGCCAATCGCCTTGAGCAGCGCCAGCGGCTTCTAGTCATCTCCGGGGATGAACGAACGCTTGAGGCGAGGGGCCACTCGTGGATTTCGGGTCGAACGAACTGCGCTGTCGGCGTTGCGGCACGAAGGTGACGGCGCTGGTGATGTCTTGTCCGAGTTGCCGGGGGGACCTGACTCAACCGGGAGCCCACTGGAGCGAGTACGAAGACTGGCGGGACTGCTATCACCGGGGGTTTGTCCGCTTTGTGCTGATCGAGAGGATGGGGATTGGCTGGATCATCTCCATTTGCGCGATGGGAGCTAGCTACTTTCTCGGCGCGTCGATCACCAATACTTTCGGGGGAGTCTTCGTCAAGATGTTGTCCGCCCCGCTGATGATGCTCGCGATTGGGTGGTGTCAGTGGCGGGCGTTGCAGAGGGAGTTTGGCGGTCAGTGCCCGCCGGACGATTCGTCGCATAGGCCCGAGTAACGCAATCAGGATGGTGGGCAGGCCCAGACGCTGCTCGGAGCGTTTGGATTGCGAAACGACAGGAAGATTGATGTTCTCGAAAAGTGCAAGGTCCAAGTTGTGCACGTCGTAAAGGCAAGAGTCGTGGGTGTTGCGTTGAATGCCCCTTTTGACTGCGTCACCCAGACATTCAACGCGACGAATGGGCCTCCCGTCTGAAAGAGTAGCACATCTCATGTACACGAGATATTGGATTACATTCAAGGATCCCCCACCATTTACGCCGCTGGGACTTGGATGCGGCGTAACTGCTGAATCGGAGGAGGCGGCAATTGAATTGGTTCGAGATCACGTATTCAATGGAAACGCATTTGAGGTGATGAGAGTTGTTGCAAACGTCGCTATCCCAGATCTTGATCAAGGGCATGTAGTGCCGAATATGGGCAATATGTTCATGCGCGGCATCTGGTGGCCAATTGGCCATACACACTCCTTAGGATGGGACGTAATGCGGCCGGTGGGCCCATGAATGCCCGCGGCCCGTGCTCCCGCCAACGGCCTTAGAACTCCGTGCCACTGATGTCGCCGGACGGGCGGCGGGCAGTCCCAGGCGCTGCTTGGAGCGTCTGGGTTGCGAAGGAACAAAAGGATCGATGAACCCGAACGGTCCAAGGCTCGTGTTGTGGAGGGCGTGAAGGAAAGAGACATTTGAAACGCCATGAATGCCTCTCGTGAGTGCGTCGCCCAGACGTCCAAAAGCTAAGTCTCGGCCACCCGCCGATTCGAGGACAGTCGTCATGGAACAATCATTTACAGAGTATCGGCTAGATGACGCAACAATTACCATGCTCACAATGCATGATGCCGATGTTCGACTGACCGTACGCGACTGGAAGGACGAGATTCATATTCTCGTTTTCGAGGATGTCCTTGGCGTCGAAACGATGGGCTTCCTCAATTCCGACCTCAGTCACGGAGAAGAATTGTCGGACGATGGTTTCCTTAACCGCTGCTGCCAGATTCACGAGGAGGCTTCAAGCGACTTTCATTGTTTTGCGTTCTATTCGGCATGGTCCGATACGCCGATTCTCAAGATTGTGGCACGCCGCTTTGGAAAGGCTTCACCGGACGTTGAGCTCGTGGCCTAGCCGGCGGGTGGCTCTGGCATTTTGGAGCGTCAAGAAGCGGAACGCACAGACAGCTTTTTGTTCCGGGACTCGATTCTTCTCAGAACGTGGGTCGTTCTCCACAGAGTGAGAAACAAGTTGATGATTACGGATGTCGAGGACTTCTTTACCAAGGGGTGTGGTCGCTGCGCGCGATTTGCCACGCCGGAGTGCTCAACGAGGCCGTGGGCCGCGGGACTTTGGCGGCTTCGTCAGGTCTGCCTTTCTGTGGGGCTGGTCGAAACGGTCAAGTGGGCACATCCCTGCTACAGGCATGCGGATCGCAACATCGCCATCATCGGCGCTTTGCGGGCTGATTTTCGCATCAGCTTCTTTCACGCCGGACTGTTGAAGGATCCCGACCGGGTGCTGGAGCGTCAGGGGTCGAACACTCGCGATCCCGACATGCTCCGCTTCACCGACAACGGGCAGGTGGCCGTCCTGGAACCTGTCATTCGGACCTACCTGATTGAGGCGATGGGCTACGCGGAGGCGGGCATCAAGCCAGCGAAGAGTCCCATTGAAGTGGAGCTGCCCAGTGAGCTGGCCGAGGCGTTGTCGATCGACCCGGAACTGGCGGCCGCATTTCACCGCCTGACACCGGGCCGCCAGAAAAGCTATGTGATCAATCTCAACGCAGCCAAAAAAGCGGAGACCAGGATCTCCCGGATCGCCAAATTCCGCGACAAGATTCTGGCCGGTCAAGGGGCCCTGGAATGAACAGGACAACCGTTCGCGGCCGGTCAGAGGCCCGTCGGGTAGTCACGGCCGATTCAATCGGCGGGGTAAATTTCCGGGACGCGGAAATCCAAGGGGGGGGAGGCGCTGACTTGAACGTCGGGGTTGCGAAGAGCAAGAGGAGCGATGAGCAACCCAGATGTTCAAAGCGACGTCCGGGCCACCCGCCGTGTCCTGAAATCGAGGATGTGGTAGATTCGGAGATGCCTCGGCGAACTGCTTCAGATCCCGGCTTGGAGATGATTCATGGATGCAGACAGCACGATCACACACTCTTCGCCCTTCATTCCCAAGGCGAGTTGTTTTGCGGCAGTGCTTTCCGTGTTGCCAGTACTGTGGCTGTTTCTTTTTGTCAAATCGTCTGATGACTTGGGGCCTCTGGCGTTCTGCCTGAGTGTCGCACTGGCCGTCATCGCTCTCGTTCTGGGATTGGTGGGCCTGTTCGTGGCTCGTCGTTACGTCTACTCCATTTCAGGCATCGTGCTTAGTGTCGTCGTCATTCTTTTCTGGGGATTGTTGCTTCTTTTGGCAAGTATCGCCGCCATGATCGCGTTGCCTTAGTCGCGTAGGTCAGGCTCCTGCCTGCGTTCCTAAGCAAGGGGAGTCGATCGTGTCAACGAATCTCCACGTCGTCACGATTCACTTCGGTGTAATCGCTTGTGTTGATCAGTCCCGTTATCAGGCAGATACTGTCGACTCCATTGATTTGGATTGGGTGTGAATGCCCTGGCCTCACCCAAACCGTCCAGGAAGGCAGGCGGGAGCCTGCCCTGCGGAACGCCCTCCCCATCGATCGCCAGATCGACACGAGAAATTCACAGGCTCGCAGGGTAGACACTGCCGACCATGGCTCGTCAGACTACCTCCAACTCCCGTGTTTCGAGGCGTTCGTCGGCGTGATCGTTGCGGCACCTGGGCATGTCGCCCCCGGTTTCGAACTCTTGCTGGTGGAGAACGCGGGTTAGCGAAAGTGTGGCAATGCCCACCTTACGGCTTGCACATGGGCTGATACGGAATCCGAGATGTTCTGGCCGGTTGTCGCGTACCTGCGGTCAATGCTTGCACGGCATCGCGTTGATTTGGCGTTGCTGATCGCCGTGGCGATTGCGTATGCCGGCGTGGCGCAGTGCGGATACATCTGGGACGACGACGATTACGTCACGCGGAACTCGCACTTGCGCACCTCGGCCGGGCTGGTCAACATTTGGACAAAACTAGGGGCGACTCCCCAGTATTATCCGTTGGTATTTACCACGTTCTGGATCGAATACCAGCTGTGGGGGTTGAACCCGCTCGGTTTTCACCTCGTGAACGTGGGGTTGCACGCGCTCACCACCTTGATGCTGTACCGTCTTTTGCGGGTTCTGGGAGTGGAATGGCCGTGGTTCGCGGCGTTGCTGTTCGCCGTTCATCCGGTGCATGTGGAATCGGTGGCCTGGGTCACCGAACGAAAGAACGTCCTGTCCGCACTGTTCTATGTTTGGTCGGCGCGGGTGTTTCTCACCTGCTGGGGACGCGGAATCGAAAACAATTCTCCAGCAGCGTGGTGGCGTGGCGAGGGATTTCGGTACGACCGCTATGCCGCCGCGACCGGCTTGTTCGTCGCGGCGTTGCTTTCAAAATCCGTGACGGCCTCATTGCCGGCGGCTCTGCTGGTGTGCGCATGGTGGCGCGGAGGTCGACTTGCCAGACCGCTGGTCCTCGCGGTGACGCCGTGGCTGCTCCTCGGTGCCGCGAGCGGCGCCTTGACTTCGTATGTCGAGCGGCAGGTGGTGCTCGCGACCGGGGACGAGTTCCAATGGACCTTCGTCGAGCGACTGATCATTGCCTCGAAAGCCGTCTGGTTTTACCTCGGCAAGCTGCTCTGGCCGGCACCACTGGTGTTCTTCTACCCGCGATTCAATATTGATCCCACGGTGCTCGCCAACTGGGTTCCGCTGGCGGCCATCGTGTTACTGCTGACATTGGGGGCTATATTCCGCGGCCAGATCGGACGGGCACCTCTCGCGGCGGCATTGTTCTTCGGAGGCACCCTTTTTCCGGCGCTCGGCTTCGTCAACGTCTATCCGATGCGGTACTCGTTCGTGGCGGACCACTTTCAATACCTGGCGAGCCTCGGCCCGATCTGTCTCGTGGCTGGGGGTTTGTCGCGATTGATCGATGGCCTCGTCGCAAAATGGTCCTCACGTGGTCAGCAGCTCTTACGGGGCGCCGTGCTCCTTTGGCCCGCGTTCCTCATCGGACTCGTGATCGCACGCGTCCCCGCGTATACCAACGCCGAGAGGCTGTACCTCACGACACTTCGCGACAACCCCGCCGCGGAAACCGCCAGCATGAACCTGGGGGTGATTTATTACGACCGCGGCGATCTGGAACGCGCCCGGGCCAGCTTCGCGGATTGCATTCGTGTGAATCCCTGCCCCGAGGGCCATCACGGATTGCCGGAAATGGCGGCGAAGAACGGGATGTACGGCGATGCGGTTGAGCATTTGAGACATTGTTTGGCAATTATCCCGCGTCACGACCGCGCGTGGGCCCTGTTGAGCACCTGCCATCAAGAGTTGGGGAATTCGCCGGCTGCGGTCGAAGCGATCAGGCGGGCCGTCGCGGTCGCGCCAAACCAATCGGAACATCGCGCCCAGTTGTTTCGGCAGCTGGTGAAGTCCGGTCGGACGGATCTAGCCATCGAGGAACTGCGGATCGGACTCCAACAATTCCCCAACTCCGCGGAATTGGCGTTCCTCGAGGGCTCTATGCAGATGGTTCTGGAGAACGACGAAGCGGCCCGGTTGGCCTTGCTCCGCTGCATCCAGGTAGCACCCAGTCACGTTCAAGCCCATTTCAACCTGGCGAAATTGGCCCGTGCGCGCGGCGACCGGGTCCTGGCAAAACGGCTGCTGGCGCGAGTTCTCGAACTGGATCCCCAACATGCCGAAGCCGCCGCGGCACTCGACGCGTTGCAGAGTACGGACTGATTGGGCACCTCGACGGCACGGTCTCTTCAGCCGATGGTGGCGACGCAAGAGATCCGCGCCGGGTGCCACTGATGGCTTCTCAAGCAGTGCGTTTCGAGGTGCAATTCCGAGATGAACCTCTTTGATAAAACGAATCGTTCTCTTTGAAAACAGGTTCGGCCGGTGGCCTAGCCGGGAAGGACGAGGGAGCGTTCTTCGGCGCGTCGCTGGTTTGAGTTCATGCGGCATCGTCCCGACGATGAGCCGAGCGTCCTGACGGAGGCTGTGAAAAAAAACGTGGGATAGGCTTCCAGCTTGTCATTTTGGCTGCGGAAAGCCGGGGGGCTTGACAGGCTGGAAGCCTATCCCACCGAACACACAACCTCGGGGTGGAGCCAAACGCTGAATCTTGTGGCAGGGGGCTGGTATGTCGGGTTGGCCGGTGTTGGTGGTGGGGTGTGGCGGGATTGCCGGGTTTCATCTCGAGGCCCTGGCGCGGGATGGCCGCGGGCGGATTGTGGGGGTGTGCGATCCCAACCGGGACGCGGCCGAGGCGGTGCGGAGCAAGTACGCCCCGGATGCGGTCGTGGGAGCCGACCTCGAGCGGGTCGCTCGGGAATCGCAGGCCCGGTGCGCGGTGGTGCTCTCGCCGACGCAACTCCACTTTGAGCAGACTCGAACGCTGCGGGCATTGGGGCTGGATGTGCTCTGCGAGAAGCCGCTGGCGGAGACCCGCGAACGGATTGTGACGCTGGTCGAGGAATCGCGGACCGGGCCAAGGCTGGCGATTGCCTATCAGCGGCGGACGTTTGCGACGTACCGCACCGTGCGGCGGGAGGTGCTGTCGGGGAAATGGGGGCCGGTGCGGGCGGTGACGAGCCTGTCGACCGAGCGCTGGATTCAGGTGTACCATGGCACCTGGCGGGAGGAACAAGCGTTCAACCCGGGCGGGTTCGTGGGCGACGCGGGCAGTCACAAGGTCGACATGCTGTTTTTTACGACGGGGCTGGGGCCCGAATCGGTGCGGTCGGTGTCGTCCCGGCGGGGGTTCGGGGTCGACGTGGTGACCAACGCGGTGGGAACTTTGGCCGGGGGCGTCGAGCTGACGATGGTCAGCATTGGCGATGCCCAGCACTACCGGGAGGAACTGTTCGTCCACTGTGCGGAGGCCGATTTCATCGTGCGGGATGGCGGCCTGTTGATCGCACGGAACAATGTTGTCGAACCGTTCCCGGATTTGGAGCCGCAGTCGTCGCCTGTGGGGGCGTTTCTCGACATGGTGGTCGAGGGGCGGGAGAACGTCGCCCCGGCCGAGATTGCATTGCCGGTGTGGGATTTCACGCAAATGCTGCTGCGGGGGTGAGACGCGGCGCGAGGGCGGAGGGAGAGCTGGGGGTGGGGGCTGGGGAAGTCTCACGACTTCCGCTACGATTGGGCGAGGGTTGGGGCCATAATCCGGACGTGAGGTGGGTGGGAAGTCGGCTGGCACGGGGGCATTGAGATGTCCGAGACCAACGATCTGGCGACGCTGATCGACGCGATCAAGCGGCATATTCGGTCCAACGCCGGAGGTTCGGCCCTGTCGACGGCTGACCGGGCGGTCGAACTGTTCCCCGAGGCGCCCGAGTCGCATGAGATTCGCGCGTCCGTCCTGTTTTTGATGGAACGGTACGAGGAAGCGATCGTGGGCTTCGAGGCGGCCTTGGAACTGGCCCCCCGCCGGGCGGCGACGCTGGTCAATCTGGGGGCGGTGTACAACCGGAAGCAGGAGTACGCGAAAGCAGTCGACGTGCTGCGGAAGGCGGTTCTGGCCGACAAGCGGTCGGCCGAGGGGTTTTACAACCTGGGGTATGCCCATCGGCATCTGGGGCAGCTGGCGATGGCGATTCCCGCCTATCGCGAGGCAATTCGGCTGAGTCCGCGCATGGCCGATGCCCACCAAAATCTGGGCAACGTCTATCTGGAGATGAGGAATTACCCTCAGGCGGTCGCGTCGTTCACCAAGGCGCTGGAGATCGCCCCGGACCATCAGCGGGCGATTCGCGGCCTGCAGAAGGCGCACGAGGCGATCTCGGGCGTTCGCGAGAAGGCGTCGCCATTTGGCCGACTGGTCGATGAGCAGGCGTTAGAGCAGGGTCAGGCGACAGCCGACCGGACCTATCGGACGCTGGCGCCTGCGGACCGGTTTTATGACCGCCAGTTCCTGCACCAGGCAAATCAGGAGTTGGAGCGGGAGGTTCGGACGATTACCGGGCTGCTGGAAAGTGAATTGTTGCCGGTTTTGAAGAAGTTGAACCGGTCGATGGCCGAGGGGGCGCGGGCGGGCACGCTGATCACGCAGCGGAAAGAGCTGGATGCCGCCCGGGCCAAACTGGCGATGGCCGGACGAAAGCTGGACGCCGCGACTGGCCGGATCGAGGGTCACGAGCGGACGATGTGTCAGTAAGATTCTGGTTGGAGGGGCTGGCTGGACGCTGTCTGGACTGCTGGTGGCTGGTAAGCTGGGCGGGTGATTCTGGAGAAACTGCGGCCCGTCGAGGGATGCGGCCGATGGAAAACGCTCTCCGTGGTTCCGGGTGAAGCGGGAGAGCCGAGGCCAAATCGGACGAGAAAACGTGGATTTTGGCCTGAATCTGAGCGGAGGATTGCCGACCGGCGTGGCCCGATCTGAAGCGGGTTGCGGAAAAACGGCAAACGGGACGGTCATTTGTTGACAGTTCGAGTTCGGGGCGATACACTGCCGAACTTTCCGCGTTTCCGCGCCGTCGGATGCGGGAAGGCCGTTCTTTGAGAAGTTACCTAAGTTGGAAGGATGGGTCGGGGAGTGGCCGGCAAGAAGCAAGAACGAATCCGCATCCGCATGGAAGCTTACGATCACAGTGTGCTCGATCAGTCGGCAAGTGACATTGTCGACACAGCGAAGCGGACGGGGGCAATCGTGCATGGCCCGATCCCCCTGCCAACGCGAATCGAGCGGTATACGGTGTTGCGGAGTCCGCACATCGATAAGAAATCGCGCGAACAGTTCGAGATCCGAACCCACAAGCGGGTGATTGACATTCTGTCTCCGACGGGCAAGACGATCGATGCGCTGAACAAGCTCTCGTTGCCAGCCGGGGTGGATATCAAGATTCGGGCGACGTAGTTCGGGCGATTGTAGTGAGTGTGGTGTTTCGAGAGGAGTCGCGGCGGGGCCGATGTCCCGGGTGGCTGATTCTCGTGAGTCGGTTCCGGTCGCAGTCCTTCGGGTGCTGTGCGGGTCGGCAAGTTGAGTTCAGTGTCGGGCTGGAGCGCGGCGGTGCTCCCTTGGCTCGGTCAGGTGTGGGTTGATTGGGCGGCTGATTTCCGTGTGGGGGCCTTGGGGCTTTCGTGCTGGAAGTGGTTCGCGGAATCGCCTGCCAAGTTGATGGGTCCGCCGCAGGGCGTGGGCGGCGGCTTCGTCGTCACCGTCGAGCAGGACGCCAGGGTGTGCCTGGCTGGTTTTACCTGGCTGGATCTGTCCGGCTGGGTCGTGGCGGGTTTCGATGATAAGGGTGTTTGGTCATGGCATTGGGTATTCTCGGTCGCAAAGTCGGGATGACGCAGGTTTACGACGAAACGGGGAATCTGATTCCCGTGACGGTCGTCGAAGCGGGCCCGTGTACCGTGCTCCAGGTGCGGACCAAGGCGAAAGACGGCTACGAAGCGGTTCAGTTGGGCTTTGCGGACAAGCCGCGTCGTCTGGCACCGCGGTCCGAGTTGGGGCATGTCTCGGCGATTGAGGGTGTGCGGGCGAAGAAGCGGTCCGAGTCGGGTGTGGCCACTCTTCCGAAGGCTGATTGTGAGCCGCAGCGGTTCGTGCGTGAGTTGCCGAAGGAAGAAGGCGACGCGGCGTACGAAGTGGGTCAAAAAGTGACCGTGGATGCGTTCGCGGAAGTCAAGGCCGTCGACGTCATCGGAATGATCAAGGGTCGCGGGTTCTCAGGGGTGATGAAGCAGCACGGGTTCCATGGGTTGTGTGCGAGCCATGGGGTTAAGCGGCATCACCGGGCGGCGGGGTCGATTGCCTCGCACAGTACCGAGCGTGGCCGCAGCGGGAAGATCAAGAAGGGCAAGAAGATGAGTGGGCGCTGGGGCAACGAGCGCGTCACGATTCGGAATCTGCGTGTGATTCGCGTCGACAAGGAAACGAATTCGCTGCTGGTGTGCGGGGCCATTCCCGGTCCGAACGGTGGTTACGTCATCGTCCGCAAAACGAACAAGAAGGTCGGAATCAACGGTGTGGTGGTCGTGCAGGCCACGAAGGCCAAAAAGGGCAAGAAGTAATTTCCGGCAGGCAGCCGTCGAGTTTTCGACGGTGTGTTAGTTGCCGGGGTTGAAAGCAGAATCTGGCACGGAACGGGTAGGTTTCGGGTCGTTCAAGCGATAGTTCAGCAGCAAGACAGTCGGCGGGTGGGTCGAGTTCGCGGAAAATTGAGTGCCGCGCGGCCAGTTTGAAGTGATTCAGGCTGGCAGCCCGAGTGCGATTGTCACGGAGTGGATCATGATTAGTGTGCCGGTGTTCAACAAGTCGGGGGAGCAGGTGTCGACCTATGAGTTCGACCCGGTGGTCCTGGCTGTGGGCGTGAACAAGCAGTTGCTGCATGACGCGGTGGTCATGTACGAGGCGAACCGACGGCTGGGTACGGTCCAGACGAAGGGGCGTAGCGACGTCGCTGGTTCGAAGAAGAAGCTTTACAAACAAAAGGGGACCGGACGAGCCCGTATGGGGCCGAAGCGGTCGCCGATTCGTCGAGGTGGGGGACATGCCCATCACCTGGAGCCGATTGACTGGAGCTATCGACTGAACAAGAAGGCGCTCAAGATCGCCACGAAGATGGCGGTGCTGAGCAAGTTCCTGGACGATCAGGTGACGGTTCTGGACGACCTGACGATGGCCGCTCCGAAGACGAAGGACGTGGTCACGGCGCTTAAGGCGCTGGGGCTTTCCGAGAAGACGGTTTTGCTGACGACGGCGACCCATGACCCGGTCGTGTACAAGTCGGCTCGAAATATTGAAGGGGTGTCGATCCTTCCGGCGAGCGACCTCAACACCTACGAAGTGCTGGCGAAACGGCAGTTCGTGGTGACGAAGTCGGCTCTGGACAAGCTGGTTGGGAAGGCCGTCTAGAACGGGATTCCTGGCGGTGAGGGGATATCGGCCTTCGTGGTCTTAGCGACGGTTGGTCAGCGGTTTTTTTCGCAGACGATGGTTAGGGTGGAATCATGGCTGTTTTGAGTCGTCCGGGGATTCAGCTCGAACCTCACCAGGTGGTGATTCGCCCGCTCGTGACGGAAAAGGGGACGCATCTGTCCCAGCGTCACAACTCGTATGCGTTTGAGGTGGTGACGCTGGCGACCAAGACGGACATCAAGAAGGCGGTCGAACTGCTGTGGAACGTGCGGGTCGTTGCCGTGCGGACGCAGACGCGGGTTGGAAAGCCGAAGCGAACAAAGACGGGCTACGTGCAGACGAAGCCCTGGAAGAAGGCGCTGGTCGAACTGCACGAAGACGATCGGATCTCGTTCTTCTAACGACTGAACCTGCCGGGTGGTGGGTGCGATTCGCGGAAGATTGGGCTGCTGAAGACGCCATTTTCGCAAACAATCAGGCCGGACACACACTGTGCGGTTCTGAGATGCGAGACAGATAGGAACAGAGCATGGGGATTCGGGTCTACAAACCGACGAGCAATGGCCGGCGGAATTCATCCGTCAGCGATTTCTCGGACCTCACGGACAAGAAGAAGCAACCGGAGAAGACGCTCCTCGTGCGGATTCGCAAGACGGGCGGCCGGAACTTCCAGGGCAAGATTACGTGCCGTCACAAGGGTGGCGGACACCGGCGGATGTATCGTCTGGTCGACTTCAAGCGTCGCAAGGACGGGATGCCCGCCACGGTGGTTGCGGTGGAGTACGATCCGAACCGCAGCGCCCGCATTGCCCTGATTCGTTACGAAGACGGGACGAAGTCGTACATCCTGTCTCCGGAAGGTTTCAAGGCCGGGATGGTGGTTGCGAGTGGTTCGAACATCGAACCGTCGCTCGGTAACTGCATGCCGCTGGAAAAGATCCCCCAGGGGACGAACGTTCATAATGTCGAGTTGCAGCCTGGGGCTGGCGGCCAGATGTGCCGGGCCGCGGGCACGTTTGCGACGCTGTCGGCCCGCGATCAGGGATGGGCGCAGTTGACGTTGCCTTCAGGTGAAATTCGACGCGTGTCGTCGAAGTGCCGGGCCACGATTGGCGAGCTGGGCAACAAAGAGCATTCGGCGATCGTCATTGGTAAAGCCGGCCGTAAGCGGTGGATGGGTGTCCGCCCGACGGTGCGTGGTTCGGCAATGAATCCGGTGGCCCACAAGATGGGTGGTGGTGAAGGCCGTCGTAACGGGGGCCGACATCCGTGTAGTGCGACCGGGAAGCTGTCGAAGGGCGGCCGGACGCGTAAGCCACGGAAACCGTCGTCGTCGGCGATCATTCGTCGGCGGACGTCGCGTCGCTACGGATTGGTGAAGCTGCCTTAGGGCGAATAGGCGTCCGCGAGTTGTGGGCGCAGTTGAGAAGAGTGATTTGAAGTTCCGAATTGTGTCGCAGTGGTCGTGTCGCTGTGGTCAAGCAGGCGGCGGGAATCGGGGACGGGTTATGGGCAGGTCTTTGAAGAAGGGTCCTTTCGTCGACGCGAAGCTCCTCCAAAAGGTGGAGCGAATGAGCGGGTCGCCGCGTAAAGAGCCGATCAAGACGTGGTGCCGCCGGTCGACGATTTCGCCGGAATTCGTGGGCATGACGTTCCTGGTTCATAATGGCCGGGCGCACATCAACGTCTACGTGACCGAAGAGATGGTCGGACACAAGCTGGGTGAATTCGCCCCGACGCGAACGTTCAAGGGTCACTCGGGCAAGGGCAACAAGAAGTAGGTCAGGCACCAGGTTGCAGGGTGTGCACCGCCAGGTGCGAGACAACTCGTGGGGCCAGCCTGAGTGGCGGCCTCGGTGGGGCCAGGCCAGTAAAACACACAGTCGGAATCTTGACATGTACAAGGCATCACACCAGTTCGCACGCATTTCGGCTACGAAGGTGCGTCCGTTTGCGGACCTCATTCGAGGGCAGTCGGCGGAAGCCGCTTTGCGTCTGCTGCGGTACGAACCGAACCGTGGTGCCCGGATGATCGAGAAGGTGCTGAAAAGCGCCATGGCGAACGCGGAAGATCAAGGCGCACGCGGCGTCGATGCGATGATCGTCAAGGAAGCGGTGGCGAACAACGGCCCGATGTTCAAGCGGATGTTTCCGCGGGGTCGTGGGGTGGCTTATCTGATTCGTCGACGATTCGCTCACATTCATGTTGGATTGGATGTGGCGGTTGCGGCCCCGACCGAGTAGGCTGTCCCGCTCGAAACTTGTCGGCGCGGAATTTTGACGAGCCGATGGGGTGACGGCAGCCGGTTTTCCGGTGAAACCCACGCGAGTTGACCGAGTTCGTTTTGAGTCGGTTTGATTTGAGTGGCCTGAAACAGACAGAAGCAAAGAATTCAGACGGACGGAAGAGACGCGGGAGTTGTTGTTTCCAGATCAGTCGGGGTTGCGAGGTAACGCGACCGGGCTGGTCGAGACCACGCCAGACGGGTACGAGGTGATTCATGGGCCAGAAGACGCGACCGACGGGATTCCGGGTTGGGATCACCGAAGACTGGCGCAGTCGCTGGTATGCCAACAAGCGCGAGTTTGGCGAACTGCTGGTCGAGGATTTCAAGATCCGCAAGTTCGTCAAAACGAAATACAAGTCGGCCGGGATTCCGAAGATTGAGATCGAGCGGACGCGTGACATGGTGATCGTTCACCTGCACACGGCTCGCCCCGGGATCATCATCGGGCGTAAAGGTCAGGAAGTGGACCGTCTGAAGGCGGAACTGGAAGACCTGACTGGCCGGCGGATGGATTTGAAGATCGTCGAAATCAACCAGCCGAACCGGAATGCGACCCTCGTCGCGCAGGACATTGCCCAGCAGCTTGAAAAGCGGGGTAGTTTCCGGCGGACGATGAAGCGTTCGGTGGATCAGGTGATGGAGGCGGGGGTGTTCGGAGTGAAGATTCAGCTCTCCGGGCGCCTGGGTGGGGCGGAAATGTCCCGCTGTGAGAAACTGGCGAAGGGATCCATTCCGTTGTCGACGCTCCAGGAGCATATCGATTACGGATTCGCCGAAGCGATCACCACGACCGGCGTGATCGGTGTGAAAGTGTGGATCGGACTGGGCGACTACGCAGCCGAGGAAGCTAACGATGCCGCTAATGCCAAAACGGGTCAAGTACCGCAAAAGCCAAAGAAAACGCATAAAAGGTAGTGCCACGCGAGGCAATCGGGTTTCGTTGGGTGACTTTGGAATTCAGGCGCTGCAAGGCGGGTGGATTCCGGCGAACGTCATCGAGGCCTGCCGAATCGCGGCGAACCAATACATTCGCGGTGACGGGAAGCTGTTTATTCGCATCTTCCCGCACAAGCCGGTGACGGCGCGTCCTCTCGAAACCCGAATGGGTACCGGGAAGGGCGAGCCTGACCACTGGGTTGCCGTGGTGAAGCCTGGAACGGTGCTGTTCGAGGTGGCTGGTTTGCCGCGCGATGCCGCTCGTGACTGCTTTGCCCGTGTGGCCTACAAGCTGCCGCTGCCCGTTCGGTTGATCGGTCGGCTGCCAGGTGTGTAGGTCGGCGTGAAAGATGTGTCGCGGTGACGCGTCGCCGAGTGACGGGAACTGACGGATAACAAGTCTCGGGAGCTGTGAGCCAGATGGCCGCAGCACTCGAAGGGAACAGAGTTATGGCCGGCAAGACGAAGCAACTGCACGAGATGACCGACGAGAACCTGCTGTTGGCTCTGGCTGACACGCAGAAAGAGCTGTTCGCGCTGCGGTTCCGGGGGACGACGGAAAAGTTGGAAGCGCCGACGAACATCCGCAAGCTGCGTCGCAGTATTGCGCGGATCAAGACGGTGCAGCGGCAGCGCGAGTTGTCGAAACTGGCGGCTGAAGCGGGTGCCGTGGTCGCGGTCGGATCGTGAGTGCGGCCGGGTGAACGAACGCTGGCGAGTGAACAATCGCTGGTCGGTGGAATAGGTTGAGCTGATCTGAACGGTATTCAGGTTCGAGTGGGATTCGCGAAAAGAGCCAGAGGCGGAACATGCGACGTCGAGTGATCGGAACAGTCACGCGGGACAAGATGGCCAAGACCCGGCGGGTCGAGGTGCCGCGGTCGTACCGGCATCCGAAGTACGGCAAGACGATCCGTTCGCGGACGATCTGCTACGTCCATGACGAGCAGGATACGACGCACAACGGCGATCTGGTCGAGATCATTGAGACCCGGCCGAAGTCGAAGCTGAAGCGGTGGGACCTGGTGCGGGTCGTGAAGAAATTCGAGGCTCCGGTGCTGCAGGCGGCTCCGGTGGCTGGGGCAGTTCCTGCTCCGGCAGCCAGCGTGGAATAAAAGGTTTTGGGGCGTGAGAGCGAACCCGAGGGGCCAGGCGTCCCGCGGGTTCGTGGTGTCTAGAAGGCGCGTTCAGGCGGAGCGCGAAGGCGAGGCCAGATTATGATTCAGATGCAGACCCTGATGGATGTGGCCGACAATACGGGCGCCAAGGTCGCGTACTGCATCAAGGTGCTGGGCGGCACGAGCCGGCGGTATGCGGGCCTGGGCGACGTGATTGTCGTGTCGATCAAGAAGGCGATTCCGGGCGGCGCGGTGAAAGCCGGTGACGTGGTGCGTGCGGTGATCGTGCGGACGCGGAAGTCGACCCGTCGTGCGGACGGAAGTTATGTTCGGTTCGACCGGAATGCGGTCGTGCTGATCGATGCGGAACAGAATCCGAAGGGCACGCGAATTTTCGGTGCGGTCGCCCGTGAGCTGCGGGATCGCCGGTTCATGAAAATCATCAGCCTGGCGAGCGAGGTGGTGTAACTATGAAGACCAAAATCAAGTCGGGCGATCTGGTGCAGGTGACGGCGGGAGACGACGCGTCGCCCAAGGCCGTAAAGGTTCTGGAAGTTCTGGACGGCAAGAAAGTGCTCGTCGAGGGCGTGAACCGCGTGTACAAGCACGTCAAGAAGGGGCACCCGAAGAGCCCCGGTGGCGGACGATTGTCGATCGAGATGCCGATCGCGATCTCGAACGTGCTGTTGTACTGCAACGCCTGCGGACGGGGTGTTCGCGTGGGTGTGAAGTATCTGGACGATGGCTCGAAGGTTCGGTTCTGCAAGAAGTGCTCCACCGACCTGGGTGTCGTCAGCCCGGCCAAGGCCCAGTACGCCAAGAAGTAGTAGCCGGCGAAACAGAAGAAAATCGAAGTAGACGAGAGGCCAGGTTCGGGGTGACTTAACGGGTTGTCTTGAACCGACGAACGCAGCAGACGTAAGACCTTCCGGTTGGCATCGGGGGCGGTCGATTAGAACTAGTAGACTGGTGGAACAAGCGATGGCGCGGCTGTTTGAACGCTACAATACCGAGATTGTCCCCGAGCTCCGCAAGGAGTTGGGCGTGACGAATCCGCATGCGGTTCCGCGGCTGACGAAGATTGTCGTGAACATGGGTGTTGGCTCGGCCACGCAGGACCGGAAGCGTCTTGACGAGGCAGCGGGCAGCCTGACGACGATCACGGGCCAGAAGCCGATGATCACGAAGGCCAAGAAGGCCATTTCGGCGTTTCGTCTCCGCGAGGGGATGGACATTGGTTGCAAGGTGACTCTCCGCGGGAAGCGGATGTACGAGTTCCTCGACCGTCTGATTTCGCTGGCTCTGCCGCGTGTGCGCGACTTCCGCGGCCTTTCGCCCAAGGCGTTCGACGGAAATGGCAACTATTCGATGGGATTGAACGAGCAGATGGTGTTTCCCGAGATCGATGCGGATAAGATTTCGCATCCTCAGGGAATGCACATCACGCTCGTTACCACGGCCGTGAAGGACGACGATGCCCGCGTGCTGCTGCGGCACCTGGGGATCCCGTTCAGCGACAAGAACAAGACGGGCCAGTAGAGCAGTCGGTGCTATTGAGTGGCACGACGGCCGGTGACAGACGCGACGGATACGAATCGACAGACTGACGAAGCAGACGGACGACACAGATCAAACGAATTTCGGGTGACCCAGATTATGATGACCGACCCAGTGGCCGACATGCTGACCCGGATCCGCAATGCGGTGAGGATTGAACGTCCGTATGTCGACATCCCTTATTCGAACCTCAAGGCGGGCCTGGCTGCTGCTCTGCAGCGCGAGGGGTTCATCTGGGATTTCGAAACGCTGGGTGAGATGCCCACGAAGGTGCTGCGGGTCAACCTGAAGTACGGGGCGAATGGCGAGCGGGTGATCAGCAGCATTCGCCGGATCAGCAAGCCGGGCTGTCGCGTGTACAAGAACTGCAGCGATTTGGGTGATGTGCTCGAAGGCCTGGGTGTGAGCGTCCTGTCGACGAGCACCGGGATCATCAGCAGCCGGGAAGCGAAGGAAAAGGGTGTCGGCGGCGAAGTGCTCTGCGAAGTGTATTAGTCGGAAACGTCTGGTGCTCTCATTGAGCGATCCAGATGGAAGGCTGCGGGCGAGTCAGCTTCGACAATTGAGCGAGGCGAACGAATCAGAGGGAAGTCGAACGACTTTCGAGACCGAGCGAACGTCCCGTGTGGACGACGGATGGACAGGTAACGCATCATGTCACGAATTGGTAAGAAGCCCGTTGATCTTCCGGATGGCATCACCGCCAAGCTGGCGGATGGCGTGATCACGGTGAAGGGCAAGGCGGGCGAACTGAAGCTGCCGGTCCATTCCGCGATGACGGTGAAGATCGACGAAGCGGCGAAATCGATCGTTGTGACGCGGCCGGACGATACGCGTTCGAGCCGGGCGCTGCATGGTCTGACGCGGGCACTCATCAATAACATGGTGCAGGGTCTGGTGAAGCCGTTCGTCAAGAAGCTGGAAATTCAGGGCGTCGGTTACCAGGCAACGCTGGCAGGCAAGTTCCTGTCGCTGCAGGTGGGTTTCGCGAACACGATCAAGCTGCCGGTTCCGGATAGCGTCAAGGTGACCTGCCCGGATGCGACGCACATCGTGATGGAAAGCTCCGACAAGCAGGCGGTGGGTCAATTTGCGGCGGTGGTTCGCAAAGTTCGCCCGCCGGAGCCGTACAAGGGTAAGGGAATTCGGTACGAAGGCGAGAAGGTTCGCCGGAAGGCCGGGAAGGCGATGGCCGGGAAGTAATCCGGCAGGTCGCAGGAGGCAGTCCGACGGCGTGGAGTTCTCGCAAGCGAGCCACGACGGTCGGGTGAAGGTTGTTCTGGGTTCAGGTGTTGGAAAGCCGGATCATGCGTCTGGAAAAGCAGATTGCGAAGCAGCGACTGTTGCGTGCGTACCGCGTGCGGAACCGTTTGCGAGCCGATGGTGCGCGGGCCCGGTTGACGGTGTTCCGCTCGAACAAGCACATTTACGCCCAGATCATCGACGATGTGAACGGCGTGACGCTGGCCTCGGCGAGCACGGCCGAGAAGGCGATCGTGGGCGAGAAAGAAAACGGCGGCAACGTGGCGGCCGCGACGAAGGTCGGCAAGACGCTGGCGGAACGGGCGCTCGCCAAGGGAATCAAGGACGTGGCGTTCGACCGGGGCCAGTATCGGTACCATGGTCGCATCGCAGCACTGGCCGAAGCGGCCCGTGGCGGCGGACTGAATTTCTAGTTTGAGCTTCGCGGCTGGCGGTTTCGTCGGTGGCGAAAGAGATAGACGGCGTTGGCCCCGGCCGATGCGAGAGACGACGGACAGCACCGAAGACAAAATCGAGTGGGATTTGAGCAGGCAGTGCGAATCGGCTCGCCGATCGCGAGCAGGGAGAACCGACGGTGGCTCACGAGCAGCGGAATCAGGGGCAGGGCCAAGGCCAGGATCGACCGGCCGGTGGTCGCGGTGAAGGCCGTGGCGGCGAAGGCCGGAGCGGTGAGAGCGGCCAGGAGAAGGTCGTACAGATTCGCCGGTGCGCCTGCGTTGTGAAGGGCGGTCGGCGGTTCAGTTTCACGGCGCTGGTGGTTCTGGGCGACAAGAAGGGGAAGGTCGGCTGGGGTTACGGCAAGGGTGTGGAAGTTCCGCAGGCGGTGGACAAGGCCGTGCGACAGACGCAGCGGACGTCGCTGCGGGTGCCGCTGTCGGGCTCGACGATTCCGCACACGGTGGAAGGTCGCTACGGGACATCGCGAGTGCTGCTGATTCCGGCGCTGCCGGGAACGGGTGTGATCGCGGGAAACACGGTTCGCGCGGTGGTTGAATCGTGCGGAATCCGGGATATTTTGACGAAGAGCCGGGGCTCGACGAACCCTGCGACTTTGGTGCGAGCGACGTTTGACGCGCTGGCCCGGTTGCGGACGCGAGAAGAAGTCGCCCGCCTTCGGGGAGTGAACGTCTAATGCAGATCAACGACGTCCATCAGGGCATTACCAAGCGCAAGGCGCGTCGACGCGTGGGCCGCGGTCCGGGTTCGGGCCTGGGCAAGACGGCTGGTAAGGGTGACAAGGGGCACTCGAGCCGCCAGGGGTTTTCGTACCGCCTGGGGTTTGAGGGCGGCCAGATGTCGCTCGTCCGCCGCGTGGCCAAGCGGGGATTCAACAACAACTTCTTCGCCACCAAGGTGATCGGCATCAATCTCTACACCCTCGAACGGGTGTTCGAGAGCGGTACGACCGTTGACCTCGAGGCCCTGAAGGCCAAGGGGCTGACGAACGGCAAGTTCGACGCGATCAAGATCCTGGGAACGGGCGAGTTGACCAAGACTCTGGTGGTCAAGGCGCATGAGTTCTCGGCGAGCGCGGTCGAGAAGATCACCAAGGCCGGCGGCAGCGTGGAGCGGATTTCCCGCTAAGGCTGTGGCTCGGGACGTCCTCTGGTGGCTGTCTGTTGAGTCTGCGGTTGGCGTTTACGTGGCGGGTTGGGGCCGGTAAAATTCGGGTCCAATTTGACTGCGGTCAGGATGTTGAAGGCGAATTGGCGGCAGGTTCCGGGAGAACGGTGCGAACAGTTCGGCAGTGCTGAATGGCTCAACCACCCCGGAATCCCGCGGGTGGTTGATTGTTTTCTGTCGAGTGGCGAAGTGCCCGGGTGACCGGGCTCTGATCGAGACGGTAGAGGACGACTGGTCATGTTCAGCAAACTGATGATGGTGCTCAAGATTCCGGAGCTCCGGAACAAGATCCTGCTGACGCTGGCGCTATTGCTGGTGTTCCGTCTGGGGTCGTTCATCCCGTTGCCGCTGCTGGACCAGGAGGCCGCGAAGGTCGGCTTCGAGGAGCTCAAGAAGAGCAACCAGGGGCTGGGCCAGGCACTCAAGATTGTCGAAATGTTCAGCGCCAGTGCGTTCGGAATGGCGACGATCTTCGGCATGGGAATCATGCCGTACATTTCGGCCTCGATCATTTTCCAATTGCTGGCGTCGGTCTACCCGCCGCTGGAGAAGCTGCAGAAAGAAGGCGAAGGCGGCCGGAAGAAGATCAACGAATACACTCGCTATGCGACGGTGTTCCTCGCGTTTTTCCAGAGTTACTTCTGGATCTCGAACGGTCTGCCCCAGTCGTATTTTCATGAGCTGTCGCCGTTCCACTTCTTTTTTGCCCGGGTCGTGATGGCGGTGACGATGACCGCCGGGACAGTCCTGCTGATGTGGATTGGCGAACAGATCGACGAGTACGGAATTGGTAACGGGATTTCGCTGTTGATTATGGCGGGGATCCTGTCGCGGATGCCCGGGGCTTTGTTCAGCCTGCTGGAACCGGCGATGCGTGACGGTGTCGCGCTGGGATCGGAGCGGGGGATCGACAAACTGCTGCTGCTGGCGATTATGTTTATCGCCGTAATCGTGGGCGTGATCGCGATGACGCAGGCCCAGCGGCGGATTCCCACGCAGAGCGCCAAGCATCAGCGTGGTCGACGAGTGTGGGGCGGAACGCGGCAGTATCTGCCGCTTAAGGTGAATCAGTCGGGCGTGATGCCGATCATCTTCGCCTCGAGCCTGCTGCTGTTGCCCGGCTTTGTCTTCTCGCAGATTGCGAACTACACCGGCTGGTCGATCTTCGAGCAGCTCAACGGGGCGTTCGGCCAGGAGCGCGGCTTCGTCTACAACATCTGTTATGTCGGCCTGATTTACTTCTTCTGCTACTTCTGGACGGCGCTGGTCTTCAATCCGACGGATATCGCCAACAATCTGCGTGATTATGGCAGCTTCATTCCTGGTCACCGACCAGGTAAGCGAACGGCGGATTACCTCGAAAAGGTGATGGTTCGCATCACATACGTGGGTGCGGCATTCCTGGCGCTGGTGGCGGTGATTCCGTCGCTGATTCAGGGGCTGATGAATATTGACTTCGTGGTGGCGAGCTTCTTCGGTGGAACGGGCCTGTTGATTGTTGTGTCGGTGGGCCTCGACTTGGTCCAGAA
>JAIXZD010000569.1 GCA_027489895.1 Planctomycetaceae bacterium
GGCCAGGCCGAGGTGCTGCTGGCAACCGCCCGAGTTGATCGGAAACTGGGCCGCTATCCGCAGATGGAAGCGGCACTCAAGGCGGCCCGCGTCGCCGGGGCGCCGCGCGAGAAACTGGACATCGAACAGTGGCTGGCGGAGGCGGAATCGGGAAACACGAAGAACCTGCAGCGGGAGCTGTCGCGGTTGCTCCTCAAGGGCGACGACTTGCCGGCGATCTGCGAGGCCATGGCCCTGGGCTGTATCGCGACCTACCGCCTGGACGACGCGCTACAGATGCTGACGATCTGGCAGGCGGACTTTGCCGACGACCCGCAACCGCATTACCTCCGTGGTCGATTGCTCGAGCATCGCTCGAACATCGAAGGCGCCATTGAAGAGTTTCGCAAAGCGCTCACGCTGGCTCCCCGGCATGGACCGGCGGCGTACAACCTGGGCCGGCTGCTTGTTTCGGCCCAAAAAATTGATGAATCTCTGGCCGCGTATCGACAGGCCGAGCCGCTGCTGTTCGAACCACAACCCGCGCTGGTCGGACAGGCCCGCTGCCTGCGGGAGTTGGGACGGCTGGACGAGGCCCGCGCGATGATTGACCGGGCGCTGGCCCGGCCAACGGGGCGGCTCGTCGAGGCTTACCGGCTGGTGGGTGACCCCGGTGATTCGGCTCTGGCGCAGGCGCTAACGGAAGCGGGTCAGATCGATCTCCAGAGCGATCGGTTCGAGGCGGCAGCGAAGTCGTTCGAGGCCGCTCTCAAGCAGCATCCGTACGACTGGCGGACTCGGTACAGCTACGCGGCGGCGCTGCGTCAGCTGGGACGGGGAGAGGAGGCAGCGCGTGAGTCGAAACAGGTCGAAGCGACCCAGGCGGCGCTGACGTCGTGCGAACGGATGATCGACAATCTGAAAACTCAGCCCAACAATGCCGAGGCCCGGTATGCCGTCGGCAAGATGTTGCTCGAGCATGTTTCACCCAATCAGGGGCTGGTCTGGCTGAACAGCGTGCTAGCGATTGACCCGACCCACCAGCCCACGCATGCGGTGCTGGCCCGCTACTACACCGAACATCAGGCCGAAAACCCGACGTTCGCCGAGCTGGCGAAGTTTCATGCCCGTAAGAGTACGCCGCAGGAAACGAAATGATGACGATGGCGGGAGGTGAAGGGGGCTGCCTGGGAGTTGAGCGTCGGCGGGAAGTCTCACGACTTCCGCTACAGTGTGAGGGTCGTCGGGTGAGGGTTGCAGGGCGAGCCGACCCTGTGAGGGGTCGGTGGTAAGACGGAATATGCACGTCGTTCATCAAAACGTGTGAGTTATCCCACAGGATCTTCGGGGTGGATAAACAGCGCTGGTTTTCACCGCCCCCTGACGGGGTCGGCTCGCCTGATGGCAACGGGGTGGTCTTGCGTCACACCTTCACTCGTCTTGCGTGCCTCGTGTTGGCACTGGTGCTAATGCCTGGGCTCGTCACGGGATGTCGACCTGCTGCGAAAGCGCCGCCCGTTGCGTCGTCAGGCTCGGGGCCAGCGAACTCCAAGGTGGGGTCCGCTTCCTCCTCATCCGTGAACGCACTGCGGTTTGAATCCGATCCGGGAATCGAGGCGGCCAAGATCGTTTATGACAACGGCAGCGCGGCGGGCGTCCTGTCGATCGTGGAATCGCTGGGGGGCGGGGTCGCGGTGTTCGACTACGACCTCGACGGAAGGCTCGATCTCGCCTTTCCAGGGGGCGGGTCACTGGAGAACCGCGTGGTG
Source organism: Planctomycetaceae bacterium (assembly GCA_027489895.1). Taxonomy (GTDB): domain Bacteria; phylum Planctomycetota; class Planctomycetia; order Planctomycetales; family Planctomycetaceae; genus JAIXZD01. Next base: position 1,749 of record JAIXZD010000569.1, read on the forward strand.
ACCGGGCTTCCGACACGCCTGTTCCGGCAGAGCGTGCCGGGAAAGTTTGTGTCGGTCGAACCAGTGGCCGGGCTGGGCAAGCCAGGGCGATTTTCGCATGGAGCCGCGGTGGCCGACTACGACTCCGATGGCTTTTCCGACCTGCTGATCACCGGGTACGGCGGCGTCACGTTGTGGCGGAACCTGGGCGACGGAACCTGGCAGGACGGCACGGTCGAGGCAGGACTCGACGACCAGAACTGGAGTTCGAGCGCGGCGTGGGGCGACCTGACGGGCGACGGGATTGCCGACTTGTATCTGGCGCACTATGTGAACTGGTCGTTCGAGAATCATCCGGCATGCGAGGGTCAGGTCGGGGTGGCGGATGTCTGTCCACCGCGGCGCTTTGATGGGCTGGACGACACACTCTACGTCGGCCTCGGCGACGGTCGGTTTCGCGATGCCAGCCAAGAGGCGGGCCTTGTGCCGCAAGGCAAGGGGCTAGGCGTGGTGCTGGCCGATTTCGACCGGGACGGCGACAGCGACGTCTATGTGGCGAACGACACCGTCGCCAACTTCTACTACATCAACCAGGGCGACGGGAAACTGGTGGAATCGGGACTGGCGTCGGGCGTGGCGCTAGACGACATGGCCGGGCCCACCGGTTCGATGGGCGTGGCGGTCTCCGACTTTGACGGAGATGGCTGGCTCGATCTCTGGGTGGCGAACTACGAAGACGAACTGACGGCGCTGTATCGCAATCTGCAAAGCGGAGGCTTTCTGCATGTCAGTCGGAAAGCCGGGCTGGGACGCCTCGGCACGCTGTACGTCGGGTTCGGGTGCGTGGCGGGCGACTTCGATCTGGATGGCGACGAGGATGTCGTCGTCGCCAACGGACATGTCGTGCATCACCCGCGCAACGCCCCCATCCGACAACAGCCGCTCTATCTGGAAAACGGTGGGGGAGGGCAGTTCACTCGGCAGATTCCGGGCGGCGGCTACTTTGACGGCAGTTATCTGGGTCGCGGACTGGCGACGGGCGACCTCGATCGGGATGGTCGGCTGGATCTCGTCGTGGTTGAATCGCGCGACCCGGCCACGCTGCTCTACGGACGTCCGTCGCCAGTCGGGAGCCGATCGCTGCTCATTCGGTTGATTGGTCGTTCGGCAACGCGCGACGCTCTGGGGGCGGTGGCCACGCTGGTGACCTCCTCCGGCGAACTGACCCGAAGTGTCTCGGGCGGCGGAAGCTATCTGTCGACGAGCGACTTGCGGCTGCACTTCGGGTGGCGGAACGGGACTGAGCCAACGTCACTGAAAATCCTTTGGCCGGGAGGAGCGACCAGCGAACTGACCGCCACCGACCTTGCCAGTGCCCCGCGCGATGGCGCCGGCGCGATCGTTGTGTACGAACCGGTGCAATGAGGCCGTGATTCAGACAGATGGGATTTCCACCTCGTGTACCACAGGCTTCGCCAGTGCCGTGGTCGCGTGCCCCCGTTCGCACCGGCAAAGCCAGTGGCACACAGATTTCGCTCAGGCGAAGGTGGGACCTTTGTGCGGGCCAGACTCCCATTCCGCGCGGACATGCCGCAGCCCGACGCTGCACAGTTCGAACTCGTCGGCCAGCCGCTGCAGGATGGGTGCCTCGTCCGCGTAGGGATCGTCGGCGAATTCGCTGGCGATACGATACGAGCGTTTCCCTTGCTCGGTGTAGTCGAGCAGGTGGTCGCGGGTCGTGGCCGACTGCAGTCTGCCGAGCGCTTCGGGATAGACGCCCGTCCAGAAGAGCGTGAAATCGCCAATGTGCCGGTAGACTTCGCGACGGGGAGAGCCTTGCCGCTGCTCGGCCTCCCACATCATCTCGGCCACGTCTTCGAGCCGTTTCCCCACGGCATCGCGGAGGCGATAGATCGCGTCGCAGCGAATGAACCTGAGCAGCAGGTCGCTGAGGTAATCGATGAGTGGCGGATCGGCGATCCCCAGTCGGCAGGCGAACGTCTGCTCGGTCATGCCGGTGACGAGGGGCTTCAGCGAATCCGCACCAAGAACCATTGACGACATGGGAGGCACCTCCGGGCGAAGGGACGAGGAATCACCTCGACCAGATCGCGAGACGCCGGGCAGCGACCAAACCAGACCCGAAATGAACTGGGCCTGGACTCGTTCTGGAACGACACGGTTCCAGAACGGGGGCCGGTGCCGAAGGCGGCATCGCGGCGACGAGGCTGTTGTCTGCGGAGAACGTCGGCGGTCGGTCGACCGTCAACGGCGGAGCTTCTACCCACTTTGATCCATCGGCCAACCCCGTTCAAGAACCGCACCGAAAAATCGGGCGGGGAGATTGGTTTTCGCGATGAGCCGGGTGAGGTGAAATCGCCCGGCGGTGCGGGAAACGTAGCGGAAGCGGTGACGCTTCCCCCGACGGCTGGCCGGGCCATGGTTCGCCGGCACACGATCTGAGAAGACCGGTTCTCAGTCCCAAACGGGGGAAGCCTCACGGCTTCCGCTACACCGGGGGAAGCGTCACCGCTTCCGCTACATGCTTGCGTTAGGGCCAGAGGGCGGCGTTTTCGCCGTCGAGCCGCAGTGTCAGGCATTTGGCGCTGCCGCCCGATTTCAGGTACTCCGAAAGATCGGTCGGGTGGGGCGTGTAGCCGCGGCTGCGGAGCGTCGCTTCCAGTTGCGGGCAGCCGCTGTTGAGGACGACATCCTTCCCGACGACCACCGCGTTGCAGGCGAAGCGATCGGCCTCGCCCTCTTCCACGGGGATGAGTTCGGGCACGGCATCTTCGAGGGCCTGTAGCCCGTACCGGTCGAACGCACCGGGGTAGTAGAGCGCCTCCCGCGGACTGAGCGGACAGAAGCAGGTATCGAGGTGGTAGAAATGATCGTTGACCAGTTGCAGCGGGATCACCCGGCAGCCAATGCGTGCGCCGACCCATTGCAAGGCCCGCGCATCGCTGCGGATGAGGTAGCCGCCGAACAGCGTGTCGCCGCAGAAGAGCGCATCGCCCGCGCCCTCGAGGTCCATGGTTTCGGGGGGCATGACGGTCCGGAACCCGCAGCCGCGAAACCAGGCTTCGTCGATGGGGGTTTCCCCCTGACGGGCCGAGTGGCGGAACGTGGCGACAAACGCGGTCGAGCGCCAGATCAGGCCGGCGTTCGCGGTGAAGACGAGGTCGGGCAGGCCCTTCACGGCCGACATCAGCCGGACATCGACCCCCAGCGACACGAGAATATCGTGCAGCGCCTGCCACTGCGCGTGGGCCAGCGCGCGATCACTCCCCTTGGACTTGTCCATCCAGGGATTGATCTCGTACTCGATCCCGTAGTGGTCGGGCGGGCACATGAGAATCGTGGGACGGCTGAACTCGGGCATCGGAACCTCCCTTCACAGGCGTAATTCGCGGCAGTGAGGAGAGTGTCGAGTCTCCTCCGGACAAAAGAAACGCCGCGCCAGAAGAAAGGATCACGGGATTCTTCACCGCGAGGCAAATCGAGGGAGAAAGCCAGGCGAGCCGACGGTGTCAGCAGTCGATGGAAACGCGGAGGGGTGGTCAGCGGAGACGCGCTCGCCAGCAACGGCATTACCCCTCGCTACTCGTCCTCTTTGAACGCGGGTTGCAGGCGGGTGCGGGCCGCGCGGAACTCGGCGACCATCTCTTTGGCCGATTGCCAGCGGTCAGCGGGTGATTTTTCGAGGCCCCGCATGATGGTCCGGGCGACCTGGTCGTCGATCTCGGGGCGGTGCTGCTTGAGGTTGGTCGGGGGGGAATTGATGTGCTTGACGACGGCTTCGAGCGTCTGCCCGGCTTCCCAGGGGTAGGTCCGCGCGTACATCTCGTAGGCGGTGACCGCATACGAAAACAGGTCGATCCGCTGGTCGGTCTTCTGACGGCGGACCAGTTCGGGGGCCATGTAGTTGGCCGTCCCGGTACGGTTTCCCGGAGCCTGAAACGGGGGCGTGTTGGGAACGGCGAGGCCAAAATCGATCAGCTTCACCTGATTCTCTTCGCTGACGAGGATGTTCCGCGGGCAGAGGTCGCGGTGGATGAAGTTCCGCTCGTGGAAGTACTGCAGCGCCTCGCCCAGTTGAATGAGGTAGGTGAGCCGGTGGGTCTGCATCTGCTCGTTCTGAACGTCGACGAGGTAGCTCATTCCCAGCCCCTCGATGAACTCCATGACGAGGAACATTTCACCCGTGAGCGCCCACCCATACTCGTACGTCTGGACGATGTGCGGATGCTTGAGCGACAGGGCGATCTCGCCTTCGCTCGGCTTTTTGAGGCGGGGATCGAACCGGCCCTCGAACTTCAGCGTCTTTTCCTTGTCGAGCAGCTTGAGGCCCACAATGCGCCCGGACTTCGTGTCGCGGGCCCGCCACACCTTGGACATGCTCCCCGACCCGACCCGGCCGATCAGATCAAACCGCTTCGTCACGTCGATTTTCTCGACGCGCGGCTTGCGCTGGAACAGTTTTTTAAGGAAGTCCATAACCGCGGCCGCTGCTGAATCACCAGATCTGAAACGACTGGATTGGGAACCACCAAGGCACAAAGACACCAAAGAACGACAGCTTTTTGGGGGCGGGCTGAGAGCCTCGCGGCGTGGTCCCTTGGCAGCCTAAGTTCTGTTTTGCCCGTTCGATGACTGCGAATCGCGTTCTTGCCTTGCGCCACCTTGTCTTTTCTTGGTGCCTTTGTGCCTTGGTGGTGAAGATCACCCTGCAGGGTCTGGAACGAGTTTTTGTTGGCCGAGTTGACGGGCCGGACGGAGAATTGTTGCCGCAGAGACTTCAGGCGACGCAGTAGTCGATAATACGAGCGATTTCCGTGCGGAGTTCGCCCCGCGGGACGATCATGTCGACAAAGCCGTGTTCGAGCATGTACTCGCTGGATTGGAA
>JAIXZD010000490.1 GCA_027489895.1 Planctomycetaceae bacterium
AGATCCCCCGCGCTCAACACTTCGTCCACCAGCAGAATCTCCGGGGAAATGGCCGTCGCAATGGCAAACGCCAGGCGAACCGTCATCCCGTTGGAATAATGCCGCACCGGCATGTTGAGGAATTCACCCAGTTCGGAAAACTCGGCGATGCCATCCATCTTCTTGCGAATCGAGCGGGGCGTCTCCCCCTGCAGATAGCCTCGATAGGCAATGTTCTCCCACCCCGTTGCATCGGGCTCGAAGCCCAGCAGCAGGTCGAACAGCGACGAGATCTGCCCCTCGACCTTGCGGACGCCGCTGGTGGGCGGATAAATCCCCGCCAGCAATTTCAGCAGCGTGCTTTTCCCCGCGCCGTTGTGCCCGACGATCGCCAGCCGTTCCCCTTCGTCGACGCGGAACGTCATGTCCTGCATCGCGTGCACCTGCATCGGCGGATTGACCGACGACAGGAACATCCCCTTCAGAAGAAAGTCCTTCAGAGGGACTCGCTTCTGCTGGCGGACGGAAAACGTCAGACAGACATTTTCAAGAGAGATAAGGGCCATGCCGGGGTCTCGGGCTGTCAACCAGGGGAAATCCCCCCGTGGCCGACAACGGTCGTCTCAAAGCTGAAAAATGATCTTCTTCTGGAGTTTGACCAGCATGGTGACGGCCATCAAAAAGATCACCGCGACCATCCCCGTCGCCACTCCGTAATCGACCAGCATCGGGAACCGGCCATGCAGAATCGGCTCCCGCAGCAGCGTCACCACCGACGCCAGCGGATTGACATCGGCAATCAGCCCCAGCCCTTTGTCCCGCAGCACCTGCGGCGGATAGATGATCGGCGTCGCGTAAAACAGAATCTGCAGTCCCACCTCGGCCAGATGCTTCATGTCCGGAAAGTACGCCGTCGAGAACCCGAAAATCACCGCCAGCGACCAGCCCAGAATGCACAACAGCACGATCGTTGGCAGCAAGCTGGTCAGTGCCGGGACGTTCCCAAAGCCATTCATCAGCCAACTGAGCGCGACCACAACCAGTAGCGCAATCAGAAAATGCGTCGCCGCCCCCAGCACCGTCCGCAGCGGATAGATCGCCATCGGCGCGGGATACTGGCGGATGTACGCCTCACCCTGAAACAGGCAGTTGCACCCCATGTTGACGACCGTCGCCACGAAGTTCCAGAAGCAGAGTCCCACCAGCAGAAACGGACCGAACGTCCGCACATCCTGGTTGAAGATGCGATGGAACACCGTGCACAGCACCGCCGTCATGATGAGCGGATGCAGCATCGACCAGCCCATCCCCAGGACCGACCGGCGGTAGCGGTTCCGCAGGTCCATCTGGACGAGCGACATCCAGAAGTAGCGACACTTCCAGATGGAAGAGAGGTAAGCGGTCATGCGCGATGCGAAGCCGGGAGCGAAGCGGAATACGATTCCCAAAGGAACCCCACCCGGGCAGGCCGGACGGGCGAGGGAATCTATCCGAGTCGTTTTCAGCGAGGCAAGACCGGTTTGGCGGACAAGCGGTTCCGCGAAGTCTGGTGCGAACTGGATATTCAGGCAGCCTGGGCGGTCTGCGGCCTCCAATTCCCTCGCGACTGTCGAAATCAGGGGGATCCGGAAGCGTTAGCGCCCGGAGGGCGAGCAATTCCGACGCGTGTGCCACTGGCTTCGCCAGTGCCGTGGTTGCGTGATCCTGTTCACACTGGCAACGCCGGTTGCAGCCGTTTTCCTCACGAAAAGATGTCCCGCAGTTTCAGGGCACACCTTGAGCACCTGGACGGCCAGCAATTCCAGCGCGCAACCAGCCCGGGAACCGATCAGCGACTACACCCCCCGCGTCGCCTGCACCATCGCGGTCGCCAGTTCGCGGATCGCCCCAAACGCCTCGGCCTTCGGGCAGTTCTCCTCACTGATCCGCCCGACATGCCGCACGATCGCCGATCCGACAATCACCCCATCGGCCAGACCCTTGAGCCCCGCCACCTGCTCGGGCCGGCTCACCCCAAACCCCACTGCCAAAGGCAGCGTCGTCTGCGACTTCAGCCAGGCCAACTGCTCCTGCAACTCGGCCGGCAAATCGGTCCGCGCTCCCGTCACCCCCGCGACCGAGATGCAATACAGAAACCCCTTCGAGGTCTCCAGAATCTTCGCCGTCCGGGCCTTGGTCGTCGTCGGTGCAATCAGCTCGACGAGGTTGAGCCCCGCCGCCTGGCACTGCTTCGACATCTCTTCCGCTTCATCGGCCGGAAGGTCCGGCACAATCACGCCCGAAAAACCCGCCGCCTTCGCCTGCCGCACGAACTCCGTGGAGCCAATCCGGAAGATGATCGCGTACGACACCATCGCCACCAGCGGCGGAAGGGACGTGTTCCGCCCCGTCAGCTCCGCAATCCCGGCGAAAATGTCAGACACATGCAGCCGTTTGGCCAGTGCCCGGGTGTACGACGACTGAATCACCGGACCATCGGCGATCGGGTCGCTGTAGGGAAACCCGATCTCGATCAGGTCGACCCCGCACCCGGCCAGCAGCTCGATCAGCTCGACCGTCGTCGCCATGTCGGGATCGCCCGCCGTGATGAACGGCATGAACGCCATCTGCCCCGCCGCACGAGTTCGGGAAAACGTCTGGTCAATGGTCGAGGCAACAGGCAATGCGTTCACAGAAGCGTCTCAAAAAAATGTAGGGTGGGCACCGCCCACCACTGCTCACCAACTCTCAACTTCAAAACCGCCATTCCCCCGGCTTCAACCGACCGGTGAATTCTCAATGGAAACCCGAAGCCTCACAGCCCACCCTACGCCACGGCAGCCCTTAAATCTCGCGTCCCGTGACTCGGGCCACCTCGTATACATCTTTGTCGCCCCGGCCGGACAGCGTCAGCACCATGATCTCGTCGGGCTTGCGCGTGGGGGCGGTCTTCAAGATGTACGCGACCGCATGCGCACACTCCAGCGCCGGCAAAATCCCCTCCGTCTGAGCCATCTTGAAGAACGCAGCCAGGGCGTCGTCGTCGCCAATCGGCGTGTAATGCACCCGGCCTGTATCTTTCCAATAGCTGTGCTCGGGGCCAACGCCCGGATAATCCAGCCCCGCCGAGACCGAGTGGACATCCGACGTCTGTCCGTCGCCATCCTGCAGCACATAGCTGTAGCTGCCGTGAAGAATCCCCTTCACCCCATGGCTGAGCGTGCTCGCATGCTCGCCCAGCTTGGATCCCCGCCCACCCGGCTCGATCCCCGTCAGTTTGACGGTGCGATCCTCGACGAACGGGTAAAACATCCCGGCCGCATTCGATCCGCCGCCCACACAGGCGATCACTTCATCGGGCAGACGGCCCAGTTCCGCCAGACACTGAGCGCGGGTTTCGTTGCCAATGATCGATTGAAAATCACGCACAATCATCGGGAACGGATGCGGGCCAACGACCGAACCAATGATGTAATGCGTGTCGTGAACGCTGGCCATCCAGTCCCGCATCGCTTCGTTGATCGCATCCCGCAGCGTCCGCGAGCCGCTCGTGACGGGCCGAACCTCCGCCCCCATCGACCGCATGATGAACACATTCAGCTTCTGCCGGCGGACATCTTCCTCACCCATGTAGACCACGCAGGGCAAGCCAAACCGGGCACAGGCCGTCGCCGTCGCCACGCCATGCTGACCGGCTCCGGTCTCGGCAATGACCCGCTTCTTGCCCATCCGCAGCGTCAGCAGCGTCTGGCCCAGCGTGTTGTTGATCTTGTGGGCGCCGGTGTGATTGGTGTCTTCCCGCTTGATGTAAATCCGCGCCCCGCCGCACAGCTTCGTCAGCCGCTCCGCGAAGTACAGCGGGCTGGGCCGCCCCACGAACTTGTTGAACAGCACGTCGAGTTCGGCGTTGAACGCCGGGTCGACCTTCGCCCGCGCGTACTCAGCCTCAAGCTGTTCGAGCGCATGCATCAGCGTTTCAGGGACGAACTTGCGTCCAAACTCACCGAACCGGCCCTCTTTGTCGGGCACGTTCTTCGAGGCAATGCCGTAGCCCGGAATCACGCCGGGGGGAAGCGGTGATGCAAGCGGCGCGGAAGTCACAGCCGAACTCATGGGACGAATGCTCTTTTCTGAGGGGCGATTTCTGAGGCACGGTTTTCTCAAGGGAGACGCGAAGCACTGATCCGGGCCACTCTCTCGCAAACCGGCGAAACTTCAGGATAACCGCAACGGCAACAGAGTGAAAACGGACCGGTCCGCGTTCACGCGGGAATCGCCCGTGGAACCCATCTCCGCACGTCCTCCCATCACCCCGGGGAGCCGGAAGCGTCAGCGCCCGGAGGATTCACATTTCCCGCTGGCAACCCTCCCCGGAAACAATCAACATCAACGCCGTCCTCGTTACGGCAGACTTCAAACACCCGCTCTCATCCGTTGAAAGTTCAAGGCGCTCGCGATGCGGTTTCAACACAAAGTCGTCATTGTGACCGGTGGCAGCTACGGGATCGGCGAAGGCTGCGTGCGCGTGTTTCACGCCGAAGGCGGCCACGTCGCCATCCTCGCCCGTGGCCGTGAGGCGGGCGAGAAACTGGCGCATGAACTGACCACTCGCGGGCCAGGCCGCGCCCTGTTCGTCCCCTGCGATGTCGCCGACGCGGCTCAACTCGAAGCGGCCATCGAAACCGTCGCCCGCGAGTTCGGACGCATCGATTGCCTGATTAACAATGCCGGAGCGCACCCTCCCGCGACGAACATCGAAGACACCTCCCTGGAAGAGATGGAAGCGCTGCTCCGGCTCAATTACGTCAGCACATTCGCCGGCTGCAAGTTCGCACTGCCGCACCTCCGCAAGACCCGCGGGACGATCGTCAACATGTCGTCGATGGTGGCGCTGGTCGGCCAGCCGCAATCGGTCGCCTATTGTGCGACAAAAGCCGCCCAGCTAGGCCTGACTCGCGCCCTGGCCGTGGAACTCGGTTCCGCCGGCGTCCGCGTCAACGCGATCTGCCCCGGTAACGTCGATACCCCGCTCATGCGAAGCTGGGCCTCCACCCTGCCCGACCCCGCCTCCGCGCTCAAACGCGTGGCTGACCTGCAGGTGTTCGGACGCATGGCCACCATCGAAGAGATCGGCCGGATCGCCCTCTTTCTGGCGACCGAAGACTCCAGCTTCCTCACCGGCCAGGTCATCGAAGCCGAAGGCGGCGCCTGCCTCGACTACTAACCGCAAGCAGAACGTAGCGGAAGCCGTGAGGCTTCCCCAGACGCCCCCACCCCTCACCAACGCCCCCCTGCCCTCCAACCCCTAAACCACCGACCCCGAACAGGGTCGGCTCGCCAGAGTGCCATTTGGCGTTCGCCCCCCTGCCCTCACACCACAATCTCGCCATAAGTGCTCTGCACAATGGCGAACAGTTCCGCCTGCTCTCGTTCCGGCACATGGAACAGAGCCAACGTCACGCGGAAATCATCCAGAAACGCCTCCCACTCGCCCGGCGTGATCTTCAGGTGCCGGTGAGACTCCTCCATCGTCTTTCCCGTGTACCGCTGCGGCCCACCCGTCGCATGACAGACCATCTCTGTCACCAGGTACTTGAAGCCCGCGGGAGGCACCTTGTGATGCGCATCGTCCACCGCGGGATTAGCGTTCAGACGCGGGTCGGACATGACCCGGTCAATGAAGTCGTCGACCACCGCGGCAATCGCATACACCCCACCCAGACGCTCATACAGCGATTCCTCAGCCATGTCGTCCCCTCCGAATGCCATGCCCCACTGGCAACCCCAACAACCCCCACTGCCCGCGCGACAAGTCCGCCAATCGATCCCCGTCAGGCCAAAGAACAGGTCGGGCCCGCCCGACACCATCACTTTTGACTTTTGCCTTTTGACTTCCCCCGTTCCGACGCAGCCTGACATCGAGCGCCGGATCGCGCCCTACTTCCACCGCGCCCAGACGCGGTCGATCCGTTTGCCATCCATATCGGCCACCTCGAACTTCAGCCCCTGCCAGTCGATCGTGTCGCCAGTCGTGGGCAGCCGCCCCAACTCCTCCAGAACAAGACCCGCCACCGTCGACACCGATTTGGGCGCCTCGTCGACCAGCGTCTCGGCCTGAATCGTTTCCAGAAACTCCGCCAGCGACAACTGCCCGTCGATCGACCAGCTCCCGTCGTCCCGGACCACCAGCGGCGGGTTGTGTTGTGGCGTCCCCTGCGGGGAGAGCCCTCCCACCAGTTCGTCGATCACATCTTCCAGCGTCACCATTCCCTGCGTCGTTCCGTATTCGTCGACGACAATCGCCAACTGGTCCCGCTTTTCCCGGAACAGCACGAGCAGCCGGTCCAGCGTCATCGTCTCGGGGACGAACAGCGGATTCCGGCAGAGGCGGCGGAGGTCAAGCCCCCAGCCCAGGTAGTGCTGCCGCAGCACATCCTTACTGTGGACATACCCCAAAATGTGATCGAGCGACCCTTCGTAAATGGGCAGCCGCGAATAACCCGCCATCGCGATCACCCCCAGGATCTCGTCGGCGGGCGTTCCCACATCGGCGGCGTCGAGGTCAATCCGCGGACGCATGATCTGGCGGACCGAACGATCCCCCAGTCGCAGCGTTTCCTTCAGCAGATGCTTCTCGACTGGTTCCAGCAACCCCTCCGCCATGCCCAGGTCGACCAGCGACTCGATCTCCTCACGCGAGACTTTGGGGGCCGGGGCGTCGGGCAGACCGAGCAGCCTCAGACCCACGCTGGCCACCCGCTCCAGCAGCCAGACCAGCGGCGCGAGCACCTTCACATAGGTCCGCAATAGCGGTGCCACCCAGAGCAGCAGCCGCGGGGCGGCCGAACCCAGACTGCGGCGCGGGATCAGCTCTCCCAGAAAAAAGGCGACCGCGGCGAACACCAGAGCCAGCAGCATCAGCCCCGCAGTGAGGCCCCAGATTCTCCAGCCGCGAAACCCCGGGCCGCTGAACCAGACGTCAAACAGCGGAACCAGTCGGATCGCCGCCAGTCCCACCAGCAGCATCAGGCAGGTGAGCCGGCCTAGTCGTAGCGCCGGTTGGACCCGCTTCAAATCGACCGACAGAGCCATCAGATCGGGCAAGTTCCGATGCCGCAGGTGTCCCAGCCGGGTCACCATCGCGGGCGTGATCAGCGCACAGGCGATGTGCAGAAACGACAGCCCCGTATAGACCACGGCAAGCGTGAGGCACCCCAGCCAGACCCCAATGCTGCCAGACAACACAACCCCTCCCCACGGCCAGTGATCTCAGGAGGCGAGCCCGCGCTCATCCCGCCCCGCGTCCCAGTTTACCAGATCAGAGTGGGATAGGCTTCCAGCCTGTCACCTCCCCCCCAGAAAGCCGCGAATCTCGACAGGCCGTAAGCCGATCCCGCAAAAGATGCCCGCCTCAGACGCGCCCCCCAGCCCGTGACGTTTTCCGAATTGCCGGTCCCCCACCGTTTTCAGCAGCCACTCAGTCCGTACAATGCGGAATTCCTCGAACTGGGCGAGAGCGAGCGCGGCGGCTGCAGGCGGGGAACGATTCATCACGCGAGGGAGACGGCAATGCAGGAACGTGTGGCCTACCAGGGAATCACTTTCGACGATGTCCTGCTCGAACCGGGGTATAGTTCGTTTCTCCCATCGCAAGTCGATGTCAGCACGATGGTTACGAGAAATATTCGGCTCAATGTGCCGATTCTCTCCAGCCCCATGGATACCGTCACCGAGGCCGACATGGCCGTCGCCCTCGCCCAGGAAGGCGGCTTGGGGATCATCCATAAGAATATGTCGATCGATAAACAGGCCCTCGAAGTCGACCGCGTGAAGCGGAGCGAGCACGGCGTGATTGTCGACCCCGTCACCCTCTCGCCCGATGCCAGTGTCAGCGAGGCGACCAAGCTGATGGACGACCGCAATATCGGCGGCGTCCCGATTACGCAAAATGGTGTCCTGCAAGGGATTCTGACGCGTCGCGACCTGCGGTTCCTCGAGTCCAAAGAGACCCGGATTTCGCAGGTGATGACCCCCCGCGAACGCCTTGTGACCGCTCCCGAAAACACCAGCCTGGAACAGGCACAACGGATACTCCGGGAAAATAGAGTCGAGAAACTTCTCCTGGTGGACGAAAAGTATCAGTTGAAGGGGTTAATCACGATCAAGGACATCGACAAGAACCTCCGCTTCCCGACCGCGAGTAAAGATTCGCGCGGGCGTTTGCGAGTGGGGGCGGCGGTCGGCGTTCGCGATTTCGACCGCGTCGCGCAGTTGCTCGACAAGGGGGTCGACGTCGTCGTGGTCGATTCGGCTCACGGGCATTCACAGAACGTGGTCGAAACGGTCCGTGAGATCAAACGGCAGTGGAAGATTGATGTGATCGCGGGAAATGTCGCCACGCAGGAGGGAGCGAAAGCTCTGCTCGACGCGGGGGCCGATGCGATCAAGGTGGGGATCGGCCCTGGGTCGATCTGCACAACGCGAATCATCTCTGGGGTTGGGGTTCCTCAACTCACGGCGATTTCGAATGCGGTGAAGGCCGTGGTCGGGACGGAAGTGCCGATCATCGGCGATGGAGGCATCCGCTACAGCGGAGATATTACGAAGGCGATTGCCGCCGGGGCACATACGGTGATGCTCGGAGGCTTGCTGGCGGGGTTGGAAGAAAGTCCGGGCGATCTGATCCTGTATCAGGGCCGGACGTTCAAACAATATCGGGGGATGGGTTCGCTCGGCGCGATGATGCAGGGGTCGAGCGAACGGTATCGCCAGAGTGTGAGTGTTGATGATCCTCGGAGGGCCTCCAAGCTGGTGCCGGAGGGGGTCGAAGGTCGGGTCGCCTACAAGGGCAGCCTGCATAACTACTTGTTTCAACTGATTGGTGGTCTGCGAGCCGGGATGGGTTACTGCGGCGCTCTCACGATCGCTCAACTGCGCACGGACGCGCGGTTCATCCAGGTTTCGGCGGCTTCGGTGAGGGAGAACCATCCCCATGACATTGCAATCACACAAGAAGCACCCAACTACTCGGTCGAACACGACCGCGGGCCGTGAGCCTCTGCCGCGCGATCGGTCGGGGGTTGCGAGCTGGCTCGGCCGAGGGGCCGTGGCGTTGCTCGCGGCCTCGGCTGGCCTCGCCGGATGGGTCGTGGGCGAGGAACTTCTGCCCGCCGATGGTCCTGCCCAAACCGTCACCGCGTCACCTGCAGACGCCTCTGCCGACAAGGTGACAAGCGAGGCTTCAGGGGTTCTTTCCGACGACCCGATCGCCCGCCTCAAAGCCCGGAATGCCTCGGAGCGAGTCGCCCGGCTTCGCCAACAGCTCGCCCAGGATCGCTCGGCCCAGGGGCTGAATCGCGGTCACCTCGAACGCGCCACGGATGCGAGCGATGTCGCCCACGACTCCGCGGAACCTTCCACGGCCGCTGCTCCTCCCGAGGGCGAGGACATTCGCTCCGGCGTGATTCCCGCCGACGCCGCCCCCGTTGAAGCTCCCTCCGCCGAAGCCGTCTCCGTCGAAGAAGCCGGGCGGGTTCTCGATCAAATCGCCGCGACCGAACTGGCCAGCCTCCCCCCAACCCCTTCCGATGAGGGCGTCTCGGTGGAAGAAGCCGCCGCCCTGCTCGACCGGCTGGGCGATGAACCAGAATCCGCGCTCCCCCCGGTCCCGGATGTTCCGGCCGATGCGGTCCCCGCCAATACCCAGTCGCTGCCACCCGCCCAGGGTGTGCTCGATCAACTCGCCAACGCCGAAAATGAGCCGGGAACCGATGCCGGTGAAGCCGTTCCGCTGCCCGACAATCAGCCCACACCGGCCGGTGTGTCCGCCGACGGGGCACCCGCCGAAGAATCGCTCCCCAAGTCGAACTCGAACTCGACTCCCGGTCGCAATGCCGGACTCGAGCCGCAACCGGTCTCCGCCTTGCGGTTTGTCGACGACCCCGATCCCGAAGTCGAGCCGGTCCGCGACCCGCATCAGCTCAAGAAGCTGGGGTCGATCCTCCCCTTCTCCGATTACGAGCCTGATGGAGAGATCAACGCGTCCGATCGTTGCCAGAACCTCTGCCCGCGTCCGGGGGATGCGACCTGTCCCGACTGCAAACCCGGCATGAGCGACGACCCCTCGCAGCTCTCTTGCCCGGAATGCCCGGAAGAGGTCGCCCTGAACCAGACCGAAGAGAGCAAGATTCTGCGCGACCGGGCATTCCCCGCGATGGACTACCGCTGGGAAGCGCCCAACCTCTGGCACTACCCGCTCTACTTTGAAGACGTGCAACTCGAGCGGTACGGTCACAGTCGTCCGTGGTATCTGCAGCCCTTCATCTCAACCGCGCGGATGAGCGGCCAGATCCTGATGGGGCCGTACCAGTTGGCCCTTCTGCCCCCGTGGCGGAAGGACTATACGCTGGGGAACTACCGGCCGGGCCAATGTGTCCCCTACCGCTACGAGCAACTTCCCTGGAACAACCGAGCCGCGGCCACCCAGGCGGGTGCCATGGTGGGCGGCTACTTCCTGTTCGCCCCCACGCCCTAGGGACGCCTGCGGCGTAGGTCCAAGGGAAAGGGGAAAAAGGCAAAGGAATTCTCGGGATCCAGAAGTCGCGAGCAGGCGAGCCGACCCTGTCAGGGGTCGGTGGTACGCGATGCCCGGTTAGGGTTGCACTCAGTGCACTCGTTCGTGCCATGCTTGCACCGCTTCGGGGCAAGCATGCCAAACGACATGCGACCCCGACTCTTCTTGTCGAATCGTCGAAACCACGTGGGCGACCCGACCACCTCTTGGTCGGGTCGCCCAGCGACAGGAAGCTCCACCTTCCGCGATCTGCAGCCCGGCTATGTCACGATCCGGGGAGCCGGAAGCGTGAGCGCCCGGAGGCGGACACGCGGCAAAACATCAGTGGGATAGGCTTCCAGCCTGTCATGTTTTCAGGCGTTCCCGAGGGGACCTGACACGCGGGAAGTCGATCCCTCGAAAAATCCCCGCGGCCAGCGACACCCGCCCCATCGATTCCCCAGCCCTTCCCCGTTCGACCATGCGCACCCTGCTTCTCCTCGCCGTGGCCGGAGCGGTCGGCACGCTCGCCCGGCATGGCGTCGGTGTCCTAACCCGGCAACTGGCGGGCGACACGTTTCCCTGGTCGACCTGGGTCGTCAACCTGACCGGCTGCCTCCTGTTCGGCTGGGTCGTCGCCCGGCATCAGCAAGAGCTGTTGCAGGATGAAACCCGCCTCGCACTGCTCGTCGGATTCGCCGGAGCGTTCACCACCTTCTCCACGTTGGCGTATGATACGGTCGCTCTGGCGCGGGCCGGTCGCGTGCCAGCGGCGCTTGTGAACATTATCCTGCAGAACCTCTGCGGGGTCATGGCGATCCTCGGCGGCTTGATGCTTGGACGGGTGCGCGGCGGATGACAGCGACCGGAGCTTTTGTTGACCCCTCGCCGCTCCCGGCCCCAACCCCCGCTCCCCTTTCCCAACCGGTCGACGCGCTCGCCCCGCTCTCCAATCGGGCCGGGCGCCTGCTGGAACTGCAGGGCGTGTCGCATCGCTACGGGCGTCACCAGGCGCTCTCCGGGGTCGATCTGACCCTCGCCGGCGGCACGATTGGTCTGATCGGCCAGAACGGAGCCGGCAAATCGACCCTGCTGAAAATCCTGATGGGGCTGGTGCGGCCCACTCAGGGCGAAGGCAAAGTCCTCGGCCATTCGATCCGCGGGTCGGGGCGGATTCTCCGCCGGCGGGTCGGGTTCATGCCCGAAGCCGATGCCTTCCTGCCGGGCGTCGCCGGGGTGACGCTCGTTGCTCTCGCCGGTCAACTCTCGGGGATGCCCCGGCTGCAAGCCCAGCGCCGCGCCCACGAAGTGCTCTCGCACCTGGGGCTCGATGAAGTCCGCTATCGCAAAGCCGAGGAATACTCGTTCGGCATGCGGCAGCGGCTCAAACTGGCCTGCGCCCTCGTCCACGATCCGGAACTGCTCCTGTTGGATGAGCCGACCGCCGGCCTCGACCCCAAAGGTCGCGACGAGATGCTGGCACTGCTGTCGGCCATCTCCCGCCGACACGGCAAATCGCTGATTCTCTCGACCCATCTCTTGGGCGACATAGAGAAACTGTGCGACGAAGTGGTGATCGTCGATCGCGGAAAAATTCTGGGCGTCGGGGCGATCGATTCGCTCCGCGCCCGCTGGCGGGGCCGGTTTCGATTGCGCTGGCTGGGGACCGAGACCACGACGAGTGCGACCACTTTGATAGACGCGCTCGTCGCCCGCGGCGTGCGCGTCTTGCAGCAGCCGGCAGCCGATACAGCCCTCGTCGATGTACCCGAAGGCTGGTCCAATGCGACGTTCTTTGCGCTCGCCCACGCAGCCGGGCTGACTCTCTGCGATGTCGTCCCCCAGACCGAGGAACTCGACGACCTCTACCACCGGCTGATCTCCGGGACAGTCCCATTGCCGGGGACAGGATCGGCCCCAGGGACGATGGCAGGATCGGGGGCATCGCCATGACTCTCGAACAGGCCGGGTATCGCACGTGGGAAACGCGGTTTGTCTCGCCCTGGTGGGCGGTGCCCGCCATGGTCTGGACTGGCCTCGGGCTGATCTTTCGCCGCTGGTTGTTCTGGATCCTCATCGGCCTGGGACTGCTCAACTTCCTGTTCAACTTCGCCTTCATCTATCTCAAGGCGACGCTCGTCATTCAGAACCCGCGCGTCACGCAGTTCCTCGACGCCTACCAGGTCACCGGCACCGGCAAGGCCTATCTCGACTTCATGTTCGCCCAGGCCTCCATCACCGCGCTCCTGCTGGCGTTCGCCGGTTCCCTGCTGATCGGGGGCGACTACCGCCAGGGCGGGATGATCTTCTATCTCTCCCGGTCCATTGCGAGGCGGCACTACGTCGTGGGGAAGCTCGCGACGATCGGCTCCATCGTCGCCCTCATCACCGTGCTGCCCGCGATGGTTCTGTTTGTTCAATACGGGTTGCTCTCGAACTCGTTCGACTACTTCCGCACCGAGTGGCGGATTTTTGTCGGGATCTGCGGCTACGGGGCGATCCTGATCCTCGTTCAGAGTCTGCTCCTGTTCGCGATCGCCGCCTGGGTCCCCCGCACCGTGCCCCTGGTGATGACCTGGCTAGGCGTCTTCGTCCTGCTGAAAGGCTTGGGCGATGCGCTCCGCGCGATCCAGGACAACCGCAACTGGCTGCTGCTGGGCCTCTGGGACGACATGCGCAGGCTCGGCCAGTGGTGCTTCGGTGCCTACGATTCCGCGAGAACCCCTGCGGCCGAACACTGCGCCTACGTCCTCGCCGCCGTCTGCGTCGTCGCCCTCGGCCTGATCCTCTACCGCGTGCGCGCGATCGAGGTGGTGCGATGACCACGCCCCTTGCCAGCCCCGCTCCCGTCGAAGGCCCGCCGCTGGCCGAACTCCAGCATGTCACCAAATGGTACGGCCCGGTAATCGGCCTCAACGATGTCTCCCTGCGACTGCCGCGCGGCATCGTCGGCCTGCTCGGTCCCAACGGGGCCGGGAAAACCACGCTGATCAAACTGCTCACCGGCCAGCTTCGACCCGACCTCGGCTTCGTCCTCATCTCAGGGCGCTCGGCTTGGTCATCGGCCGGTCGAAAACACCTGGGCTACTGCCCCGATGTCGACGCGTTCTACGAGGAAATGTCCGGCCGGGGCTTTGTGAGAACCATGGCCCGCCTGCAGGGGCTTGGGCGGGCCGAAGCTCGCGATGCCACCGACCGCGCCCTCGCTGAAGTCGGCATGAGTGACCGCGCCCATCGAACGGTCCGAGGCTACTCCAAAGGGATGCGGCAGCGGATCAAACTGGCGCAGGCCCTCGTGCACGACCCGCAGCTTCTGGTCGTCGATGAACCGCTGAACGGGGTCGATCCCGTCGGCCGTCGCGAGCTGATGGAGCTGTTCCGCCGGCTCGCCGACCGCGGCAAAACCGTGCTCGTCTCCAGTCACATCCTCGAAGAGATGGACGCCCTCGCCGGGCAGATCGTGTTCATGGGGCGGGGACGGATCCTCGCCGTGGGCACGCTGCCCGAGATCCGCGACATGCTCTCCGAGCAGCCCCGCCGCGTGCGGATCGACAGCCCCCGCGCTCGTGAACTGGCGAGCCTCTTGATCGGCTGGCCGGAAGTTCTGTCGGTGGAAGTGACCGACGAATGCACCCTCGCGCTGGCGATCGTCCATCGCGAACGATTCTTCGCCGCCCTGGGACGCGAGATCATCGACCGCGCTCTGCCCATCGACCGCGTCGAATCCACCGACCTCTCCGCCGAAGCCACGTTCGACTACGTCATGTCCGCCGCCCAGCGGTTCTGATCATCGACAAGCCGTAGGGTGGGCACTGCCCACCAGCGCTCACCAGTCCCCAACCACCATTCGGCAGTTCTTCCCGCAGGTTGGCGAGGAGTGATGCGAGACGCAGGCGAGCGGAAGAAATGAAGAGTGGTCGAAGATCGCCTGTGAGAAATGGTGGCCAGTGCCCACCCTACTCGTCCGTCTACCGATCAATGTCAGGCAGAAAGAACCGGTCGGGCCTGCCCGACACCCTCACTTTTGACTTTTGCCTTTTGACTTGCTCCGTGCGAACGCAATCTGACACCAAACGACGGATGGAGCCCTACTTTCCTCGGCGGAACTCTTCGAACTCAACCGACTTCAGCGACTTGTCGGTGACGAGCTTCTCCCACTGCTGAATCTGCTTACGGTCGGCCCCGCCCAGCTTCCATTCAAACTGATGGATCGCCTCACGGACCGCCTGGGGACCCTGCAGCACTTCGAGTCGAACCGTCATGGGAAACGCCTGATGCCGGACGAGGGCCGCATTCAGCACGAGTCGGGCGGCCGGTGGGTTTGATTTGGGGTGGAGCACAAAGTTCAGTTTCGCCGTCCAGTCGACGTACCGGGCGTAGGCAGCCACGACGGCGGCATCGCCCGACCGCGCCAGCGTTGCCTCGTATCGCAGCGCGGGCGATTCCAGCCGCAATAGCTTCCCGTCGGCCGAGAGACTTTCCGTCAGCTTCGGGCGGAGCTGTGTTTCGATCAGAGCCGCAAGGTCCTGGCCTTCGGTGCGATCCCCCGACCGGACTTCTTTCAGAAACTGGTCGGCCCGCGCCGAGGCCTGGTGCAGCCGGGTTTCAATCTCGCTGAACGGGACCACGGTGCGTTGCAGCCGCGAGGGGGAGAGCATCAGAAACCGCTCGTGGGCCGGCTCGAAGATGGTGATCTCACCGCTCGAATCGAGGTAGTCGTACGCCTTGCCCGCATGAAACAGCGTGGTGCTGCGGGCCAGCGGCGTGCGGGCGTCGACCGTGGTTTGACCGGGCGGTGCCTGGAGCACGCGCGTGTAGACGCGAAACTCCTGGGCCGTGACCACGTTCGCAGGCAGTGCGAACGGCAGGACAGCAGTCAGCCAGAGTAAGGCGCAAGGCCAGCACGCGGCGCGAACCATCAGCGCACCCAGACCGTCCGCGGGCCAGTAGGCGACTGGGCCGCGCAACGCTTGGAAACAGGATTGGAATTCGGGAGAGAGCTTCGAGAGGCCGGGACAATACTCACGCCACGAATTCCCGGCAAGACGGGGTTGACGGAATCGTGCTGCGGGAGAATCAGGCGTGGTTCTGGTTTGAACCACCAAGGCACCAAGAAAAGAGCGACAGATTCACGCGGGACGCGAGCTTCTGCCGTGTCCACGTCTCATGCACCGATCAACACCAGGCCAGGCGAGCCGACCCTGTGAGGGGGCGGTGGAATCACGCAATTCGCACGAGCAGTGGGGCTTCGACGCCGACATCGACCGGACAGCGCATGTTGCCCCTCCACCCCCAGAATTCATCGCCCCCATGGCAAAACCAGCTCACCCACCCCTCCCTCCGGAAAATCTGGCTAGCCGTTCTTGCCTCGCCTTTCCTTGGTGCCTTTGTGCCTTGGTGGTCAAAAAAATGCTATCCCCGCGATCTCGCACCACGGCATAGAATGCCGCGTGTCGCGTGCTGACAGATTCCCTCCTCTCCCCCCCTCGCCGAACTGCACCATCCCGGACATGCGTCGCCCGTCGAGACTGTTCCCGACTGTTCCCCTGCTCTGGGGGACGCTGTGGCTCATCGGGCTGGTCGCGATGGTCACCGGATTCGGTCGCGAGGCAGCGTTCGTCCCGTCCGCGCAGGCCCAGTCCTCCACGGTCCGCGCCGAACGGAGTGCCGCTGCCCAGCTCGACCAGTACCGCGACCTGCGGGCCAAACTCGAGAAAGACCTCACCGCGCTCGCCGCGGAATGCGACACGCGGGGCACCGCGGAAGGGGCTGCCAAAGTCCGTGCCCGTCTGGCTCCCCCCGCGTCCGATGAGCTCCGCTTAAGCCGCCTGCCCCGTCAGGTCGAGCCCGAACTGCCCGCCGATCTTCCGGCCGACGAACGCTTCTGGAAAACCCAGCTTCGCCACCTCACTCAAACCTATGCCCGTCAGCTCTACGTCCTCGCCCGGCAGGCGCTCGCGGCCGGAAACATTGGCTTCGCCTGGCAGTTGATCCAGGAAACGGCCGAGTACGACAGCGACCACGCCCCCGCCCGCAAGGTGCTTGGGTACGTCCGTCAGGGAATGGAGTGGGTCTCGCCGTTCGAAGCCCAGATGATTCGCTCCAAACGCGTCTGGGACGACCGCTTTGGCTGGCTCCCTCGCGAACATCTCACCCGTTACGAAAAGGGCGAGCGTCGGTTCGGTGGCAACTGGATCTCCGCCCAGAAAGAGGCCGAGCTGCGTCGCGACTTTGCCAAAGGCTGGGACGTCCGCACCGACCATTTCCGCGTTCAGACCAACCACAGCCTCGAACGCGGCGTCGAAATCGCCCGTAAGCTCGAAGACTTTCACACCCTGTTTTTTCAGGTCCTCGCCGGGTTCTTCACCACGCAGGAACAGGCCCGGCAACTCGTCGAGGGCAGTTCCAAACCGCCGCAGGTGCCTGAACCGTTCGATGTCTTCTACTTCCGCACGCGCGACGAATACGTCGCCTACCTGAAGACCAAAACCGATCAGCCCGTCGAGATCACCAACGGAATGTATTTTCCGTCGACCCGTGTCGCCTACTTCTTCGACGACCCAACCGCGGCCGATCCCGACGCCACCCTCTACCACGAGGCGACCCACCAGATTCTGTCCGGAGCCAGGCCTCGGGCCGAACAGATCGGCGTCACCGCCAACTTCTGGCTCGTCGAGGGGATCGCCTGCTACATGGAATCGTTCCGGCGTGAGGGCGAGGGCGAAGACACTCGCTTCTCCGTCGGCAGGCCCAACCACAAACGCCTTGTCGCCGCCCGCGCCAACCTCCTCGAAGAGAACTACTTCCTGCCGCTCGACGAACTGGCCGCGCTCGGCATGAACGAGTTCCAGCGGCATCCCCAGATCCGTAAAAACTACAGCGAATCAGCCGCCTTCACGCACTTCTTCCTGCACTACGATTCCGGCCGCTACCGCGAGGCCCTGGTCGAACAGCTCTCGCAAATCTACTCGCACAAGCCGCTCGTTCCCCGGCGCCTCGCCGACCTCGTCGGTGTGCCCGCGATCGATCTCGACCGCCAGTACCGAGACTACATGGCCGAACTCGACACCACCCCGCCCTAGTGCCGCGGTCGTAGCGGAACTCGTGCGAGTTCCGACGACTTACGCTGGTCTCA
>JAIXZD010000171.1 GCA_027489895.1 Planctomycetaceae bacterium
TGCGAGGAACCACGCTCGTGCTGACTGGCGAAGTGACGTCGTACTACGACAAGCAGATGTCTCAGGAGGTCGCCCGGCGCGTTCCCGGCGTGGATCGGATTCTGAATCTGCTGGTCGTCAAACCGGGCGATGGAACCGCGGAGTGGATCGCGCGACCCGTCTGGCGGGACGCCGTGTAGTGTTCGAAGTCGAAACTCATCTCGAAAGCAGGAGCATCTGGAATGGCACCCGGTTCGTTGGCAACCAGCCCGCGCTGAGGAACCGGACGAACCGGGTGCCATTCAGATCGTGATTCGTTTCCCGTCCTTCAGGACCAATTCGATGACAGGCCACCCAACTCTGACGAGGCGAGTTTCGGGATCCACTGTGGAACCACGACAGGACCAGGAACTCTTGCAGATGATCGAGCGTGTTCGTGCGGCAGTGGGGCAGATGCGCTACGGTCAAGTCGTGGTTCACGTCCGGGCCGGCGTGGTCACACAGATCGAGCGGAGCGAGAAAACCCGCACGTTTCAACTCCCCGAACGTCCCGTTGAACCGCGCGGGCAAACCGTTGTCCCGCGCCGTTGAGCAGGGCCTCGGACACGTTCTCGACCAGAGCGCCTGGGGTGGGATGGCATCGTCCACAGGACTGCTTCGTCGGCAGAAGAGCGGTATAATCGCCCCATCGAACGCGATCGGGGGACATGCCACGGCGGGTTGCCGGGGCGTTAGCGGGAGTGGGCAGCGTGAAACGAGACGATCGGGGTGGGAACGGCTTGGAAGCCGCGGTGAACGACTCGATCTGGTCCGAGATTCTCGACGAGGCCCGACTCGCAACTCGCGAAGAACCGTTACTTGCGGATTGGCTGGAGCGGACGACGCTTTCGGCAGCGACGCTGGAACAGTCGCTGGCCCGACACCTCGCCTCCCGGATCGGGACAGAGCCGAGCGAAGTCGCCCGGTTCGAAGCGTTGTTCGAGGCCTCTTTCTCGGCACGGCCCGAAGTGTCTCAGGCGATTCGCCGCGACCTCTCGGCCGTCCGGGACCGCGACCCCGTGGCCGAGAACCGGCTGCTCAAACCGTTCCTGTTTTTCAAGGGATTTCACGCGCTGCAGGTTCACCGGGTGGCGGCGGGGGCGGCGCGGTCCGGTCAATGGCTGCTCGCCGCCTATCTGCAATCGCGAACCAGCGAACTGTTCGGTGTCGACATCCATCCCGCGGCGCGCATGGGGTCGGGACTGTTACTCGACCATGCCACGGGCATCGTCATTGGCGAAACGGCCGTGGTCGACGACGACGTCTCCATCCTGCATGAAGTCACGCTCGGCGGAACGGGAAAACAGACCGGGGACCGTCACCCCAAGGTCCGGCGCGGCGTGCTGCTGGGGGCGGGGGCCAAGATCCTGGGAAATGTCACGATCGGCGAAGGAGCCAAAGTAGGGGCTGGCAGCGTCGTGCTGGACGATGTGCCACCCCATTGCACCGTTGCGGGTGTGCCGGCCCGGATCGTGGCCCGGTCTCCACAGGCCATGCCGGCCTTCGATATGGACCAGCAGTTCCCCCACGAGTTTCTGGGCGACGGAATCTGAAGTGGCGGCGTGTTACGCGGTAGTGTGCCGACCTGTTGATGGGGATATGTTTTCGCGCGACGTGTGGGTGCCACTGGCTTTGCCAGTGCGAACGGGGGCATACTAACGCCGCACTGGCAAAGCCAGTGGCACACGATCGACCAGATCACGTCTGACGGAATCACGACAGTCGCCTGAGCTCTGCTGGCGAAATTCGCGTTACGACCCGGTCCGCCAGCGTTCGAGGCGGTCAACCTGGACGATCACGCCGTCCTGCACCGTGACGGTTACCTGGCCATACTGCAGGTCGCGGAGTGCCTCGCCGATCAACTGATTGGCCGACTCCTCTCCATCCACCGCGGCTGGGCGATCTTTCTCCGGACGTGGATGTCCCGGTGTTTCACGATCATTGGCGTGCGACATGATCCAGGTCTCCTGAGAAGTTGGCGGCGCTGACCGCACCAAATGAGGCCGGTCAGATGCCGTCGCCGTTGATGAACTCGGGACTGAACACTTCTTCGCGACCAACCGGGCTGTTCCGGAAGGCCTGGGCGAGCGTGAGATCGTCGAGCGTGCTGGTGATGTAGTTGCGAATGTCGAGCATGATGCGGCGAAACCGGCATCGCGATTCCAGCGAACAGGATTCGTAGTGCGTCGACGAGACACAGCCAATCGGCGCCAGGACCCCGTCAAAATGGCGGATCACCTGGCCCATCGTCACATCGTTGGGGGAGACCGCCAGCAGAAAGCCGCCATCGCGTCCCGCGACGCTTTTCACCCACCCGGCCCGTTTCATTTCGAGCATGATCTGTTCGAGAAACCGCTGAGGGCAGTCGTTGGCCTCGGCGAGCTCCCGGATGGAGATCGGCTTGCGGTCGGGCATTTTCTCGATCAGAAACATCAGCCCGCGCAGCGCATAGTCGGTCTTCTTCGACAGTTTCATGGCGATCTGCTCTCGCGACGGGTCCCCGGTCAGCCACCACGGATGCGGCGGACTGCTGCGACCAGACGGTCGATTTCCTCATGCGTGTTGTAGAACGCGAAGCTCGGTCGGACCGTGGCTTCCTCACCAAACCGGCGCAGCGAGGGCTGCGAGCAGTGATGACCGGCCCGGACGGCGATCCCTTCCCGGTCGAGAAGCTTGCCGACCTCTTCCGTCTTGCGACCGGCCAGTGTGAACGAGATGAGGCTCACCTTGTCCCGCGCCGTTCCAAGGATCCGCAGTCCATCGATCCGCGACAGTTCGGACGTCGCATGCTCCAGCAGTTCGTGTTCGTAACGGCCGATCGCCGGCAGCCCGAGCCGCGTCACATAGTCGATCGCCGCGCCGAGGCCGATCGCGTCGGCGATATTGGGCGTCCCCGCTTCAAACCGCGCGGGCGCGTCCTGAAACGTTGTTTCCTCGAACGTGACGTTCCGGATCATGTTGCCACCGCCTTGCCAGGGGGGCAGGACTTCCTGGAGTTCGGGAGTGATGTAGACAGCGCCGATGCCGGTCGGGCCGAACAGCTTGTGCCCCGAAAAGACGAAGAAGTCGCAGCCGATCTCGCGAACGTTCACCGGGATGTGCGAGACGCTTTGGGCACCGTCGATCACCACCCGAGCGCCGAACCGCTTGGCCAGTTGCGTCATCTCGGCCACGGGCAGCACCGTCCCGAGGCTGTTGGACGCTTGCGTCAGCGCGACGACCCGCGTTCTCGGCCCGAGCAGAGCCGCGTATTCCGACTGGATCACTTCCCCGGCGTCGTTGACCGGGGCGATACGCAATTTGGCACCTTTTTCGCGAGCCACCATCTGCCAGGGTACGATGTTGGCATGATGCTCGAGTGTCGACAGGATGATCTCGTCGCCCTCTTGCAGGCAGACGGGGGCGAGAATTCGGGCGACGAGATTGATCCCCTCGGTCGTGCCGCGGACGAAGACAATGTCGCTGGCGGAACCGGCTCCGATAAACCGCTGGACCTTGCCGCGGGCGCCCTCGTAGGCCTCAGTCGCGCGGGCGGCCAGCGTGTGCGCGCCACGGTGAATGTTCGAGTTGTCGCGTTCATAAAACCGCGAGATCGCATCGATCACCGACTGTGGTTTCTGCGTCGTCGCCGCGTTGTCGAACCAGGCGAGCGGCCGCCCATTGATCGACTGGTTCAGAACCGGGAAGTCACGTCGAATGAGGCCGACATCCAGCGACCGGCTGGCATAGGAACCGGCCGCCGTGTGCAGCGCTTCGCGAACCGAGCCCAGACGGGCGTCCTGTTCTCCCAGATCGGTTTCGGTATGAACGTGCCCCATCCGCACGCGCGACACGAACCGTTTGAGGCCGTCGTCCGCCGCGACATTCGGCGTCGTGCTCGCGGCCGGGATGGAGGCGGGCGTCGCCTGGCTCGGTGTAGCTGACATCGTCGGGGAGTGCGTTGAGGCACCGGTCAGGCCCCGAGTTAACGCGGCATACACGCCTGTGGGGACTGGTCCGCCCTGCCCGGAAGCCAACGCGGGAGAAGCCACGTCACGCGACGTCCCCAATGCGGTCGGCGGAAGCGAGGTCGAGGGAATCGAGGCTGACGGAACGGCGGGCATGTCGCCGGCAGTCACGGTGGGCAGCGCGGTTGGGCCGGGAGAGGACGAGGTCGCCGGGATGACAGACGCCGACAGCCGCGTCGCATTCGCGGGGGCGTCGGGCACGGTGGATGGGGCGGTCGGAAACCGTGGAGCGGGAAACGGAACGCCCGATGCCGAGAACGGCGCGAGCGGCAATTGCGGGACGGCTGCGGGGATCGGAGGAGTGGGGCTTTTCACGGGGGGCAGGCCGACGGGCATCGCCCCGAGGACGGGAGTGCCACCGGGGAGCGAGGGCACTCCCGCTGGAAACGCCCCGCCAGAAATCAGCGAGCCAGAGAGCGGCGAACCGGCCATTCCCGATGAAGGGACGGACGGAAGCGCTGGGGCCGGGATGTCATGACCCGCAGAGAATGATTGCTGCGGCAACGAACCCGGGGTCATCTGTCCCTGCGGCACGATATCGCGCTGAAACAGCCGGCGTGCCATTTCGGACACGAGATCGGGAGTGATCTCTGCTGGCATCACAAAACTCCTTCGCCTCGCGGGACTGCGGCTGACCAGACAGGCCTGTCGGTGCAGGCGTTCACGGTCACTCAAGGGGAATCTGGTGGAATCCGAACGTCACCGGCAACCCCGCGCGGTCTGTCGCGGGGTCACCCTGGCAAACGTCGGACTAGATCCCGAGGCCGTTCTCGAAGCCTTTCACTTCCCGCAGGCCGTAGTCGTGGTAGTAGCCCACCTCGACATTTTCGAGGATGCCCAGCGCGTCGTCCGTCAGCACCGCGCACGAGTAGTACAGCGTGAGCAGGTACGAGGCGACGCCGAGGCTGTCGAGCCCCATCAGCCGCGCCGACAGGCTCGGCATGATCTCGCCGGGAATGCCCGACTGATGCAGGCCGACGACACCTTGATCCGCTTCACCGACTCGCACCAGCAGGATGCTCGTTGTCCCCAGCCACTGGTTCGAGCGGAACCGGCTCTTCACTTCCAGCTTGTCACACGGGACCAGCGGAACGCCCCGCCAAATGATCACCGGGGTGCCGAACAGATTCATGGTGACCGGCGGCACGCCCCGCCAGGTGCACTCGCGTTCGAAGGCGGCGATCGCCTTGGGATGCGCGAGGAAGAAGGCCGGCTTCTTCCAGACGAGGGCGAGCAGTTCGTCGAGGTCGTCGGGCGTCGGCACGCCGTACCGCGGGCTGATCCGCATCGTCGAATCGGCCGAGTGGATCAACCCGAACTTGCGGTTGTTGATCAGCTCCCACTCCTGTCGCTCTTTGATTCCCTCGATCGTCAGTCGCATCTGCTCTTCAAGCTGGTCGTAAGGACCGTTGTAGAGATCGGACACCCGCGTATGGACGCGAACCACCGTCTGCACCGATGAGAGCGAGTACTCGCGCGGCGAGGCCGAGTAGTCGACGAACGTCTCGGGAATCTCGACGTTCTCCGCGAATCCGGAGACCAGGTCGATATTGCGCTCACCGAACTTGTTGACGGACGACCGCAGCTCTTCATGCTCGGCAATCGCCCGGCGGAAATCCTCGGTGAAGTTCGGCAGTTCCTTGAGGACGGCGTCGAGGTCTTTTCGCGAGAGCGCCAACAGCACGCAGGGCGTCAGCGTGCGGACGGTGACATCGGAGGGCTTGTCCGAGACGAGGTCCGTTTCGCCGAAGTACTCGCCTTCGGTGAGCAGGGCAATCCGCAGGTCGCTGCCGTGGGCGCCCTTGCTGAGCACTTCCACCTGACCCTGGGCGATGATGAAGAACTTGTTCTGGTCGGCCCCTTCGATGAGCAGGTCCTTACCCAGCGCGACCTCTTCAATCCGGAACTTCTTGACCATCCGCGAGATGATCGCTTCGGGCAACTTGGCGAACAGCGGCACGCCCCGCAGCGCCTCGGGCGCGAACGTGGCCGACTTGTCCGACACCTCGACGGCGATCCGCTCGGCCCGAGGCAGTTCGATCTTCGTCCGGTTGACGCGGTAAGTGCCGCCATTCACCTGCACCCACGGCAACAGGCTCAGCAGCCAGCGCGGGGTGATCGACATCATTTTGGGTGATGTCTTGGTTGTGTTGGCGAGATTCCGCGCGACGGCCGTCGTCACGCTGCGTTGCAGAAGATTGTCAGACATGAGGGCTCCAGGTGAGGAGAACCAGAACGAGCGTGAAACCAGAAGCAGGCGGGCCGTCGTCGAATGTCCCGCGGAACCATCGGTTGAACAGATTCTGAACCGCGAATTTCCGGGTGCCACTGGCTCTGCCAGTGCGAGTCCTCTCGCGAAGGAAGAGCACTGGCAGAGCCAGTGGCACTCGATGAAAGGTCAATCCGTTGTTCTTCAACAAGCGGTTACAACGGAACAACTACATCTGAAACAGAACGGTCGAGAGGTAGCGTTCGCCCGAGTCGGGGAGGATCGTCACGATCCGCTTGCCCTTGAACTGAGGTCGGGCGGCGATTTTCAGTGAGGCCGCCATCGCCGCGCCGCAGCTAATCCCGCAGGTGATGCCCTCTTCCTTCATGAGCCGGCGGGCCGTCTGAATCGACTCGTCGTCGGTCACCGTGAGCACTTCGTCGATCACGGAGCGGTCGAGCACCCGCGGCACGAACCCGGCTCCGATCCCCTGAATCTTGTGCCGTCCCGGTGCTCCGCCGGACAGGACCGGGCTGGCCGCCGGTTCCACGGCCACGATGTGGGCTTTGTGCTTCTTGACCTGCCGCAGGTAGCGACCGACACCGGTGATCGTGCCACCCGTTCCGACACCGCTCACAAACACATCGAACTGCCCCTGGGTGTCGTCCCAGATTTCGGGGCCGGTGGTGTCGAAGTGAATCTGGGGGTTGGAGGGGTTATCGAACTGCCGGGGCATGTACCACCCCGGCTGCGCGGCCAGTTCTTCCGCACGGGTAATGGCGCCCCGCATGCCATCGGCCCCGGGGGTGAGGATCAGCTCGGCCCCGTAACCAACCAACATCGCCCGCCGTTCTTGCGACATCGTATCGGGCATGGTGAGTGTGAGCGGGATTCCGCGGGCGGCACAGGCGAATGCGAGCGCGATCCCGGTGTTACCACTGGTCGCTTCGATCACCCGCGTCCCGGGAGGAATCTGGCCGGCTTTCTCAGCCGCGCGAATCATGGAGACACCGATCCGGCACTTGACGCTGTACGCCGGGTTCCGACCCTCGATCTTGGCGAGGACGGTCGCGCCGAGATCCTTGGTGAGTCGGCGGATCTCGACGAGCGGCGTGCGTCCGATCGCTTCCAGATTGTCATGAAAAACGGGCATGTCTCGGCTCCCCGGCTTGAAATACCACCAATTAGGTCGGTGATATTATCGGCTGACCAGAGAGACGCAATCCATCCCGTTGAATTTTTCCTCAGAA
>JAIXZD010000535.1 GCA_027489895.1 Planctomycetaceae bacterium
CTTCAATGAGCTCCCACTCTCGATCCTGTCGGTCGATCGCCACTTGGAGCGAGATCGCGCCGTACTGCAAAACGTCCAGAAGGGCCTGCTGGCCGCGGTGACTGTGTCCCTCAGCCGCGGTGGCGTCCGGCGGGCGACTCGCCCGTTCGTCGGGCGCCGGCCCTGGTTCCAGGACCGTCGAGACGAGTCGTTGCTGACGAAAGAACCCGGTCGCCGCGGTTTCCCGCAGGGCTTGCTCGAACTCGACCTCCTGGCTGGTCAGCAGTCCGGGGACACATTCGCGGAGCGCCGCGAGGAATGCCTCGGGCAGGGCGAGCAGGCTCTCGTCGTCGAGATGCGGATGGTCGGGGAACCGCCGCCGGAGCTCCCGCCAGCCGGCGTCGGGATTGGATCGTGCAGGCGATCGGCGGCTCATTCGCTCCCTTTCCGCCAGGTGAAATGGTTCCGGAGTTTCGAAAAGCCTTCCCTGATTATCGCGGGGCTCTTGCCGCAAGTTGGTCGCGTCACTGTGTGCACGACGCTGTGCACGACCATTTTGGGAGGGGCCGCCATGAGCTCGTCAGTCATATCAATCGAAGAATTGAAGGTCAGGTTACCGCAGTCGATCGGAGGGCACAGCAATGCGTAACAACCAGCCCGTTCCACCCGCGCTGCGGCCGCCCGCGACGCCAGATATCCCAAGGCTCGCACTGCGGCCAGAAGAGGCCGCCGCCTCGCTGGGGATCTGCTCGAAGACGTTGCGCGAACTGCCGGACGGGCCCCCGACCGTCAGCATTGGCCGGATCAAAATTTATCGCGTCGCGAGCCTCGATGCGTGGCTCGCGGCGCAGGAACGGCGGGCCGAACCGCCCGCCCCTGAGGGGTCGGCGGACAGTGCCGGGTCGTGAGACATAGGACTGCCAGCGGACCGTTCTGCCCGCTCTGGTGAACCAACCGGGGGGCACAGCGGTCTAAGCCGGTCGGCCATCACGGTTCGGCTCGTCCACGCTACAGGGTGACCGGCGTCTCACCTCCCGGTCGCCCTGTAGGCCTGGGCCTTGCCCGCTGGCGAATCAGGGCGCTGATCCGAACGGTCACTCTTCGAGCGGCCTCACCCCGCTCCTCGCTCAGAAGTTGGTAACGTGTTTTTGGACAAGTGACGCCCTTCCGGCCAACGGCCTAACCAGGGCGACACATTTCAGGAAGGATCTCCTTATGGCAACCGTGTCGACGGACACCAACGGTAACCGCCGCATCCAGTTCTCGGGCCTCGACCGCAAGCGGCGAACGCTCTACGCCGGGAAGATTTCCGCCCGCGCCGCGGACGACCTCAAGCGACTGGTCGAGAGCATTCTCGAATCGGCGGCCTGCGGATTGGAAACGTCTCCGACGCTGGCCAAGCGGCTCGATGGTCTGGGCGACGACGTTCACGCGAAGCTGGTCGCGGTGGGTCTAGTGAACCCACGGGAAAAGGCGAAAGCTGTTCGGGTGTCGGTGGCCGAGCATGCCGAGGCGTATCTCGCCCTGCGGACGGATATCAAACCGGGGAGTCGGCTCGTTCTCGGCCAAGTGGTCAGGAACTTGTGTCAGTACTTCGGAACGACTGCCCTTGCTGACGTTCGGCCCGCCGACGCGGACGACTTTTCCCGCTGGCTGGCAACAGACGCGAGGGTTCGAGGTGAGTCATCCGGGAAGCCCAAGGGGTTGAGTCCGGCGACGCTCGGGAAGCGAATCTCATGGTCGGCCACAATCTGGCGGGACGCGGTCCGGCGAGGACTGGTGGACCGGAACCCGTTCGACGAAGTGCGCAGGCCCTGCACGGTGAATCAGGAACGGCGGCAGTATGTTCCGCGCGAGACGATCGAAACACTCATCGCGGCCGAACCCGATCCCGAATGGCGGGCGCTCCTGGCCCTCGCCCGGTATCTCGGGTTGCGAACCCCATCCGAACCGTTCTCGATGGTCTGGTCGGATATCGACTGGGAGCGGCGGAGAATCAAAATTCGCTCGCCCAAAACGGAGGGACACGGCAAGTCGTTCCGGGTGGCCCCGCTTCTGCCTGAGATTCTGCCGCACTTGGAAGCCCTCTTTGCTGTGGCCCCCGAGGGGCTCTACGTTTTCGAGCGGCTCCGGGAGAGGGATTCACGACGCAAGGCGGAGAAGGGGTTCTGGGCGGCCTGCAATCTGCGGACGTTTCTCCTCAAGAAATTGGAGAAGGCGGGAATCGTTGCCTGGCCGAAATTGTGGCACAACCTGCGAGCATCGGCACAAACTGATCTGACGGCTCGTTTTCCGGCCCATAGCGTGGCGCAATGGATGGGGAACACGGTGCAGGTCGCCAACAAGCATTACTTGATGGTGACCGACGCCGACTTCGACCGCGCGGCTTCCGAGGCAACGCAAATTCCGACGCAATGCGTCGTGGAGTGCGTCGGAATTGAGGGGGAACCGACTCCCGGAAATGAAAAAACCCCCGGAAATCCGAGGGTTTCTTTCAAAATAATGACCCCAGCGGGATTTGAACCCGCGTTGCAGGAATGAAAATCCTGTGTCCTGGACCTGACTAGACGATGGGGCCGACGGTCTCACTGGTCGTCTGACCGGTGGACCAAGGATTATATCTCTTCGTCATCCGGTGTAAATCGTCTTCAGGAATATTTTTGAAGCGGTGTTCGCTGGTTCCGCAATAGCGTAACTCGTGTGAGAGTATCGAGATCGGTTCCGTGCCTGCAATCGGGTCAGGCGCGGTCCAGCGGGAAGGGGATCACCTCGTCGATGGTCCTGGCCCCCACAATCCGCATGACCAGCCGGTCAAATCCAACCGCATTCCCCGCACAGGGGGGGAGTCCCGCCTCCATCGCCCGCAGCAGGCCCGAGTCCTGCGGGAGCGGGGGCAGTCCGTTCCGCGCGCGCTCCTGGCTGGTCGTCGCGATCCGCCGGCGAAGTTCTACCGGGTCGGTCAGTTCGTGGTAGCCGTTGCACAGTTCGAGGCCCAGCCAATAGAGCTCGAACCGCCCGGCCACGACGGCTCCATCGGGTCGGAGGCGCGTTTGCGCAAGCGCCGCCTGCGAGGCCGGGTACTCGGTGACGAACTGCGGGCCATCCTCCTGGCCCAGATAGGGTTCGATCCGCTCGGTCAGCAGCAGGTTGAGCCAGCCATCACGATCGTCGGGGGCGAGACTGGCGGGGACGCTGTCTCCCAGTTGGGCTCGGGCCACCGCTTCGATTTTTGGTGTGGGGGTGATGAGCGGATCGAACCCGCAGAAGCTCTGGAACAGTTCGGAGTACGTGGTGCGAATGAACGGGGCGGCACAGTCGGCGGCGAGGGCGGCCACACGCCGCTCGGGCGCGAGGGCGACCAGCGTGCGGACGAGCTGTTCGGTGGTCGACATGATCTCGGCTTCGGAGGCGGCTGGTTCGTACCACTCGAGCAGGGTGAACTCGGGGTTGTGCCGTGTCCCGCGTTCTCCCGCACGAAACACCTTGCCGAGCTGATAAATCGCGGGTGCCCCGGCCGCGAGCAGCCGCTTCATGGCGAACTCGGGCGAGGTCTGCAGGTAAAGGGGCGAGCTGGAAGGAGAGTCGGCGGGGCGGACCTCAAACGGGTCGATGTGACTGTCGATGACGCGGTCGGCCGAGAGCAGCGGCGTGTCGACCTCGAACGCGCCGCGGGCATCAAAGAAGGCGCGGGTGGCAGCGAGCAGCCTGGCCCGCAGGCGGAGGGTTTCGAGGGAGGCGGTAGGGCGATCTGCGTGGGACATGGTGGGCGTGGTCGGCTCGCCTGCGGTGTGAACCTCGGTCAGGTCGGTTCGTGGCGCTGAGTGAGGGGGTGGATCGCGGCGGCGATGGCACCGAGCTGTTTGTTGCCGCGGGCGCGGACGATGGTGCAGTCGCGCAGGGAGGGGGCGAGCGCCCGTCGACTCGTTTCGGCGAGCACGTCGTCAAACAGGCCGGGGCGCAGGTCGAAACAGAGGCCATACACGAACAGCCGCTTCGGATTGAAGATGTTGATGACCGCGGCGAGGGCGACCCCCAGGTACTGAATCAGCGGAACGAGTTCGGCGGTGACGTCGACCGTCCCCGCTTCCACGGCCTTCCGCAGCCAGTGCATGGTGAGCGGTTCGTCGGGGAGCAGTTCGGGCTGGGTGGCCGCGAGGCGCTGGGCGACGATGGCGAGGAGCGCGGAATCGGTCGCTTCGGTTTCGAGGCAGCCGTGGTTCCCGCAGCCGCAGCGACGGCCATCGAGGCGGACGGTGATGTGTCCGATCTCCCCGGCGAGGCCACTGTGTCCTTCGAGCAGATGCCCCCGTTCGACAACGCCCAGGCCCATCCCTTCGCTGATATCGAGAATGGCGAAGTCGCGTTCGCCTTTCGCTTCGCCATAGAGCTGTTCGGCGAGGCCCAGCCCGTCGCATTCCTGCAGGATGGTGACATCGAGCAGGCCATTGAGGGCGGCGCGGAGATCGTCGCCCACGAGTTGGCCATTGGTCTGGGGGACGTTGGGCGAGGTGATCGAGCGTTCGGAGCGGGTATCGAAAAGGCCGGGGAGACTGACGCCCACACCGAGAATGTCGGCCTCAAGGGTGGCCTGCCAGGTGCGGATCGGTTCGGCGATCGCTTCGATGAGGTCGCGGTAGTCGGTGGGAGTGGGGAAGGTGTGGAGGCTGTCGAGGTCGAGCTGGCCTTCGAGGTTGGCGCGGACCACTTCGCAGACGCGGGAACCAATGACGACGCCGACGAGTGTGACGCCCGAGCGGGCGAGGCGGACGATTTTTCCAGGACGGCCGACGAGGCCCTGTTTGACTTCTTCTTCCTCGACGAGCCGGGCTTCGAGGAGGGCGAGGATGGCGCGGGTGACGGTGGGGCCGCTGATGCCGGTGAGGCGGGTGAGGTCGGCGCGGGAGAGGGGTCCCCGGGCTTGCAGCTCGCGAAGGATCGACTGCTCGTTGAGGCGGCGGAGCAGCGAGGGACGGGCGTGGGAGGTGAGCGGCAACATGGACAACGGGCTATGAGGAGTAGGGTGGGCACTGCCCACCAAGGCTCACCAGTTTGCAATCCCCGAACGGCAAGCCCCCGGCTTCAACGGACATCAACCGCTGGTCATGGGTGGGGATCGTTAGCGCCGGTTGGCGATCCAGTTGGTGTGTGGAGGCCATGTTGGTGAGCGCTGGTGGGCAGTGCCCACCCTACGAACGAGCGGGAAAATGGGGCGGAGCCTCTTGAAAGGATAGCGGGGGTCGAATAAATTACAATAGGTTTGAAAATAATTCCCGGAGGGGTGCTGCGGATGCGTTCTCACTGGTGTGCGGTTGCGGGTTGGGGCGGAGCTTTGGCTGGGGCCGCGGTGCGGTTTTTGGCGGCGGGGTGGTCTGGGGTGGGGGCCGCTGCGCGGGGGAAGCCTCACGGCTTCCGCTACAGCTTTCGCCAGGGCTTCCGCTACAGCCTGTTGGTGGTGGGGGTGTTGCTGGGGGGGGCGGGGTTTGCGGCGGCGGAGGAGGATGCGGAGTCGGTTCGCTTCTTTGAGAACAAGGTTCGGCCGGTGCTGGTGGAGCATTGCCAGGGCTGTCATGGGGCGGAGAAGCAAAAGGGGGGGTTGCGGGTCGATTCGCTGGCGGCGCTGACGGCGGGTGGAGACTCGGGGCCTTCGCTGGAGCCGGGCGATGTGGAGAACAGTTTGCTCGTCACGGCGATTCGGTATGAAGACGCCGGTTTGCAGATGCCGCCCAAGGGGAAGCTGGCCGAGACGCAGATTGCCGACCTGACGCGGTGGGTGAAGCTGGGGGCGAAGTGGCCAGCCTCACCGGGGACGGATGCGCCGGGGACGACCGGTCCGGCGATCCGCAAGGTGTTTGAGATCACCGACGCGGATCGGAACTACTGGGCCTATCGTCCCGTGGTCCGCCCGCCGGTTCCTGTCGTGACGGGTGACGGCGCGGCGCATCCGATC
>JAIXZD010000565.1 GCA_027489895.1 Planctomycetaceae bacterium
ACGGCTGCGCTACCGGAACATGGCGTGCTTGGCGTCGCCCCGCGACAGGATGTAGGCGAGCATGTCGAGCACTTCGGCCTCGTTCAGCGGCAGGAGCAGTTCCTTGGGCATGAGCGAGGTTCCGGAGACCTGCATCTCTTCGATGTCGCTGCGCTTCACGGTGACAATCTTCGACGAATCTTCCGGATCGATCACCATCGTCAGGGCTTCACCCGTCTCGCTGACGACCCGGCCGGTGTAGGTCTTACCGTCCGTCGTCTGGAGGACCGTGGCCTTGTACTGGTCGGAGATCACCTTGCTCGGGTCGACAATCGCCTCGACGAGGTCCTTCATTCCGAACCGACCGGCCGTCTGCGTGAGATCGGGACCGGTGGCACCGCCATCGCCACCAAACCGGTGACAGACGATGCATCGCGCCGCGGCGAACATCGTCTGGCCATTCTTGAAGTTCCGGTTGGTGAGCCCAGTCCCCACGGCCGCGAGCACGGTGTCGGTCGTCCACGCCTGACCCGGGCCTTTGGCCTTGGGCAGCTCGGGGGCGACATACGGCTTTCGCGCGCCGAGTGCTTCGATCGCCAGCCGTTCCTGCTCGGTCGCGGCCTCGAACGCTTCCCGGTCGATATTGGTGAGGTACTTCTGGTAGCTGTTTCCGCCCGACCAGGCGCGGGCCTTCTCGAACCAGCCGAAGTACGCCTTGCGGTGATCCAGAGACCAGCCGGATTTCTTCGACCGCAGATCAAACACGAGGGCCGTCTGCAGCATGTCGGGCGCGTTGGCGAGTGCTCCCGCAACGGCTTCCCCGTACCCCTTGTTCCGTTCGAGCAGACCGCCGTACGACTGGTCGACCAGCTTCCGCTCTTTGGCCAGCAGCGGAATCGCCTTGTCGAGCAGCTTGGCCGAGTCGAGGGCGACAAGCAGTGCGGCCAGTTCCTTCGTGACAAAATCGCTGGAGGCGGGGAACTGCGGATCGAGTTTGGCGAGCACCGCCTCACGTTCCGGCCCTTCGGGCAGGCCCAGGCGGATCACGACCAACTGATAGGCGCGGATCAATTCGAGCAGTTGGAACTCGCTCAGTCCGTCCCAGTTCAAGCGGCCCAGCGCTGTCAGCAATTGGGTTCGCAGCTCTTTACCGCCCACTCGGGCCAGCCCCGCCACTCCCGTCACCACGGTTTCGAAATCAGTGCTGGAGGTGATAAACGGCGACCAGACGTCAGTCGGCACCCGTTCCAGCGCGACGCGGGCGGTGTAACGAATCACTCGATCTTTACTGGCCAGGCTGGGCACCAGCAGCGTCCGCACGGCAGCGGCATCGGCCACCTGGGTGTGGAAGGCTTCCAGTTTGTGACGCAAGGCTCGCGCTTCGCTCTCGCGGGCGTCTTTGGCATCGACCGGGGCGGTGGACTCGGTGCCGGTGTAAGTGACACGGAAGAGGCCCGACTGGGTTCCCCGGCCGCCCATTGTGAAGTACATCGCCCCATCCTTGCCCACGGTGACATCGGTGAGGGGCAGGGGAGTGCGCGACAGGAACTCTTCCTTCACGCCCTTGTACGAGGCGCCCGAAGGCTCGATATGAATGGCGTACATCGTGCCGAACGTCCAGTCGCAGATGTACAGCGCCTTCTGGTACTTCGCGGGGAACTTCAGCCCGTAACCAAAGTCGACGCCCACGGGCGAGCCCGGGCCGATATCGACCACTTCGGCGAGGCTATCGAGGTAATACTTGGGCCACTTGCCCGAACCGCTCCGCCAGCCGAACTCGCTGCCGCTGGTCGCATGATTGATTCGCGTCGGGCGGTACCACGGCAGCCCGTAGTCCCACTCCATGTCGGCGTCGTAGACAAACAGTTCGTTGTCGGCGTTGAACGCCATGTCGAACGGGTTGCGATAGCCGACGCTGATCGCCTCCCACGTTTTGCCATCTTTGTCGGTCTTGGCGACCCAGCCTCCGGGCGCCATCACGCCCACGGCATGCCCACCCGCATCCCACTGCCGGGGGGTGACGAGGTCTTCATCCCAATTCGGAGCGATCCGACTGGTCGCCCCTTCCGGAAGCGCGACCTGCAACTGCTCTTCGCGAATACCCGCCATCGTCTGGATCGGCGTCCGGCGTTCGAGTTCGAATGGCGGCAGAACGTGATTCCCGGCGATCACGTAAATCGATTCGCCGTCGGGTGCCATTCGCAGCGCGTGCGGGCCATGTTCGCCCCCGCCGCGGAACTCCTTCAGCTTGACGACCTCGTCGAACTGATCGTCGTTGTTGGTGTCTTTCAGGCGATACAGCCCGCTTCCCGGTCCGCCATTCACCGAGACATACAGCGCCCCGTGTGCAAACAGGAAGCCCTGCACGCCGGTCATGGGGACATCCAGCTTTTCAACTTTCGTCTCTTCGCTCGACCCGATGGCCGGGGGGGTGATGCGATACAGCCCCTTGTCCTGCTGATCGCTGGCGATCAGGCGTCCCTGCGGATCGCAGACGAGATTGACCCACGACCCCATCGTTTCCTTAGGGACGGTGAACAGCAGTTCGACCTGGTAGCCGGGGAGCACATGGAACGGTTCGCTGACATCGGCGTCCTTGGCCAGGATGTTTCCCCAGGGCTTGTCGCCATGCTGGCCGACAACTCGCGGGGCGATCCATTCGGCGGCGTCGGCCGAATCGGCCACCTGCCAGGTTTCGTCGGTGACGAGTTTCGTCTCTTTGTCGTCGGGGGCAACGAGTGTCAGCTCGCCGATCAGGCCAGCCGCTCCGCCTTTATTGATCGCGCGAATGACGAGCGTGTTGTCTTGTTTCGGCTTGAAGAACTTCCGCAGCTTGAACTCGGTGGCCGTTTCCCAGGCATCGGCCTCACCGACTTTCTCACCGTTGACCCACACTTCCATCGCGTTGTCGCACGAGGCCTTGAGCATCGCCTGCTTCCACTCGCCCGAGATCACCTTGCGGACGAAGTAGTTCTTGTCGTCGGCCGCGCCCCAGATCCATTTGGCGGTCGAGGTCAGCGGGTCGACCGGTACGCCCGCCGGGGAGATCAACTGGCCGTTGACCATGAGCGCGGTTTTGGTCGGCTTCTGGGTCAGGACGAGCCGTTCCGTCGCGCCAGGGGTGTCTTCGGCGAACGCCTGGTTCGCACCGAGCGGGAACGTCGCGTCGCCAGAGGTCCACAGCCTGCCGGACCACAGTGACACAGCGGTCAAGACCAGCGTGCAGACGCCAGCCGCGCGACAGGCACTCGGCACGGTCAGCCGACCTGGAACCACTGGCCCGCTCATCCCCTTTGACGACATCGATCCTGTTGTCCGCACGCGAAGTCCTCCGGTCCCACCTGGCCATCCGCCCGGGTCGATCCATCCAGCCGAACAGCCCGGCGGCGACAACCCACGACGCTTCCAGAGTACGAAACCGTTCGACAAACAGAAACCATCACGCATGCGTTCCGCGGCGCGGGGGAAGCCTCACGGCTTCCGCTACAGGCTGGGGCGCTGCGGTCAGGCCTTCCAGAACTCGTGGTTGTGGCGGATGATCTCGCCTTCGGCGAGGTAGACCACCGTCTCGGCGATGTTGGTCGCATGGTCGGCGACCCGCTCGATGTGCCGCGAGACGGAGAAGAGGTTGACGAGCGGATCGACGAGGCTGGGCGTCGTCATGATGCGTTCGAGCAGCTCATCGATGATCTCGCGATTGAGCGCGTCGACCATGTCGTCCTGACCGCAGACCTCGCGGGCCAGGCGGCTGTCGAGCGAGACAAACGCGTCGAGGCTGAGCCGCAACATATCGAGCGCGACGCGCGCCATCTCATGCAGCTTTTCCGGGACGGGCAGTTCGGGCTGGCCGATCAGTTCCATCGCCCGCTCGGCGATGTTGACGCCCAGGTCCGCGACGCGTTCGAGTTCCCAACTGATCTTCATCACCGACGTAACGCGGCGGAGATCGTTGGCGACCGGCGCGTGCAGCGCCAGAATCTTGAGGCACTCCTCTTCGATGCGGACGTCCCAGCGGTCGATCTCGTCGTCCTGCTCGACGAGCCGGCGCGACAGTTCGGCATCGGGACGGCCAATATCCTC
Organism: Planctomycetaceae bacterium; assembly: GCA_027489895.1. Classification (GTDB taxonomy): domain Bacteria; phylum Planctomycetota; class Planctomycetia; order Planctomycetales; family Planctomycetaceae; genus JAIXZD01. The sequence continues at coordinate 4,060 of JAIXZD010000565.1, forward strand.
GACCGCCTTATGGACAATTTCTTCGACCATCGCGCACATCGACATGATGTGCCGATGGAGTGTTTCCAGATCGCGCTGCAAGTGAATCGACATCGCCGCCGGACTCCTCTCCCCACACGCGGCCGCCGAGGCACCCGCCCTGATGCCCTGCAACGCCAGGCCGCGTTACGCGGAAACTTCCGAACGAAAGAATCGACACCAGCCTCGCCAGTGCGATTCCGCCGCGGGAGCGTCCGTCTTTGTCACCTCAAACCCAACCACTCGTACGCAACTCACCTTCGGATCGCAGCCCGTGTTGATTCAACCAGCGCTTAACCGAACCGACCGGTGATGTAATCTTCCGTCTGTTTTTCGCGGGGCCGGGTGAACAGTTCCGACGTTTCCCCGAATTCGACCAGCCGACCCTGGTAGAAGAACGCGGTGAAGTCACTCACGCGGGCCGCCTGCTGCATGTTATGCGTCACGATGACGATCGTGTACTTGCTTTTCAGTTCAAAGATCAGGTCTTCAATCCGCGACGTGGAGGCCGGGTCGAGGGCCGAGGCCGGTTCGTCCATCAGCACGACATCCGGGTTGGTCGCCAGCGTCCGCGCGATACACATCCGCTGCTGCTGGCCCCCCGAAAGATCGAGCGCCGACTGGTGCAGCCGATCTTTGACTTCTTCCCAGAGGGCGGCTTTCCGCAGGCACTGCTCGACCAACTGGTCCAGCTCGGCCTTGTTCTTCTGACCAGCAATCCGCGGGCCATAGGCGATGTTGTCGTAAATTGATTTGGGGAACGGATTCGACTTCTGGAACACCATCCCCACCCGCTTCCGCAGGGCGACGACATCGATCTGCGGCTGGTAGATGTCGACGCCGTCGACCAGAATCTCGCCGGTGATCCGCCGCTGTTCGATCAGATCGTTCATGCGGTTGAGCGTTCGTAGGAACGTGCTTTTCCCGCAGCCCGAAGGACCGATCAGCGCGGTCACTTTCCGCTCGGGCACCTTCAGGGTGATATCGAACAGGGCCTGCGATGCCCCGTAATAGAAGCAGAGCGACCGCGCCTCGATCTTGGGGAGCGCGGGGGTGGACGTTTCCTCGGTCGGGGCATCCATACGCGGCTTCTTTTGGACCAGGTCAGTAAACGATTGCAGAACGGCCACTTGCCTTCTCCTCGAATGTCGATGCCCGCATTACCGTCGCGAACCGACCTTCGTGACTTCCATTCGCGGCCGGACCGTCCCTGCTGCCGCTGAATTCACTTACCACCGTATTCGCTTCTGGAATCGCTGTCGAATGAGGATTGCCACCGTGTTGAACGTCAGCAAGACAATCACCAGCACCATGATCCCCGCTGCCGCGACGTGACGGAAATCCCGCTGCGGCAGCGTCACCCAGTTGAAAATGATCAGCGGCATCGCGCTGCCACTGTCGAACGGCACCTGCAGAATGGCTGCCGGATTCCGGACGAGGTCGGCCGGGGAATCGATTCCCCCCGGCACCGAGGCGATAAACGTCGGGATCCCGATCATAAGTAGCGGGGCGGCTTCCCCAATCGCTCGCGAGAGCGCCAAAATCACGCCCGTCAGAATTCCGGGAATGGCCGCGGGCAGCACCTGATGCCAGATCGTCTGCCACTTCGTCGCGCCCAGAGCATACGAACCATGCCGGATCGAGGGCGGCACCGAACGCAGGGCTTCCTGCGTCGCGATAATGACCGTGGGCAAGACCAATAGCGACAGCGTGAGCGCCCCGGAGAGGACCGTGACGCCCAGCGGGAAGGGGATTGTCAGCTTCGTGCCCAGCAAAACTATTTCGAGGGCATGCTGCTGCGTGCCGAAAACCCCGAGATTCCGGACGAACACCGTCACGCCCAGAATTCCATAAACGATCGACGGCACCCCGGCGAGGTTCGCGATGTTCAACTGAATCAGCCGGGTGAGCCAGGTTCCCTTGGCATACTCTTCCAGATAGACGGCCGCCCCCACACCGACCGGCACGGAGAACAGGCCCGTCAGCAGCATCAGCCAGAGACTACCCCATAACCCGGCAAGGATCCCCGCCTTGGCGGGCTTGGAGTCGTCGTACGAGATCAGAAACTGACCGTCGAGCCAGCCCCAGGCCTGCCAGGCAACCGCGCCGAACAGTACGCCCAGCACGACGATGCCAAACAGCGTCGCCCCGAGGCAGAGCGCGTGAAAGATCGACCCGGCTACATCCCGCCGCCGGCCCACAAATCCGCCTCCCAAAGGCTGACCGGCCGCGGTCGATGGAGGCGGGACACGAACCGGGGGATTTCCCGCTGGCGAGGCCATGGGGACGGGCACATCGGAATTCGGACCGGGGGTACTCATTGGTAGACCTCCCGGAACCGGCGCAGAATGAACTGGGCGGCGATGTTCGTCGACAGCGTGATGAGGAACAGCGTCATCGCGACGGCGTACAGGCTCAACTCTTCAATCGATCCGGCGGCCGCCTCGCCGAGGCTGATATTCACGATGTAGGCCGTCATTGATTCGATCTGCTTGAACGGATTGGCCGTGAGCCTGGGGTTCTGTCCGCCCGCGATCACCACCGCCATCGTCTCGCCGACTGCCCGCGCCATGGCGAGCAGAAAGGAGGCCAGGATGCCGGAGAGTGCCGCGGGAACCACAACGCGGACTGATACGTCAAACCGGGTTGAACCGAGGGCGTAAGCCGCTTCGCGCAGGCCGCGGGGCACCGATCGCAGCACGTCTTCGCTCAGCGACGAGATCGTCGGGATGATCATGATCCCCACGACGATCCCCGCGGAGAGCGCGTTCATCGTGTCAACATCCATCCCCAGCAGCGCCTTGGCGAGCGGCTTGATGAGATACGGCGTGATGATCACGAGGCCAAAGTACCCAAACACGACCGTCGGAATCCCCGCCAAGATTTCGAGAACCGGCTTGATCATGTTGCGGAACCGGGGCTGCGCATATTCGCTGAGGTAGATCGCACTCCCGAGGCCGACCGGAATTCCGATCGACAGCGCAATCCCCGCCACCATGAAGGTCCCCGCGATCAGCGGCCAGATTCCGAACCGGCGGTTCCCCGGATACTGCGGTGCCCAGCGGGTATCGAACAGGAACTGCGCGAGAGAAACCTGTTGGAAAAACGCCCAGGTCTCGACCAGCAGGATGTAAATGATGAAGGCCGTCGTCGCGATCGACAGCAGCGCACAGGCGACGAGCGAATACTGGATCAGCAGTTCGCGGGCGCGCAGCCACGACCAGCGCTGGTCCAGTGACCCAGCTCCCGTAAACTGCGGCGGCATTTTCCCGGCCGACACGTCGAACAGCGCCTCACTCGCAAGAAACCAGACCCAGACGCGAGTCACTTCAGAATCGAACAAGGCACCCGTGGCGGGTGCTAAGGCGATCCCCAAAACTCCCGTCGGCACGAACTTTCAACGCAAAACACGGCCCCCGAACCGCTGGTTCGGGGGCCGCTGATTCATTCCATTTCATTTCTGTCACCGTTCACCGTGGATCACGGCGAGCGGACTATTCTTTCTTCGCCGCGGGAACCACCGCGATCAGCTTCAGCGTATCTTTGTTTTCCAGGTAGTAAGCGAACGGGATGTACCCCAGCGAGTACTTGTCGCCCGCCACGCCGCGAACCAGGTCGTTGTCGTTGCCGCTCGCGGTGTAGTCGGTCCGGCTCTGCTTGGCCTTCCCGTTGATCACTTCCGTGAAGAAGTCGAACGTGCCCGAATCGGCATCGGCCCCGTAGAGAGCGATTTCGCTGTCCGGCCACGACGGATCGACATCTTTCCACTTCTTGACCGTCGTGTCCGGCTTCCAGATCGACTTGAGCTGATCGACGGTGATCGACGTCAGGAAGTCGTTCTCAGCGCTGACCACGATCGAGATTCCGTCGAGCGCCACCTTGAAGCCGACATATTCGACGCCGTTCTCGGCGGCCGCTTTGCCTTCTTCTTCGGTGATCGGTCGCGACGCGCCGTTGATGTCAGTCTCGCCCTTCACGAACTTCTTGAATCCGCCCCCGGTACCCGACTTGGCGACTTCGACATTCACCTTGTCGCCCGTCAGTTCGATCACCAGCTTGGCGATTTCCTGCGACAGCGGGAACACGGTGCTCGAACCGTCGATCTTCACCTTGCCCTCGGCCTTGTCGGCGGCGATTTCAGCGGTGAGGCCAGCGGCAGCGACATCGGACTTGGCCTTGGCCAGTTCGTCTTCGTGCAGCGGGATGTACCCGACTTCGCCGACTTTGGCCTGCCCGGCACCCAGATAAGTCTGCACGTAGAACGCCAGTTGGGGCTTCTCGGCGAGTGACTTCTTGTTGACGTAGATAAACAGCGGGCGGGAGAGCGGGGCATACTCACCCGACCGGATCGTTTCCGGCGAGGGCAACACGCCCGCGGCACTCGCGGGGGCGGCTGCGGCGGGAGCGGCTGCAGGAGCAATTCCCTCGGGGGTGAGAGTCGGGGGGTTCGCCATGATCGCCTCAGGCGAAGGCCCCGTGGTAGGAGCCGGGGCCGGTTTCGGAGTCTCTCCGCAACCGGTCATTGTCAACGCCAACGCCACCAACCCAGCCCAGCTTGAATTCCGCATGTCCCGCCTCAATTGTTGTCGAGTCTGAATGTCGTTTCCCAGAAGCCGCCAGTTTTCCGCGTTCAGGACGCTTCGGGCCAATACTCGGCCTGAGGGGACGTTCCCGCGCGGAAAACGATTGCGAAGACTAAAGCTGAACGGTGAAGTTTCCCAGCGGTCCAATGTGAAGATTAAGTTAAGAATCTTCACGAAGTCAGGCGAAGAGTGCTTCCACAAACTGCTCGGCATCGAAGACTTCGAGGTCGTCGATCTGTTCGCCCACGCCCACGAACTTCACGGGAAGATTCATGCTTTGACGGATCGCCACGACCACTCCGCCCTTGGCCGTTCCATCGAGTTTCGCGAGCACCAGCCCCGTGCAGTGGACCGCCTGAGAGAACGATTTCGCCTGAATCACGCCGTTCTGGCCCGTCGTGGCATCGAGCACCAGCAGCACTTCCTGCGGCGCTCCGGGCACCCGTGCTGAAATGACCCGGTGAATTTTTTCCAGTTCCTTCATCAGGTTGGCCTGCGTCTGCAGCCGTCCGGCCGTATCGACGATCACGACATCCGCGCCGATTTCGAGCGCCCGCGAGCAGCCGGCATGCGCCACGCTCGCGGGATCGGACCCCGCAGGTTTGGTGACGATCTCGCAGTCCAGGCGCTTGCTCCAGAGCGTCAACTGTTCGACCGCCGCCGCCCGGAACGTATCGCCCGCTGCCAGGACAACCGACTTGCCATTCTTTTTGAGCAGGTTCGCCAGCTTGGCGATCGAGGTGGTTTTTCCGACGCCATTCACGCCCGCCACCAGAATCACCGCGGGTTTCGATTCGCCGAGATTGAGCGCCGACAGCGGCTCGGTCTGGTTCCAACTGGTCCCCTCGCCGCCCTTCAGGAGCAGTTTGAGCTGGGCCTTCACCGTGGCCCAGATCGCGTCGACATCGACGAGTCGGCCCAGGTGCTCCTTGCGCAATTCCTCGCGAATCGCATTGGCGGCGGCCACGCCCATGTCGGTGGCGATCAGACGGGCAAAAAACTGCTCCAGACGCTCCTCGGTGAGCGGTTCGCCCGATTTGAACAGGTCGCGCACATCGGTGAACAGCAGATCCTTGGTCCGCTTCAGTCCCGCCTTCAGACGATCCAACAGCCCCATAACCACTCACTCCCCGGAAGTTGACAGCCAGACCCGGAAGCTTACCGTCCCGCCCCCACGCCCGACCAATGCAAACGTCCCGATTCGTGAGGACGCCTGTCGCAGAAGCCGGTAGCAGCAGCCAGTAGCGGAAGCCGTGAGGCTTCCCAAGACTTGCAA
>JAIXZD010000354.1 GCA_027489895.1 Planctomycetaceae bacterium
GGCTTTGAGCAGAATCATGAGATCAACGTCACGACAGAATCACGGCGGTCCACCCGCCGCCCCGCCAGCCCACCCCAGCGGTGTTCCAGGAGTCCGGTTGGGGACGAGAGCGGGCGGGGAAACGTTAGCGATGCGGTCCAAAACTCGAAAGGGGGGCAGGGGCAAGGGTGCGTTGGTCGGACCACGCACAGCGCGCAATCAAATAGGAAATCGCGATCAAAGGGGAGCCGGAAGCGTCAGCGCCCGGAGGCTCAACCATTCCCAACCGCAACCCGCGCCAAAACAAGAGAAAACGTTGGCACCACCGCTGGAGCTCCCCGCTACATCGCGTTCGCCCGAGAGCTGGTCGCGCGAGTCGATGTACTCCGCGAGCGGGCTCGCAGACTCCGCCCGCGAACCCACAGTTGATAGGTGAGCGCAATGAGCACCAGATATCCGCCAATCACAAACACGGGACGCAGGCCAAACCAGTGCCCGCTCACCGTGATCACCCAGACGAGAAACGCCACGTAGGTGGGGAACAGCCGCCCCGTGGCGAGGACAATGTCGTTGACGTAAGGCGTGACGGAACAAGCGGTTGTCACGGGACCACTCACGCAGACAACCCCCAGCCAGACGAGGATCACGCCCACACCGCGCAGCCACCAGGTCCACTTCGAGGCATCGGGCTGCAACCCGGCCAGAAGTTCGTCCGCAGTGACCTCGTTCGACTGCATTCGACCAATCGGCGCCACACCGGCCGCATTGGGCAGATAGGGTTCAAAGCTGTTCCCCGTCTGCCGGGCGAGCACGGTCACGCGACCGGGCCTGGCGGCCACGAGTCGGATGCGAAGATCGCCGACCTGGGGCTGGGCCGGGTCGGCGGAACTGACCAGCCGCCCCTCCAGAAGTTTCAACCGGGCCTTGAGATCGGGCGACAGTCGGTCGAGATCGGCGACCGTCAATTCGACGGGCGTCAGGGCTTGATACTGCTCCCGCAGGAATGCCGGAACAGAAAACGCGCCGAGATTGGCGGTCGTCGCCTCGGCCCGCCAATCGGAAACAAACCGCTCGGTGGGGTTGTCATAGCCCTTTTCGACGAATCGCCGGGAATCGACCGGCTTGGCCGACCACTGTCGCGAGTAAGTCGCCACCAGTTCCGCTTTCGAGCCACCCCCTGGCGTGGCCCGCGTTTCGGAATGGGTATGTTCGACCCACTGAAACATTTCGACCTGGCGTTCCATCTGGAGGGCCACCAGGCCGAAATTCAGGATCGGGTCGGTCAGCGTTTCGGTCGTGGACAGTTCCCCCACGACGTGCACCAGTTGGCCCTCGTGACTGCTGTCCACGGAATCGGGTGGAACGGTGACCGCGAGGGAACTCCTTTGCTCGTCAAATCTTGCGGCGTCGACCGCCCGGTTTTCGATCCACGCGATGGTCGGAAACGCCCCGAGCAACAGCAGGAGGCCTGCCAGAAGTGACTGGACCTTGCTGCTCAGGCGGGAAAACCAGCCAAACAGACTGCCAGGTCGGACAGGCTCGGTCATGATGCGAAATCACACGAAAAGACAATGGGGGAGTTCTACCCCCGCGTACCAGGATTCACTGGCAACAAGTGCGACAATCCCGCCCATTCAGCCCACCGGAAAAGTCCGGTCGATGGGGCGGGCGTTCCTTGTCAGAGTAACGAACGGGGACAGGAACCGGATCAGAAGATGGCGGCAAAACAGAAATCGGTCGCGGTGACGGAAAAGGGGACAAAAATATCCAACACTTGCACTCGCTGGTTTCGTAGTAATTGATGGAAGGATGAGACGAGCGCCGGTTGGCCGGACGAAGGCCCCCAGTTGAGTGACGGGCTTTGTCGACAGGCGATACGCCGTGTTTGGCTCGCGTTCTTCCCGGCACCCGGTGGGTTTCGACGTGCCCCGCGCCGGGTTGCCGAGGTCGCCCCCATGGTTGGGGTACCGGACCACCGTTCAGCGTGGCTTCCAGACTGGACCGAAAGTGCGGGACTGGCCGGGCAAGGCCAGCTCGCGGTCGTTCGGCCAACCCCGCAAGCAGCGGGTAAAGCCCGCCGTGCAGCGCTGGTCCGCAGAACCATGGGGGAGGGTTCGTGGGGCTCTTGTATCAGAGTGACAGGTGAAATCAGGAGGTGTGTCATGCTTCCCGCAGTGGTGCCAACAGGCGTGCCCGCACGTCGGCCGATGGCTGGATTCGCGATGGGTGGTGAGATGGATCGGCTGATTCGGCAGGTGATGGGTGATTGGATGGGACGGGATCTGGGGATGACGGCGGATTGGCTGGCTCCGATGTCCGTTCACGAAGACGGGGATCGATGGCTCGTGGATGTGGAGCTCCCGGGCGTCCGTCCGGAAGATGTCGATGTCCAGGTGGACCGCGGACAATTGGTGGTTGTGGCTGAACGGCAGATGCCTGCGGCCGATCGGCGATTCGCGGCCAACACCCGGTTCTTCGGACGGATCGAACGGACGGTCACGCTGCCGGAAGGTCTGGATCCCGACAACGTCGACGCGGAACTGAAGGAGGGCGTACTCCACCTCGCCTTCCGGAAACTGGCCACGGCACAGGCTCGAAAGGTCGCGGTTCGGGGGACGGCCCCGACGGCGGCCCCCACGATGGCGGGATAAACCGCGCCAGACTGGGTCGCTGGTGCTCGGGAAGGGCGTGCCAAGATGGCCGCGACGAGCCGTCAGATGGTTCTGAACCGCACGCTCACGGCTCGGGGAGGTCCCCCCTCACCCAGAGCGGGCGCTGTCAGGTGCAGGCCATCAAATGGGCGGCACTGGTTTGCGACGTTCGTTGCAACCAGTGTCGCCCTTCTCTTTTTTGCGTCGTTCTTGCCCGCATCTTGCACACCATTTGATGCCGAAGGGCGCCTGGATGAAATTTTGATGCAAACGAACATTTGACGGGGCGGGGATGTCTCGTATACTACCGGACCTTCGGCAACTCGCTGTTTCCGGAGACAAGCGGGCGTAGCTCAGCGGTAGAGCACCACGTTGCCAACGTGGTCGTCGTGGGTTCGATCCCCATCGCCCGCTCTTGAACGTAGTCTGAATCGCTGGCTCGTGGCCTGCCTGGTCTTCCCAGATTGAGATGGGAAGGCTGAGGGCGCCGCGAGGCCGGCGAATTCTGTTTTTGAGGGTGGATTTGATCTTTGGAGATCGAGGCAGGTCGGGCCAGGTGCCTCGACCCGAGCGCTCGCACGAGGGACAGGAATCATGGCAGAAGCGGGCGCGTTGGCGGAAGCAGGCACGGAAGCGGCAGGTCCCGAAGTCAAGAAACTGTCCCAGCAGGTTTCGGTCGCGATCGTCGGTCCGTGTCGTCGGCATGTGACGGTGACCATTCCCCGGGCCGATATCGACGAGGAATTCAACCTCGCCGTGCGGGAACTGATCAACACGGTCAAGGTGCCTGGTTTCCGCCCCGGTCGGGTGCCGCGGGTCCTCGTGGAAAAGAAGTTCCGCGAAGAGGTGACCAGCGGCGTTCGCCAGAACCTGCTGATGAAGAGCCTCGAACAGGTGGCCGAGGACAACGACCTCGACGCGATCAACGAGCCCGACTTCGACATCGAATCGCTGACGATTCCCGATGAGGGCGATTTCACCTACGAATTCGACGTGGAAGTCCGCCCGGAATTCGAGCTGCCCGAGTACAAGGGCCTGACGCTCGACCGTCCGATTCATGCGACCAGCGACGAAGATGTCGCGAAGTTCAAAACGCGGTACCTGAAGCAGTTTGGCGAACTCGTTCCCGAAGAGGGCGAAGTCGCTCCCGGCCATATCGTGCGGGTCAATATCTCGGCGACGTGGAAGGATCAGGAACTGGTTCGTCCGACCGAAGACCGTCTGACGGTGCTGCCGACGCTGCGGTTCCAGGATGGCGAAGTCGCCGGTTTCGACACGTTGATGACCGGCGCGAAGATTGGCGATGTCCGCGAAGCGAACGTCACGATCTCGATGGAAGCGGCTCGGGTCGAGCTGCGGGGCGAGACGGTCGTGGTCAAGTTTGAAGTGCTCGACGTCCGGTCGATCCGCACTCCGGAAGTCGACCAGGAGTTCGTCGAACGGATGGGCCTGGAATCGCCGGAAGCGTTCGACAAGTTCCTGCGGGATACCCTCCAGCGTCAGAACGAATGGGAGCAGCGCCAGTCGACCCGTCGCAAGCTGCTCGACAAGATCACCGAATCGGCCACGTGGGACCTGCCGGAAACGCTGGTCCGTCGTCAGGTCGACAATGCGCTCCGCCGTGAAGTGCTGGAAATGCAGCAGGCCGGGTTCACCGATGAAGAAATCTCGGCCCGCCGCAACGAACTGCTCCAGAAGCAGATCACTATGACGCGGCAGGCGCTGAAAGAGCACTTCGTGCTCGATCGCATCGCCGACACCGAGAAGGTGGAAGTCGTGCCGGAAGATCTCGAATTCGAGATCGCGATGATGGCCTACCGTCGCAACGAAAGCCCGCGCAAGATGCGAGCCCGGTTGCAGAAGCAGGGGCTGATGGAGAACCTCGTCGCCCAGATTCTGGAGCGGAAGACGGTCGACCTGCTCCTGGAATCGGCCCAGTTCAACGACGTTCCCGCCGAACCCGAAGTCGAAGCGGCGATTGAATCGATCCCGCTGGCGCTGTGCGGTGAATCGCTCGGCAGTGCCCAGGCGATGAACGACTAGCGCTCCGACCATTGATTGGTGGCAGGCTGCGTGAGAGCGGAGCAAGTCAAAAGGAAGACGTCAAAAGTGATGGTGTCGGGCAGGTCCGACCCGCGCTTTTGCCTTTCCTGGATTGATCGCCGGTTGGGAAGGGTGTGAGCGGTTCTCGGGGAGGACGGCGTGTGGCTGACTCCTCGGTTCCAGACTCGCCCCCCCTTGGCTTGGGGCCGATGACAGGCCGTTCGGCAGCACATTCGCAGGCCGGTCCGATTCGTGCCGCGCATCTGGTGGGGATTGGCGGCTCGGGGATGCGGGCCCTTGCCGAGGTGCTGGCCGGGCGTGGAGTTCGTCTGACCGGTTCGGATGCGTCCGTATCGGAACTGGATGTCGCGCGATTTCTGGAGCGGGGCTGGAAGGTCGCCCGCACGCATGCGGCGGACCATGTCCCGGCCGATGCCGACTGTCTGCTCTATAGCCCGGCCGTCCCGGCAGAGAACATCGAGCGCACAACGGCCCGAACGGTCGGGATGCCAGAGTTTTCTTACCACGAGATGGTGGCCCGGCTGCTTGCGGAGCGCACGGGGATCGGGATCGCCGGAACACACGGCAAGAGCACGACCACGGCCCTGGTGGGTTGGATTCTCTCGGCGGCCGGGAAGGATCCGGCGGTGTTGTGCGGCGCGGAGTGGCCAATGGCTGCCGGCGCCCGCGCCGGGACCAGTGGCCTCGCGGGCAATGGACCGTTTGTCGTGGCCGAGTGCTGTGAGTACCGGCGGCACTTTCTGGCGATGAAGCCCCGGATCGCGGCCGTCCTCTCGGTCGAGCCGGACCATTTCGACTGCTACGCCAGCTTTGACGAGACCCGCGAGGCCTTCCGCGAGTTTCTGGCGGGGATACCGGCAGACGGGGTCGTCGTGCTCCCTGCGGGGGCCGGGATTGATGCCGATCTGAAGGCGGCTGTCCGCGCACGGGTTTGCCACGTCGCACTCCATTCCGAGACCACGGCCGAGGGATCGATTCCCCAGGAGAATGACCGCAGCAGCCCGGATTGGGCGGCCGGTCCGGTCGAGATTGATGGCGCGGGGACGCGCTGGTCGCTCTGGCGGCGAGGAGTAGGCGAGGTCTCGATCCGGCTGCCGCTTCCCGGTCTCCACAATGTGAGCAATGCCCTCGTCGCGGCTGCCGTCGCAGGCGAGGCGGGTGCGACGCTTAATGAGATCGCCCAGGGGTTGGCGACGTTTCCAGGACTGCGGCGGCGGTTCGAGCGTCTGGGCGAGTTTGCGGGCCGCCTGCTGGTCGACGACTACGCCCATCATCCCACGGAGATCGCCGCGACGATCGCCACCGCCCGCGCGCATAACCCAGGTCGCAAGCTGGTGGTGTTGTTCCAGCCGCACCAGATCTCGCGCACCCGAGCCCTGTTTGACGACTTTGCGAAGGCACTCGCCCAGGCCGACCAGGTCGTCCTGTTCCCGATCTTTGCCGCGCGGGAGCGCGGTGGCGAGGAGCAGGCAGAGGTGGCTCTTGCGCTGTCAAATGCGGTCAATTCGATGGGAACAGCCGCGACGTTTCGTGCGTCTCTTGACCGTCCCGACTTCACATTAGAGGATTCAACGCTCCCCGGCGATCTGGTGATCGCGATGGGGGCCGGAGATATTGGTCGCGTACACTATGCCTTCATTCGCCGAATTCAGGGAGATTACCCAGGCTGACGAGCCTTTGGCGCCGCACACGTGGCTGCGCATCGGGGGACCGGCCCAGTACTTCGTCCGACCGCGGACCGCCGACGAGGCGATCGGCGTGGTGCGGGCCTGCGCGAATGAAGGGATCGAAATTCGTGTCCTGGGCGGTGGTTCCAACCTGCTCGTTCGCGACGAAGGCGTCAGTGGCTGCGTGCTGCGGTTCGATCATCCCGGCTTCTCCGAAGTGAAGGTCGACGGGCAGCGGGTGACGGCCGGCGCGGGCGCTTTGCTCTCGAACGTGGTGTCGCTCTCGGTGAAGACGGGCCTGGCCGGGCTGGACACGCTGGTTGGCATTCCGGGCACGATTGGCGGGGCACTGCATGGCAACGCAGGGGGACGCAGCGGCGACATCGGCCAGTATGTCCACAGCGTTCAGGTGCTGCTCTCGAATGGGGAGGTGGTGACGCGCAGTCGCGAAGAACTGGCGTTCGCCTATCGCCAGAGCAGCCTGACCGACGTCACCGTACTCTCCGCGACGTTCGACTTGCATCCAGAAGACGCCGACGAAATCACCCGGCGGATGCGGAAACTGTGGATCATGAAGAAGGCGACGCAGCCGCTGACGTTCCAGTCGGCCGGGTGCATCTTCCGCAACCCACGCGGCTTGCGAGCGGGCCTCATGATCGAACAGGCGGGGCTGAAAGGCACGCGGATCGGCAACGTGGAAGTGAGCGACCGCCACGCGAACTTTCTCGTGTCGCACGACAAGGCCAGCTCGGCCGACGCGCTCCGGCTGATCGACCTTGTCCGATCGAAAGTCGCCGAGCAGTTCGGAGTCGATCTGGAGTCGGAGATCGTGATCTGGTAGGACGCGGGTCGGGACTGTTCACCACCAAGGCACGAAGGCACCAAGGAAAGACAAAACGAGCGCTGCGGTGAAACTGCCTGTTGGATTTGGACGAAGAGACGTGCGTCAAACCGGAAGGGGAGCGGGAGAGCCCGGAGAGGCGAGCCGACCCTGTCAGGGGTCGGTGGCAACTGGTGTTTTCGGGGCGACTTTCACGCCCCGATCAACGTCTATGCCTCGCATCTCCAGCGAATCCCAGATTTCCACCGACCCCTGACAGGGTCGGCTCGCCAGACAAAACACAGTGCGTCGCGAATTGGATCACATTGCCAATAGTGATTAATCCTTAAATCATTCGGTCATTTCCCTCCTTGGTGCCTTTGTGCCTTGGTGGTTCAAACCTGAAATTCTGCTGCAAGGATGCGGCGATGATTCCGATGCCACATGGATGGGGCGGCCGGGCAAAGTGCTCGACGCGGTATGTTGTTGCCGTGCTCGCGGGCGGTTCGTCCGCCGAGCGTGAGATCAGCCTGAAGAGCGGGGCAGGGGTGTGCGCGGTGCTCGAAGCCCGCGGACACGCCATCGTCCCGCTCGACCCGTCCGAAGTCGACTTGGCCCGCTACGACTGGACGGGGATCGACGTCGTCTTCAACGCGCTGCATGGCCCGTTTGGCGAAGATGGCCAGGTGCAGGAGTTGCTGGAATCGCTGGGCATGCCGTACACCGGGAGCGGGGTCGTCGCCTCGCGGCTGGCGATGAGCAAATCGGCCGCGAAGGAGCGGTTCCTGCAGCA
>JAIXZD010000450.1 GCA_027489895.1 Planctomycetaceae bacterium
GAAGTCAAAACCGGGCTCGACTGGTTCGAGCTGCACGCCCGGGTCGACTTTGAAGGCCGCACCGTCCCCTTCCCCGAACTGCTCGCCGCCCTCGCCCGCGGCGACGCCACCGTCCGCCTCAGCGATGGTTCGCTCGGGATCCTCTCGGAAGAGTGGTTCAAACAGTTTGGCCTGCTCTCGACCCTTGGCCAGGCCGAGGGCGACCACGTCCGCTTCACGCAGTCGCAGGCCGGCCTGCTCGATGCCCTGCTCGCCGCCCAGGACACCGTCCTGTACGACGCGCACTTCGAAGTCGTCCGAGAAAAACTCAAGAACTTCAAGGGCATCCAGATCGTCGAAGAGCCTGCGGGCTTCACCGGCGAACTCCGCCCCTACCAGCGCGAAGGGTTCGGCTGGCTCAAGTTCCTCCAGGACTTTTCGTTCGGGGGCTGCCTTGCCGACGACATGGGTCTCGGGAAAACCATTCAACTGCTGTCGCTCCTGCAAGAGCGCAAGAACCACAGCGCCGATCATCTCCCCACGCTCGTCGTCGTCCCCAAATCGCTCATCTTCAACTGGATGAGCGAAGCGACCAAGTTCACCCCTGGCCTGCGCCTCATCGAGTACACCGGCCTCTCCCGCGCCCGGTTCCGCAAGAAATTCGCCAAGGCCGACCTCGTCCTCACCACCTACGGGACGATCCGCCGCGACATCATCGCCCTCAAGGAGGTGAAGTTCGACTACGTCGTCCTCGATGAAGCCCAGGCGATCAAGAACGCCGGGTCTCAAGTCGCGAAGGCCTGCCGCCTGCTCCAGGGACGGCATCGCCTGGCCCTCTCGGGGACGCCCATCGAAAACCGCCTCGCCGACCTCTGGTCGATCTTCGAGTTCCTCAACCCCGGCATGCTCGGCCGCGCCGGCGCCTTCCGCGTTCAGACCAGCGAAATTGGCGACGACGAATCCCGCCGTCTGCTCTCTCGCGCGCTCAAACCGTTCATCCTCCGGCGTACCAAGAAAGAGGTCGCCAAAGACCTGCCCGACAAGATCGAGCAGACCATCACCTGCCAGATGGGCAAAGACCAACTCGCCCTCTACACCGAGCTGCGCGACCACTATCGCAACAGCCTCATCACCATGGTCAAGCAGCAGGGCCTGGCCAAATCCAAGATTCACGTGCTCGAAGCCCTGCTCCGGCTGCGACAGGCCGCCTGTCACCCCGGCCTGCTCGACCCCGCCAAGAAAGGCGAATCGAGCGCCAAGCTCGACGCGCTCAATCTCCATCTGACCGAACTGCTCGCCGAAGGCCACAAAGCCCTCGTCTTCTCACAGTTCACCAGCATGCTGGCGATCGTCAAGGAGCATCTCGACCAGAAAGGCATCGTCTACGAATACCTCGATGGCCAGACCCGCGACCGCAAGGCCCGCGTCGAACGCTTCCAGACCGATACCGACTGCGGCGTGTTCCTCATCAGCCTGAAAGCCGGGGGACTCGGCCTCAACCTCACCGCGGCCGACTACGTCTTCCTGCTCGACCCCTGGTGGAACCCGGCCGTCGAAATGCAGGCGATCGACCGCGCCCACCGCATCGGCCAGACCCGACAGGTGTTCGCCTACCGCCTCATCTGCCACAACACGGTGGAAGAAAAAATCGCCGAACTGCAGGGTCGCAAGAAAGAACTCGCCGACGCCATCCTGCAAGCCGACAACCAGCTCATCCAGGACCTGACCACGGAAGACCTGGAACTGCTGCTGTCGTAAGCGACTGTCCATACCGTCGCAGAAGTCGCTGTCGTCTCCTAACGATTCGTGGCAGCAGCGAGGATCGTCACCAACAACCCGCCTCCGGTTGTTGGTCGACGATCGCATTTATTCCCTTGGTGTCTTGGTGCCTTGGTGGTTAACAAACCCCTCGCCTACGGTCCGCTCGTCTTCTCCACGCGCTGGCTCCTCTCGCCACTCGCGGGGTTCACCAACCTCCCCTTCCGCCGCATCGTGCGCGAGATCGGCGGCGTCGGCCTCTGCACGACCGACCTCGTCAACGCCCGGGGCTTGCTCTCTGGCTCCGAAAAAACCCACGAACTGATCGCCACCTGCCCCGAAGACTCGCCCCTCTCCGTTCAAATCTTCGGCCACGAGCCACCCATCATGGCCGAAGCGGCCCGCATGCTCGAAGCCCGGGGCGTCGACAGCATCGACATCAACATGGGCTGCCCGGTGAACAAGGTGACCAAGACCGGGGCCGGGGCCAGCCTGATGTGCGAACGCGACAAAACCATCGACCTCGTCGAAGCGGTCGTCAAAGCGGTGAAGATTCCCGTCACCGTGAAAATGCGGCTCGGGTGGGACGAAACCCAACTCACCGCGCCCCACTTCGCCCGCGCCTTCGAAGACGTCGGCGTCGCCGCCATCGCCATCCACGGCCGGACCCGCCAACAGGGGTTTTCCGGCAAGGTGAATCGGGCGGGAATTCGCGCCGTCGTCGAGGCGGTGAAGTCGATCCCGGTCATCGGCAATGGCGATGTGCTGACAGTGGCGGACGCCGAGACGATGTTGCGTGAGACGGGGTGCGCCGGTGTCTCGATCGGACGCGGTGCGCTCGCCAACCCCTGGATATTTCGTCAGCTCGCCCAGTGGGAGGCGACAGGAACGTATGACCCGCCGGGTTCGTTTCAGGAACGGCTGGAATTGCTACGGAAGCAGTTCGGCTATGTGATCGAATTGCGCGGGGCGGACCGGGCAGCGCCGTTCTTCCGCAAGATGGGGCATTGGTACATGAAGGCGATGCGCGTCCCGGCCGCCTTGCGGCATGCGCTGCAGCTGGCGAAGGACGCGGCCGAGGTGGATGCGGTACTCGCCCGCGTGGCGGAACAGGGGCCGACGATCGGCACCAAGACTGGCCTCTTGCCCGACCTGCACATCTCCGTCCCGGCGGGACCTAACGCCCACTGGTAGCCGGGGCGCAGATTAAGGCGAAACCTACGTTAACCGCGTCGCCTCACCCCCCTCCGCCGCCGCGAACGGCAGCCAGACCACCGCGATCCGCGTCACCGCAATATCCGTCTTCTTCGGCTGCAGCGAGGTTTCATCCAGCGGCAACTGCTCGGCGTCGAACTGCTCACCGACCTTCAGCATCTCCTGCTCCAACTCACTATTCAGCTTCTGAAGTCGCTCGGTGAGTATCTCGACCGATCCCTCGGCCACCGCCACATCCCCCTTCTCCTTGCCGATCTTGCTCGCCTGTCGGATCGATGTCGCCGCCTTCCCCACGTTCGCGGTCGACCCCAGCTTCCGCCCGAACATCGCCCCCAGAATCGATGTCCCCACCGTGAGAATCGTGGACATCGTCTGATCCTGGACCTGGGCCTTCTCCTTCTCGACCTTCTCTTCCGCCCGGCGCAACTGGTCGCCCAGCGTCTGCAGTTTTGGCGCGTACTTCTGCCTTAGCTTCTCCTGGGCAATATCCCGCTGTTCGCGCAACGCATGACTCATCCGCGTCCGGAACTCGGCCTCGCTCTCGCCCGGCTTGCTCGTCTGCTTGAGCGCCTTGTTCTTCCAGACCTGCAACCGGTGTTCGCGGTAAAGATGATCCTTGAGGGCCGTGGTCAGGCCCGCGAACTTCTTCGCATTCGTCACCTCGCCCGGCAGCGGCTGATACGTCGCCTCCCCGGCCGGACCTTTCTCCAATTCCGGCTCCCCATCCCGCGAAATCTCCGCCGCCTCCCAAGGATCGGCCGGCAGATCGCCCTCCAGTTCCGTCGTCAGGGCCAGACTCTCGGTGATGTCGATCCCGGTCGACGCCTGCACAAAGTTGACCTTCGCCAACCCCAACAGCGACGGCCGATACACGAGATGACTGCCCGCCGGAATCCGCTCGCGAAACGGCGTGAACAGCTCCGTCACTCCCGGCGGCAACACGGGCCGCTGCCCCTCGGTAATCCCCGCAACGATCGCCGCCTGCGCTCCCTTCGACGACTGCACCGGCAGGCTCGCCTTCCGCACCGACATCAACGTGCTGATCTGGTCCCGCGTCAGCGGCCCCCGCAAATACGACAGCGTCCACCGCGTCTGGAACAATGTCGGCGCGTCATCATGGACGTTGTTCATCAGGAAGACGCGTTTCCCCAGCCCCGAGATCGTCGCCTCCATCTTCGCGCGGTCAAACGTCTTCCCCGCCGCGGTCGATGCTCCTTCCAGTCCATCCAGCACACGGAGCTTGTCGCGCTCCGTCTGCAACCGGCCGATGAACCACGTCCCACAGTTCGACAGCCCCTTGTAGTCGAGGTCGACCGGGTTCTGCGTCGCCAGCATCACACCCAGTCCGAACGCCCGCGCCTGTTTGAGCAGCGTCAGCATCGGCAGCTTCGAGGGCGGATTGGCCGTTGGTGGCAAGTAGCCAAACACCGCACCCATGTCGAGCATGGCCCGCAGACTCGACGTGCCCGACTGCGACCGCATCCACGCAATCACTTCGTTCAACAGGATCGTCACGAA
>JAIXZD010000212.1 GCA_027489895.1 Planctomycetaceae bacterium
CGTCGACCTCGAAGAAGGCCCCGACGGCAACCTCTATGTGGTCGACATGTACCGCGCCGTCATCGAGCATCCCGAGTGGGTCCCGAAGGAACTGCAGAACCGCGCCGACGAACGCGACGGCGACGATCGCGGCCGCATCTGGCGCGTCCGCCGCAAAGACGCTCCGAAGTCCGTCGCCACGCCGTCCCTGGGCGACCTCACCCCCGAGCAACTCCTGACAATTCCCGCCACAGCCACACCCTGGGAGATCGACACCCGCTTCCGCCTCATCGAAGCCGCCCGGCGCGATTCCGACTCCGCGTCCTTGCGCGAAGTCGCCAAGTCACACGCCCTTCCCGCGGTCCGTTCCCGAGCACTGGGGGCACTCTTCGGTCGCGACCAGTTGACCGAACCCGACCTCCTCGCGGCCCTCGCCGATCCCTCTCCCGAGGTCCGCGCAGTCGCCACCAATCTCGCCAATCGCCGCCAGCTCGTCTCCCCCGTCGTCGCAACCAGACTCCGCGAAAACACTGTCACCGCAACCGGCCGGGAGCTGTTCGAGGTCGCCCTTGCGCTCTCCGCGGACACCACCTCCGAGGCGATTGCCGCCTGGTCGCAGGCCATCGCCCGCGCAGGAAGCGATGTCTGGACCACCCGCGCGGTCTGCTGTGCCGCCGGCCCGCGCCTGCCCGAAGTCCTCGTCCGCGTCATCCACGACCTCGCCGCCAGCAACGTGACTCAGGCCACCCCCGCCATCTCCGAACTCGCCCTCGCGGTCGCCCGCTTCCGCGATCGTAAGTCGCTGCCCGCCGTCGCCGCAGCCCTCAATCGCTTTGCGTCCGGCCGGTTCGACCGCCTGCCGCTCACCGGCTCCCTCCTCACGGGACTGATGGAAGGCTGGTCCGCAAACCCGGTCGACTTCCGCGCCGTCTGGAAGGAACTCGTCGCCGCCGACCCCGAACTGGCCCATCTGCATCGCCTGCTGCAGGAGTCCGCTTCCGCCCAGATCATTTTCGGACAACGTGGCGAGGCATCTCCTGTCGTCGAGAACGTCATCTCCGCCCTCAAGCTCTGGCGCCTGTCCGACTTCGCCACACTCGCCAACACCTTCCGAACTGTCCTGAATGATCCCGCGCTCGCGGCCGAGGGCAGCTTTCCCGAGTTCCCCGTCCTGATCGCCGAAACGGCGGCCACGTTCCCCGAACCCGAAGCGACCACTCTGCTCGCCCAGGCTCTTCTCGCCGAAGGTCAATCACCCGCGCTCCGCCGTGCGCTGCTCCGCGGCCTGATGCTCTCGGCCGATCGTCAGGCCGCGCTCGTCGCCGCCCTCGACGCGAAAACCGTCGCCCCTGCCGAACTCGACCAGGCCGCCCTCAAGCGCCTCGCCGAACACCCCCAACCCGAAGTGCGGACCCGCGCCCAGGGACATCTCGCCTCCCTCGTTCCCGCCGACCGCCACAAGGTGCTCGCCGACTACAAGATCGCCCTCACGCTCGACGCCCAGCCCGCTCGTGGTCGACTCGTCTTCGAAAAGAACTGCGCCACCTGCCACAAGCTCGACACGCTCGGCGTCAACGTCGGCCCCGACATCGGCGACTACTCCCGCACCAAATCCGCCGAGCAGCTGCTGGGCGACATCCTCCAGCCCAACCGCGCCATCGACAACAACTACCTCTCCTACACCGTCGTCACCAAGGCCGGGCAGACCGAAACCGGAATTCTCACCGCCGAGTCGTCGTCTTCGATCACGCTCCGACAAGCGGATGGCAAAACCCTCGCACTGCTCCGATCTGACATCGAAGCCATCGCTACCACCGGCCTCTCCCTCATGCCCGATGGTCTCGAAAAGAACATCACGCCCGAACAGATGGCCGATCTCCTCGCCTTCGTCCGCAACTGGCGCTACCTCGATGGCCAGGTGCCCATGGACGTCCGGGCCAAATGAAACGCCCAAAAGAATTGAGGCCAACGAATGTGATAGGGGAAATCCCTTGCATCGCGGCCCTCAGCGTTTCCAATCGACAAGTGCTGGTGTATCCTCGCCCTCTCGACCACAGCAGCCCCTCTGCCCTGTGATCGCCCGCCGTGTGTTTTGCCTGCCCGTGTTCGCCCGCCCCGGCTCCGCCATGATCGTCCTGAAGCATGTGCTGCTGCCGGTCGACTTCAGCGACAACAGTCTGCGGGCCACCGAGTACGCCGTGCTCTTCTGTCGCAAATTCGCCGCGACGCTGCACTTGGTTCACGTGATCGAAGACCCGACCGTCTACCTCCCGGTCCTCGAAGGTTACTCGCTCCCCTCTCACGCGCAGCTCGAGACCTATGCACAGGACCGCCTGGAAAACTGGCTCTCTCCCGAGCAGTCCGACGGCCTCACGCTCGAACATCAGTGGATGCACGGCAACCCCGCCGCCCGCATCGTCGAGTACGCCCGCGACTGCCGCCTCGACATGATCGTCATGGGCGCGCACGGCCGAGGCGGGGCGACGCACCTCCTCATGGGCAACACCGCCGAGAAGGTCGTCCGCAAAGCCCCCTGCCCGGTCCTCACGGTCAACCCCGAGACCTTCTAGCACGAAGTCCCGGCCCACCCCCATCCTCTGTTGTAGCGGAACGCGTGAGCGTTCCCAAGACGCCCAACCCCCCTCACCACACCCAAGCAACTGGGCCAACCCTGAAGCGTCATCTCGCGCAAAAAAACGCATCCAGGAGAGCCGGAAGCGTTAGCGCCCGGAGGAGAAACGACCCCGCGCGCAAAACCACCCCGCCCAGTAGCAGAACACGTAAGCGTCCCAACCACGCCCAACGAAGGTAGCGGAACGCGTAAGCGTTCCCAAGACGCCCAACCGCACCCCAGCCCCCACCCAGCTACTTCGCCGCCTGCACGTTCGCTGGCAAATCCTTCGCCGGTTCAAACGTCCGCACCACCTGGGCATTCGCCGCGTTCCACACCCGCAGCACGCCGTCCTGCCCGCCCGCCACGATGAACTGCTCGTTCTCCGAAGCGCTCACCGCGTACAGGAAGTCCGTCGCCCCCGCGAAGTTGCGGAAGTTACCGCCGTTATCCGCCGTATGGAACCGGACCGTCTTGTCACCCCCGCACGAAATCACCTGGTTCGCCCGGCCCACATACTGGATCGACGTCACCTGCTTCGCGTACCCGGCGATCGTCCGCTCCTGCTCACCCAGTTCGACGTTCCACACCTTGATCGCGTTGTCCGCACCCGCCGAGACGATCCGCTGACCATCCGCCCGCCAGGCCACGTCCAGCACATGGTTCGTATGCCCTTCGAACGACTTGATCTGCTTCCCCGCCTCGACATCGAAAATCTTGACGAACTTGTCGGCCGCACCCGTCAGCAGGAACCGGCCATCCCGCGAAAACTCCATCCCGAAGATCGTGTCGCTATGAGCATCGGCAATCGTCTTCGCCGGCTGCTTCGTCGCCAGATCCCACAGAATCAGCTCGCCCGACCGTGACGGATCGCCACCGCCGGTTGCCAGCAAGGTCCCAGCCGGATTGATCGCCAGCGACAGCACGCGGTCGATGAACACCGAATCTTGCACCTCCAGCGGCGCATCAGGCTTCGGCCCCAGGACCGCGGCCAACTGCCATTCCGGATGAACCGTCCACACCTTCGCGGCCCCATCGCTCCCCACGCTCGCCAGCAGCTTGCCCGACGTGTACGCCAGCCCCGCCACGCTTCCCGAGTGGGCATCCGTCGCATCGAGCGGCACACCCGTCGTCCCATCACACAGACCGAAGTACCCCGCTTCACAACCGTACGCCACTTCCTTGCCATCCCGCGAGAACGCGATCGACCGCACCGGCTTGACCCGATCCGTCTCCGCCTGCTTCGCCGCAACCAGTGCCGCATCGATCCCCTTGGAGATGTTCGTCGCCCCGTCGAGATCGGTCTTTGCCTTGGCGACCGCTTCCGTCGCCTGATTCACATCCTTCTGGGCCTGACCTTCCGCATCGACCGCCCGCTGCTTGTCGTCGTTCGCCTTCTTCGCCGCCGCATCGGCATCGACGCGGGCCTTTTCCGTATCAGCCGCCGCTTTCTGGAGCGCCGCATCATCCTTCTTCTCTTCGGCCGCCTTCTTCGCCGCCGTCGCCGCTTCCGTGGCTGCGGTCAGCTTCGTCGTCGCTTCCGTCGCGGCCGTTTCCGCTTTCGTCTTCGCCTCGGTCGCCTTCTTGAGGGCCTCGGTCCGATCCGTCAGCACCTTTTCCGCCGCGGGAACCGCAGCCGTCGCCACCGCGAGGGCCGCCTTGGCCTGACCATCGTCCGCCGTCAGCCTCTGCACCACGCGCGTCGTCCGCACATCCCCCTTCAGCTCGGCCACCTGCTGGCCGTTCGTCGCATCCCACAGCTTCGCAATCGCATTCGCACCGGCCGTCGCGACGCGCAAACCATCCGGACGAATCGCCAGCCCCGCGATCGGCCCGCCATGATTCATCGAGCGGAACGCCTGACCATTGCTGACATCGATCCCGCGGATCAGCCCATCCTCGCTCGCCGCCCAGAGGTGTGTCGGTGTCGCCGGATTGATCGCCAGTCCCGTGATCGGGGCGTTGCTCCCCGCAATGACCAGTCCCGCCACCACGCTGAGGCTCTTCACCGACTTATCTGCCGCAGCCGCCACAAAACTCTTCGGATCCACACCCGCCGCAGCCAGTGCATCGATTGATCCGGTCTGTTCCGCAAACTGCTGCACGGGTTGACCCGTCTTCAGGCTGTGGACCGTCACCAGATTCGCAACCGTCCCCGAA
>JAIXZD010000274.1 GCA_027489895.1 Planctomycetaceae bacterium
CGCCTTCTTCGTCGCCTGCTTCGCGGCCGTCACCACCTCATCGACCGCCAGCACGCGGGCCACATCCCACGCCAGATCATCCCCCGCGAGCTTGATCTTCAGATGCGTCAGCCCCTCGCGCGTCACCCAGTCGCCCAGCGTCTCCGGCAGGCCATCCCCAATTTTCTTCGTCACCTCGGCCGGGGTGAGCGGATCGAGCGCCCCGACCAGGTGATACAGCGGCATCCGCGGCTTCGGCTCGCGCAGCGTGTACTGGTCGAGATACTCCCCCTTGAAGTCCGCGTCGAGATACTCCGCCAGGTCGTGGTTCATGTACTTCGACGACAGCACGTTGTACGAGTTCTGGCCATGCAACCGGCCGTACGCATCGTGGAGCGCGGCATCAAGCGCGCTCGTCGCGACCAGCTGGGCCAGAATCGGCAGCGCCTCGGCCTGCTTGTTCAGCTTCGCCAGATGCTTGGCCTGATGGTCGAACTCGGCCGACAGATGCAGCATCAGATCGATCGGATGCCCGGCGAGCGCGAACCCGCTCGCGATCGTGACGATGTCTTCGGCAAACGCCCGCATCGCCCGGTCGGTCTCTTCGGGAGACATCACCGCGGAAGGCCAGGCCCACACGCTCCCCAGGGGCATGCTCCCCAGCCCGTCTCCCTTCTTCCCCTTGGTTTCAACGCGGACTTCCACGTTGACCAGCGTGCCTTTGTCCATCACTCGTCCGCCAAACTTCAGCGGAGTACGAAACGGAATTGGCTCGAAACTACAGGTGGCGTCCTTGATGACGACGTCGGTGGATTTGGGCATGATCCCGGGGCGAAACGAAGACGCGGAACACCTGTCACGATCACAGTCACCCGGCCATTTCCCGCCAGGCCTCGACTCTTGCCCTCCGATGCTACCGACCAGCCCCCCAACGAATCAAGAAATTCGCCCGAACCCGTCCCCGAGACAGGCCGCATGACGATCCCCCACGTCGTGTGCCACTGGCTTCGCCAGTGCTCGTCTTTCGTGCGAGAACTCGCTCAGGCAGAGACCGTGGCACCCGATGACTCGGTCGTATTCAACAGGCTGTTAGACCTCGCGGCATGGAAGACGTGTCCCCCACCCACCGGGAGCCGGAAGCGTTAGCCCCCCACCGCAGGACCTCGCCCTCGAGTCACCCCCCCCCCACCAAAACCTCCTCACGCTCCCGCCTCATACCCCAAATTCGGACCCAGCCACCGCTCCACCTCCGCCACCGGCATCCCCTTCCGCACCGCATACGACTCCACCTGATCCTTCGTGATCCGATCGACCGAAAAATACCGGCTCTTCGGATGCGCGAAGTAAAACCCGCTCACCGCCGCCGCCGGGTACATCGCATAGCTCTCGGTCAGCTTCAGCGTGATCTGCTGTTCCACCCCCAACAGATCGAACAGCGTCCGCTTCTCGGTATGGTCGGGACACGCCGGGTACCCCGGCGCGGGCCGGATGCCGCGGTACTTCTCGTCGATCAGCTCTTCACTCGAAAGCTGCTCGAGCTGTCCATAGCCCCACTCCTTGCGGGCCTTGGCATGCAGCGCCTCCGCAAACGCCTCGGCCAATCGGTCCGCCAGCGCCTTCACCATAATCGAGCGATAGTCATCGTGGTCCTTCTCAAACCGCGCGACATGCGGCTCCAATCCCACCCCCGCCGTCACCGCGAAGCCACCGATGTAATCAATCCGCCCCGACTCCAGCGGCGCGACAAAGTCCGCCAGCGACGTGAATTCCGTCTGACCCACCCGCTCCCACTGCTGCCGCAAAAAGTGGAACCGCGTCACTTCGCTCGTCCGGTTCACATCCGAGTAGACGATCACATCGTCGCCCACCGAGTTCGCCGGCCAGAACCCATACACCGCCTGCGCCGTAAGCCACTGGTCCTCGACCAGCTCCTTCAGCATCGCCTGCGCGTCGTCGAACACCCGCTTCGCCTCGGCTCCCACAAACTCGTCTTCAAAGATTCGCGGGTACTTGCCCCGCAGTTCCCACGTCGCAAAAAACGGTGACCAGTCGATGTACTCGACCAGTTGATTCAGCGGGTAGCTGTGACAGATCCGCACGCCCAACTCGCACGGAACGGCAATCTCGACGTTCGCCCAATCGGTGGGCAACCGCTTCGCCAGCGCCTCGGCGTAAGGCACCAGTTTCCGCGCCTGCCGGTCTTCAAACTGCTTGCGGTCTCGCGTCTGCGTCTCGCGATTCTTCGTGTCGAAAGCCCCCTTCTTCCGCGGGTCGATCAGGTTCTCCACCACTCCCACCGACTGCGACGCATCGGAAACATGGACCACAGTCTGCTTGTACTGCGGCGCAATCTTCACGGCCGTGTGCTTGCCGCTGGTCGTCGCCCCGCCGATCAGCAGCGGCATGGTAAAGCCCTCCCGCTGCATCTCCTTCGCGACGAACACCATCTCATCCAGCGACGGCGTGATCAGCCCCGACAGGCCAATCATGTCGACCCCCTGCTTCTTTGCCTCCTCCAGAATCTTCTCGCAGGAGACCATCACCCCGAGGTCAATCACCTCGAAATTGTTACAAGCAAGCACGACCCCCACGATGTTCTTGCCAATGTCATGCACGTCGCCCTTCACCGTCGCCATCAGCACCTTGCCCCGTGCCTGGCCCACCGTCCCCGCTTTCTGCTTCTCTTCTTCCATGTAGGGCAACAGGTACGCCACCGACTTCTTCATCACGCGGGCCGACTTCACCACCTGCGGCAGGAACATCTTCCCCTGCCCAAACAGCTCGCCCACGATGTTCATCCCCGCCATCAGCGGACCCTGAATCACATCGAGCGGAGCCGGGTACTTCTGCCGCGCTTCCTCCGTATCGGCGTCGATATGGTCAACGATTCCCTTCATTAGGGCATGCGCCAACCGGTCTTCCACCGACCCCTTCCGCCACTCCTCTTCTTCCTTCGAGATCACTTTCCCCTGGTTCTTGTACCGCTCGGCCAGCTCGACCAGCCGCTCGGTTCCATCCGGCCGCCGATTCAGCAGCACGTCCTCAATCCGCTCCCGCAGCTCCGGCGGAATCTCTTCGTAGACCGCCAGCTGCGCGGGGTTGACGATCCCCATATCCATCCCGGCCGAGATCGCGTGGTACAGGAACGCCGCGTTGATCGCTTCGCGGACGACATCATTCCCCCGCAGCGAGAACGAGACATTGCTCACCCCGCCCGAAATCAGCATTCGCGGATACCGCTTCTTCAGCTCCCGCGTCGTTTCGAAAAAGCTCCGCGCGTAGTCGTTGTGCTCTTCCAGACCCGTCGCCACCGTCAGGATGTTCGGGTCGAAAATGATGTCCGACGGCGCGAAGCCCACTTTCTCCGTAAGCAGCTTGTAGATCCGTTCCGCGATAACCAGCCGCCGGGCCGTATCGGTCGCCTGGCCCTCTTCATCGAACGCCATCACCACGACCGCCGCGCCATACCGCTTGCACAGCGTCCCATGCCGCAGAAACTCTGCCTCGCCCGCCTTGAGGCTGATCGAGTTGACGATCGACTTCCCCTGCACGCACTTCAGCCCCGCCTCGATCACCGTCCACTTGCTGCTGTCGATCATGATCGGAACTTTGGAGATCTCCGGCTCGCTGGCGACCAGGTTCAAAAACCGCGTCATCGCCGCTTCGCCATCGAGCATCCCCTCGTCCATGTTCACGTCGATGACATTCGCCCCATTCGCGACCTGCTCCCGTGCAATCGCCAGCGCCGCCTCATAGTCGCCCGCCAGCACCAGCCGCGCGAATTTCCGCGACCCCGTCACATTCGTCCGCTCGCCCACCATCAAAAACCGGCTGTCTTCCCTCAAACTCACCTGCTCCAGCCCGCTGAACGACGCCCATTCGATCGGCGGTCGTTTCTTGTGAGGCGTCTCGCCTCGCACCGCCCGCGCAATCGCCGCGATATGGTCCGGCGTGCTCCCGCAACAGCCCCCCACGACATTGACCCACCCCTGCGAGGCAAAGTCCCGCAGATGCCCCGCCATCTGGTCGGGCGTCATGTCGAACTCGCCCAGCGCATTCGGCAACCCCGCGTTGGGGTAGCAACTGATGTACGGCGGCGCAAGGTCGGCCAAGCG
Organism: Planctomycetaceae bacterium; assembly: GCA_027489895.1. Classification (GTDB taxonomy): domain Bacteria; phylum Planctomycetota; class Planctomycetia; order Planctomycetales; family Planctomycetaceae; genus JAIXZD01. Next base: position 4,095 of record JAIXZD010000274.1, read on the forward strand.
CTCGATGTACGCCCGCATCTTCTCGGGACCCAGCGCGCAGTTGAACCCGATCGACGCCATCGGAAAGTGCGACACGCTCGTCCAGAACGCTTCGATCGACTGCGCGGTGAGCGTCCGCCCCCCGTCGAAAATCGTCCCCGAAACCATCACCGGCACGCTCCGGCCCGTCGCCTCGAAATGCTTCGAGATCGCGAACAGACACGCCTTCATGTTCAGCGTGTCGAACGACGTTTCCGGCAACAGCAGGTCGACCCCGCCATCCAGCAGCCCCTGAATCTGTTCCTCGTAAGCCGTGACGACTTCATCGAACGTCGCCTCCCGCTTGCCCGGGTCGTTCACATCCCGCGACATCGACAGCGACTTGCTCATCGGCCCGATGCTCCCCGCGACAAACCGCGGACGCTTCGGGTCGCGCTCCTCAAACTCGTCGGCCACGCCCCGCGCCAGCTTCGCCGCCGCCAGGTTCAGCTCGTACGCCAGAGGCTGCATCTCGTAGTCGGCCATCGAGATCGTCTGCGCGTTGAACGTATTCGTCTCGACGATGTCCGCGCCCGCCTCAAAGTAGGCGCGATGAATCCCCGCGATCACGTCCGGCCGCGTCAGCACCAGCAGGTCGTTAAACCCCTTGAGGTCTTTGGGATGGTCGCGGAACCGGTCGCCGCGGAAGTCCGCTTCGGTGAGCGAGTGTCGCTGGACCATCGTCCCCATCGCCCCATCCAGCAGGGCAATCCGGGTGTCGAGCAGCTCAAGAAACTTCTGGCCACGAGGACCGGTCGTCAAAGACGGCATGCAGATTCAGACTCAAAACAGATGAACGAAACACCGAGCGACACAAAACAATCCAGTCCACCGCATCACCCGCCAAACATCCTAACGGCCCACCCCGAATTCACGGAACCGGAATCCCCGAAACCCCATCACGCAGACTGCAGACTGTAGCGGAAGCCGTGAGGCTTCCCCCGGCGCACTCCCCCCCCCAGGACCTCCCCCCACCCCACCCCATCCCCACATTTCCCACCCCGCTTTTGACATCCCTCCCCCAACCCGTTCCCATGCAGACACCCATCCCAGCCCCACTGTTCGCGGAGCCCCCCTCGTGTCGATCGAACCCGCCTCCCCTCCCGAGGCCGATCTCGAATCGCGGTTCGATCTCTGGCGCGGCCGCGCGGGGTTCCTCCTCGCCCCCCTCGTCTTCCTCGCACTCTGGTTCGCCCCGCTCGACCTCCCCGCCCCCGCCCATCGCCTCGCCGCCATTCTCGCCAGCGTCGCCATCCTCTGGGTCGCCGAGTCGATCCCCATGCCGGTCACCGCCCTCGTCGCCGCGGCCGTCTGCGTCCTCGCCGAAGTCGCCCCCGCCAAAAAAGTCTTCGCCCCCTTCGCCGAACAGTTGATGTTTCTGTTCATTGGCTCGTTCATTCTCGCCCGCGCCATCTTCCTCCACGGGCTCGACAAGCGCTTCGCCTACGGCGTGATGTCGCTGTCGATCGTCGGCACCAGCCCCCTCCGCATCCTGTTCGCCTACGGAGCCGTCACCGCGTTCATCTCCGCCTGGATCTCGAATACCGCGACCACCGCGATGATGTTCGCGATCGGCCTCTCCCTGATCCGCTTTTTTGACTCCCGACCCGGCGGCTGCCCCCCCGCCTACGCCACCGTCCTCCTCCTGATGACCTCGTTTTCCGCCTCCATCGGAGGCCTCGCCACCCCCATCGGCACCCCCCCCAACGCCATTGGCCTGGGCTTCATCCGCAATCAGTTGCAGGTCGACATCCCCTTCTTCGACTGGATGCTCCTCGGCGTCCCCATCGTCATCGTTCTCTACCTGTTCCTGTTCGCCTACCTCGCCTGGTTCGGAGCACGCGGAACCGGCCCCATCGCGGGCGGCGACCTGTTGATTCGCGAGCAGGCCCAATCGCTGGGCCCCTGGACCGCCGGCCAGCGCTCCACCGTCTTCGCATTTGGCCTGACCATCGCCCTCTGGATCCTGCCCGGTGTCGTCGCCCTCCTCTTCGGAGAGACCAGCCCCGCCTACAAGTCCCTCCGCGACATGCTGCCCGAGGCCGTCCCCGCGATTCTCGGGGCGGGACTACTGTTTCTATTGCCCGGCAATCGTTCGGGCAAAGTGCTCACCTGGGACGACGCCGCCCAGATCGATTGGGGCGTCGTCCTGCTCTACGGCGGCGGGTTCGCGCTGGGCGAACTCAGCCGCGAGACCGGCCTCGCCGCCGCGATCGGTCACGGCCTGACCAGCTGGCTCCCCGAAGCCGGCCCGTGGGGCCTGGTCATCGCGGCCGCCGTCGTCGCCGTCCTCGTCTCAGAAGCCACCTCGAACACGGCGGCCGCCAACATCGTCATTCCCGTCGTGATTCCGCTCGCCCAGAGTGCCGGCGTCGACCCCCTCGAACCGGCCCTCGCCGCCACCTTCGCCGCTAGCCTGGGCTTCATGCTCCCCGTCTCCACCCCCTGCAACGCGATCGTCTACGGCTCCGGACGCATCCCGCTCACCCGCATGATCCGCTACGGCCTGCTCCTCGACCTCGCCGGCATCGCCGTCGTCGTCCTCCTCGTCCGCACCCTCACCCCCCTCATCCGCTAACGCACCCAACCGCCAACGTAGGGTGGGCACTGCCCACCAAAGCTCACCAACCCCCAACCTCCAAACAACGATTCTTCCTGCTTCAACAGACCCCCAACTCCCCCGACCCATCCCCAAAGAAACGCAACAGGGGAGACGTCGCACTCTGCGTCGTCTCCCCCAGTCGCGTTACCAGAAGGCGCTTCCATCACTCGCCGAAGCAAACCGTGTGGTCGTATCGCCCGGCAGCCAGCGCCACCCAGAGTTCAACGTCATCCGTCCCAAGCACCAGGTCAGGCTCGCCTGACACCACCACTTTTGACTTTTGCCGTTTGACTTACCACGCAATCCCTACTGCGTGCAGGTCGAGCAACCCGGATCGCACGCCACCTTCCCGCAACCCAGCGGAATGTGCTTGCAGGTCAGCTTCGGCACGCAGCGGGTTTCCATGCACTGCACGGTCCGCGGCACACAGCGGGTGTGGCACTTGTAGTACGTTTCCGTCACGCAGCGGGGCGTGCAGTACGGCACCTTGCGGGTCCGCACTTCCTGCACCATCTGGCAGGTCGTGTGGGGAATCCGCTTCGTGATGCACTGCTCGACCATCTGGCAGGTCGTGTACGGCACCTTGCGGGTGCAGCACTGTTCGACCATGTGACAGGTCGTGTACGGAATCCGACGGGTCACGCACTGCTCGGTCATGCAGCAGGTCGTGTAGGGGATCCGGCGGGTCCGGCATTCCTGCACCATCGTGCAGGTCGTCTTCGGAATCCGCCTCGTCACGCAGACCGGCACCTTGTGGCAGACCGTGTAGGGCACCTGCTTCTGGCAGACTTCCTTCACCATCCGGCAGGTCGTCACCGTCTTCTGCACCGTCTTCGGGCACCACATCTTGCGGCAGACGATCGTCGGCGGGCACTGGACCTGCACCTGACGGCAGCAGCCGGGCGTGTAGTGGCTGCAGCAGGTGCAGGGGTCGTAGTGCCACGTTCCCGCATCGCGAACCGTCTTGCAGCAGACCGGACCAGGAATCGTTTCCGTGTAGGTCTTCCACTCACCACAGCAGACGTTGACAACGCAGGTGTCGTAGACCGGCTTGCACGAGGTGTAGCAGACCGTCTTCATGCAGGTCTGAACCTGCGTCCGGTACTCGGTGCACTGCACTTCGCAGTAGGTCGTCTGGTAGACCGGGCGGCAGACCGTGTACGCGCATTCGCGGTAGTGGGTCGTGTAGACCGGCTTGCAGATCCGCTGCACGCATTCCCGGTAGTGCGTCTGGTACACCGGACGGCAGACCTTGTAGCACTCGTCCCGGTAGCAGGTCGTGTAGACCGGCTTGCACACCTTCTGCACGCACTCTTTGTAGCAGGTCGTGTAGACCGGCCGGCAGACCGTGTAGCACTCGTCACGGTAGCAGGTGTCGTACACCGTCCGCGTGCGGGTGCAGGGAACCTTCTCGGTCACGCGATCGAACACGATCTTGTTGACCATGCAGCACTGCTGTTCCCAGGTAATCGCGGGAACCTTCAGCGTCTTCACACAGCAGCTCCGCGCGGCGAGATACTCGCCACACGGGGCCGCACACGACGTTTCACATGAACCATAGCTGGCCGCACCGCAGTAGCCGGCCTTGGCGGTTCCACCACCCGTGACCAGAAGCAGGAGCGCAGCCAGGGCGGTACACAACAGATTCCGAGACATGTTGTTCACCCTGTGTTTTGAACTGGCAACGCAGATATTGGTTTCGACCCCGCGACCACACGGAGCCACATGACCCGTTACTTCGTCGGGCGCAAAGCTCGTGCTTTAACCAGTCGACCAACTCAACTCATCTTTCCCATTCGCATTGGGTAAAGAGGTCGGGTTGTACGGGTCAGGCAGTTTGAAGAACCGTTGCCGGGTCTCCCTATCGCCTGCGTGGCGTCTTCGTAACCGTCTACCTGGGATGCATTTGCGAGAAGCCCCTCCCCGCGCGAAACGCACCTCACCAGCGTTATCGTCGTGCGAATCGGCCAACCGGCAGACGCCCTGCGACCACCCCCTCGAATTGACGCCCTCCGTCAATTCCAGCCGATTTATCCAGAAAAGCTGGCACAACCGGATTATCCGGACCGATGAATAGAACCGGAGAGGTCGTACGGACTCTCTCCGCAGGGAACGCCGTCAGGCTTCCCGGGTTGTGCCGGTCTCCTCGACCGGTCCAGCTTGTCCCCAGGAAGGCATTCCCCGGCAGGCCCGAGCAGACCCCGCGGTTTTCGCGGGTAGGCCCTTGTCGGACCGTTCCCCGGCATGAGGTAAGGAGACCAGTTCATGCGACGCGCGAAGATTTGGATGGCGGCCGCCCTGTTGACGGCGACCACGGCTGGCCTCACGGTCGCCGGACCCTTTTCCTTCGGGAAGGGCAAAAAAGACGCTGAGTCGGCTCGTCAGGCCGCCCCTCAAGGCGACCAGGACCTCGCCGACGCAATCAAGAGCAAGTGCCAGAAGTCGGGCCTCGCCCGTCGCGGCAACGACATCGGCATCGAAGTCCGCGGTGGCGTCGCCGTCATCAGCGGCAAGGTGACCAGTCGTGAAGACGCCGTCGCCGCCCTCGAAGCCGCCAACTCGATCAGCGGCATCCGCCGCGTCGAGAATCGCCTCAGCGTCGTCGCCCCCAAGGCCGAAGTCGCTGCCAAGGCCCGGCCTTCGAAGATCCAGCAGACCAGCGCCACGGCCACCCGCCGCGGTGGGGTCGAAATGGCCAACTACCAGGATCAGCCCGCTGACGTGACCGAGGCCCCGGCCGAAGTCGAAGCGATGCCGATTCCCCCGATGGGTCCCGGCATGGCCCCGCAAGGGCCGGGGATGCCGCCCCCGGGCTACGGAATGCCGCAAGGCGCCATGGCCCAGTACCCCCCGATGCCCATGGGCGCCCCGGGTTACGGCATGGGTCAGGCCAGCCAGGTCGCCTACGACCAGCCCTCCATGCCCGGCCACGCGTGGCCGACCTACGCCCAGTACCCCAACTACGCGGCGGTCACGTACCCGAAACAGTACAGCGCCAGTGCCTTCCCCTACATCGGCCCGTTCTACCCCTATCCGCAGGTTCCCCTCGGATGGCGTAAGGCGACGCTCGAATGGGACGACGGCTTCTGGAACCTGAACTTCAACAGCCGGACCGACCGCTGGTGGTGGTTCATGGACTACCGCAACTGGTAAGCGGCCTGGTCCACTAAGTGGCCCAGTCCAGTTCGAGTCTGCTCGCGCCGTGTGAACGGATGCCAAACCTCCGGAGAGAGTCTTCTCTCCGGAGGTTTTGAGCTTTCTCCCCCGCCCACGCCCCCGTCCCCGTTCCGAGGCCGCGATTGTTTCGGACGACCGGCGAATTCCCGATGGAAACCCGAAGCGTCAGCGAGGGACCCCGCGTGAATTCCAGGGAAATTGGGAGCCGGAAGCGTCAGCGCCCGGAGCAGTTCCAGCGACGCCCGTCTCCCTCCGCGCAACCCCAACAGAAGTCATCCCCACAAAAATCGGCGCAACCGTCAAATTCTCACAAGTCGGCACGCCCGGTCTTTCGATAACAACAGGCAGGAGCGGTGATCTCACCCGCTCCCGATTCACAAACTCGACGGACGCCCCCTGACAACCCACCGTGACGCGGGCCTAAACCACCCGTCTCTCGCGACATTCACACAGCGGAGGAAGGCAGATGAAATCTCTGCACGGGACTTGGACGCGAACGACCCTGCTGCTCGGTTTGGCGCTGATGGCCTGCGGGTCATCCGGTTGCAAACTGGTCGGGGCCGGGTTCAACACCTGGGTCGGGGCGATGCACTTCTGGGCGCTCCCCCCGCTGATTCCGATCAGCCCCTACTTCAGTCAGTTGATTGAAGACACCTACTGGGAAGAAGAACGCTACGGCAAAGTGCCGATTCTCGACCCGGTCGAAGGCGAAAACGCCCCGCTGTTCTGCATGGACAGCCCCTCGCCCGATGAAATCATCCGCGCCATGCCCGACGACACCGCGGGCGGCGTACCGTTCCTCGCGGAAACGTCCCGCAACAACGTGCGGATGGTCGTCGAGCCAATCGTCGATTCGATCGGCGAATGCCGGTTCTACCCCATGGCCGGTCCCTGCCGTCTCCACAAATGCCACTACAAGTGCACGGTCTACTACGAAAAGGTGCTCCGGTCCGACTGGCCGATCCCCTTCTCGCACTCCGACCAGTCGATCGAAGTGGTCTACATCGACCATGACCACCTGATCCGCTGCTCCGGCCCCGAAGGCGGAGCCTACTAACCCAGTTCGACCGTAGCGGAACGCGTGAGCGTTCCCCCGCCCCGAAACCGCCCTCACCCCGCAACGCCCCACGCGTTGCGGGGTGACGCCATTCTTTGCCCCTCCCCAGGGAGCCGGAAGCGTTAGCGCCCGGAGGCTAGCAGCTCCCGCCAACCAATCCGCGCGAACTCATTCGCAAAACCCGACGGAACAAACCCCCCGCTCCCCCGGATCGCTCCTCTCGAAAACACTTGCCCTCACTCGGCCCCGACCGGGGTTGGTCCCAATGGCGTCGAGGTTTCGCCTCGCGTAGACTGTGGATTGCGGCCGGTCCCCGCTCGACCGGGGCTTCCGTTGTGACGGGCCTCAAGGCCAGTGGCTGGCGCAGGCTGCGGGTCTCTCTGGAACTGTGGACGTGGCGACTATCGGCAGACTCATCACCATGCTCGGCGGTCATCGATCAGTCGTCCTCGCGTCCACCGCGACACGCGCGTCGCGAAGCGTCTGGGCCTTCGGGGTCATCCTTCTCGGTCTGCTGTTCGCGGGGACGACCTCTGCCGCCGCTGCCGACCCGCTCGAAGACTACAAGCTCGCCGTCGGCCTCTACAACAAGGGCCGCTGGCAGCTCGCCGCCGAAACCTTCGAGAGTTTCCTCAAAGCCGCTCCGGATCACCCCAACGCCGAACGCGCCCGCTACTACCTCGGCCTGACCTGGTTCAACGGCGAAAAATACGAAAACTGCCGGACCGTCTTGCGCGACTTTGTGAAGCGGTACCCCAAAAGCCAGCGCGTCGTCGAAGCGAACTACTGGTCCGGCTACGCCAGCTTTCTTCTGGGCGACCACCCCGCCGCCGCCACCGAACTCGAAGCGTTTCGCGCGGCCTCGCCAGGCGACCCACTGCTGGAACGGGCGCTCCCCATGCTGGGCGAAAGTCTCCTCCGCACCCGTAAGCTCGACCAGGCGGAAGCCCTCTTCGCCCAATCACTCAAGCTGCACCCCGAAGGCGTGATGGCCGAGGATTGCCGATTCGGCCTGGCCCGCGCCAATGAGCTCCAGGGGAAATCCGCCGAGGCGGTTCGTCTCTACGAAGCGCTGGCCAACGACAAGACGAGTTCCCGCGCCGCCGAAGCCCGGCTCAATCTCGGCATCCGCCACTACGACGATGGCCGCTTCGCCGAGGCCGAGGCCGCATTCACCCGCCTGATCACGGAATTCCCCGAAAGTCCCTCGCTGGCCCTGGCCCAGTTGAATCTCGGGTTCGCTCGCTACCAGTTGAACCAGTTCGCCCCGGCCGCCGAAGCCTTCCTGACCGCCGCCAAAGCCGAGAAATATGCCGTCGAAGGGACGCTCTGGGCCGGATTCAGTCGCAAAGCCCAGGGCGACTTCGCGGCCGCCGCGGCCATCCTCAAAGCCGGTTACGAGGCGCACCAGGCCAGCCCGTCGGGTGAAAAATTCCTCTACCACTGGGCCGATTCCGTCCAGCGTCTGGGCGATGCGAAAACCGCCGGGCCGCTCTACCTGGACGTCGTAACGAAGTACCCCAAAGGCACGCTCGCCGATGCCGCGTTGCTCGCCGCCGCAACACTCGCCCTCGGCGAGAAGAAACTGGATGAGGCCTCCGCCCTCTTAACCCGCCTCGAAACGGAGTACCCGCAGTCTGCCGTGAAGGACCGGGGGGCGATTCTCAAGGGGCGAATCGCTCTCGAGCGCAATGACCTGCCAGCCGCGATCACGCAACTCACTCCGATTCTGGCCAGCCCGGACGCCGCCACCCAGGCCGAAGCGCGGTACGTACTCGCCGTCGCCTATCAGCGGCAGCAGGACTTCCCCAAGGCCGTCGCCACGACCGACCCGCTCGTCGCTGATCTCGCTGCGGGCAAGCTCGGTTCCGAATTGGCCGACATCTGGCTGATTCGCGCGACCAGCGGCCTCGCCATTGCGCGAAAGCTCCCGCGCGACGCCACCGATCAACGCAAGCAACTGGCAACCCTCGTCTCCGAAGCGGCTGACCGGTTTCTGGCCACTCCCGGCGGCAAATCGCGTGGTGGCGAACTTCTCGCCGCCAAAGCCGCCTGTCTGGCCGAAGCCGGTGACAAACCGAATGCGGAAGCGACGCTCAAAACCCTGCGCGAGTCATTCCCCAAATCCGACGCGCTCGACAAGGGGCTGTTTGAAAGCGGAGAGGCCGCGTTCTCGGTCGGGGACTTTGCCTGGGCGGAAACACTCTTCCAGGAAGTTGCCACCGGCCGGATGGACGCGGCGCTCCGCCCCAAAGCCCTGGTCGAGTGGGGCTGGAGTCTGCAACGACAGAAAAAATCGGAGCTCGCCGCGAAGGCATTTGGTCAGTTCGTCAGTTCCTATCCCAACGATCCGCTCTTCGCCGAAGCCCAGGTGATGCAGGGGACGGCTCTGGCCGATGCCGGTCAGCCCGTGGAAGCGATTGCCGTGTTTGACGAGGTCTGGAAGGCCCAGGGGACGAGCGATCATGCGTACGTGGCGGGCCTGCAGCGGGCCCGGCTGCGCGTCCGTCAGAAGCAGTTGGCCGAAGCCGATGCCGCCTATACCGAATTGACGGGGCGGTTTGCCCAACATGCCGAGGCTGACCAGATTCTCGACGAGTGGGCCACCGCCAACTACGAAGCCGAGCAGTTCGCCAAGGCCGACGAGATTTTCGCGAAGCTGGTCGCGACGTTTCCCCAGAGTCCACTCGCCGACAATGCGGGGCTGGTCCTCGCGGAAAGCCTGCTGATCGGCGGCAAACCGGCCGAGGCAACGCCAAAGCTCGAGGCCCTCGCTGCCTCGCCGCAATCCGACGACACCGTCAAGCAACGGGCGCTGTTTCAACTGATCAAGGTGGCGACGGAAGCCCGTGACTGGCCCGCGGTGACGAAAGCCGCCACCCGGTCGCTGGAAGCCTTCCCGGCGGGAACCTATCGGTCCGATGCCGAGTTCGCCCTGGCCGACGCTGCGTTTGAAACGGGCGACTACGCCGCGGCCGCCCCGCGCCTCGACGCGCTCCGCCCTCTGGCGAGCGCGGGCGAGAACGAGATGGCCCCCGCCTGGCTGCCGCGCGTCTGGGTGATGCTGGCCGAATGTCGTTTCCAGCAGAAGGACTACGCCGCGCTGACGGCACTGGCCGCCGAGTTTCTGAAGGTGCTTCCCAAATCGCCGCTGCACTATCAGGTCGATGCGGTGGTCGCCCGGTCGCTCAAGGCCCAAGCCAAGTTCCCCGAGGCGCGGGCCGCGTTCGAGCAGGTCATTGAAGACCCCAATGGTCGCCTGACCGAGACGGCGGCGCGGGCTCAGTTCGAACTGGCCGAGACGTATCTGCTGGAGAAGAATCACTCTGCGGCGATTAAGCAGTACCTGAAGGTGGCGATTCGCTACAACTACCCGAAGTGGCAGGGGGTGGCGCTGTATCAGGTAGCCGCCTGCCACGAGGCGCTGCAGGAATGGAAAGACGCGGTCCGGACCTACGAAGAGTTGATCAATACGTTTGCCGATCATGAGTTGACCGGTAAGGCAAAAGAGAAGCTTGAGGCAGCCCGGAAGCGGGCGGCCGGATAGACTGAAATCGTTCCGGGGCAATTCGTTACGACGGATTCCCGGGTGAAAGAGTCAGCCGGGCGGGCGTGGTTTTGCGTGCGGCCGGAACGTTGCGGAGCCAGGCTTGTGACTACAAAACAGCGACCGCGCGGGACGCGCCATTTCCGGGTTCAGGTGGGGGTAATCGGGGCGTGGCTGGCGCTGGCTTGCTGCGGTTCCGCGTTGGTCATGGCCCAGCCGCCGGCATCCGCCCCGGCCGCCTCCGGCAGCGAGATCGTCGGCCCCGAGGCGCGTCCCACCCCCCAGACCATTCCCTCGGACCTCTGGGGCATCATTCTCGCCGGTGGCCCGGTCATGATTCCGATTGGAATCTGTTCGTTCGTGGCGCTGGCGTTCGGAATTGAACGGCTCGCGGTGTTGCGCCCCCGCCGGGTCATTCCCCGCGACTTTGTGAAGCGGTTCATCGAGCATCTGGAAAACGGCAAACTCGATCGCGATTCCGCGCTGGAGCTGTGCGAGACGAACGGCAGCCCGGTCGCCGAAGTGTTTGCGCATGGCGTGCGGAAGTGGGGCAAGCCGAGCGTGGAAGTCGAACAGGCGATTATCGATGGTGGCGAACGGCAGGTGAGCCAGTTGCGCAAGAACCTGCGGGTGCTCAACGCGGTCGCCACGATTTCTCCCCTGCTGGGGCTGTTCGGCACGGTGGTCGGGATGATCATGTGCTTCAACCAGATCGCCTCGACCAGTGCGATGGGCAAGGCCGAGCAACTGGCCGGGGGGATCGGCGTGGCGCTGATCACGACCGCCGCGGGACTGGCCGTCGCGATTCCCTCGCTGATCCTCTACATGTACCTCATCGGGCGAGTGGATGGCCTCGTGATGGACATGGACCTGATGGCCCAGAAGGTCGTCTCGCTGATTTCGTTGGAGGGCATGGCCGACCCCCTGCCGGCCAGAGCCACGAAGAAGTCGGCTCCCCCCACCGCCGAAGCCAAGCCCCCCAAACCGGTTCCGGCAGGTTGAGCAGAACGACGATTTTTGCCGTCGTGCCATGCTTGCACCGTTTCGGGGCAAGCATGCGAATGGCCCCTGACTGTCGATTTGGTCGAGTTGCCGGAAGTACGCGGTCTTGGTGAGTACCGCGCTGCCCCCTAGTTGGCATGCTTGCCCCGAAACGGTGCAAGCATGGCACGTTGCAATTTGAAGAACGCGAAGGCTCTGCCTTGGAAGGAGTTGTCAGTGGCGAGGTCGCGGACGATCGGGGCGCATCTGTCGATTGCGGGTGGGCTGTACAAGGCGGTCGAATCCGCCGTGGCCCTGTCGATGGACACGGTCCAGGTCTTCACGCACAGCCCCCAGAGTTGGTCGGTCACCGGTGCGGACCACGATTGGCTGGCGAAGACGCTGTCGCCCAGTGAGATCTCTGATTTTCGCACTGCCCTCGAAGGTTCGGGGCTGGCTCAGCCCGTCGCGCACGACAGCTATCTGATCAATCTCGCCAGCCACGACGACCGGCTGTGGGAGAAATCGATCGCGGCCTTTACCGGAGAATTGCTGCGGGCCGAGGCGCTGGGGTTGCTGGGAGTGGTGATGCACCCGGGGGCGGCCACGAACGGCGATGTCGAAGCGGGACTGGATCGCGTCGCCCAGGCGCTGGATCGGATCCACCGCGCGACGGCGGGGGTCGCCACGCTGACGCTTCTGGAAACGACGGCCGGGCAGGGGTCGTGTCTGGGGCATCGGTTCGAGCATCTCGGGGCGATTCTGAAGCGGGTCGCAACGCCCGGGCGTGTTGGTGTCTGCGTGGATACCTGTCACATTTTTGCGGCGGGGTATGCGATCGGGTCGGCGGCCGAGTTTCAGGCGACGCTGGCGGAGTTCGACCAGGTCGTTGGTTTGGACCAGATTCGGGCGTTTCATCTGAACGACAGTCTCAAGCCGTTTGGGTCGCGGGTGGACCGGCATGCGGCGATCGGACGGGGCTGTCTGGGATTGGAACCGTTTCGGTTGCTGCTCAACGAGCCCCGATTTGCCCGCGTGCCGATGTTTCTGGAGACGCCCAAGGGTGACGAGAACGGCGAAGAACTGGATGCGATCAACCTGCGGACGTTGCGCGGGCTGATCGGTCAGACGGAACCGATTGCGCCGGCGTTTCAACTGGAGGCGGCCCCGGCGAAGAAAACTGCGAAGAAAGCGGCGCGCAATGCCGCGCAGCCTGCGGCCCGGAAAACAAAGAAAACGACCTGATTCGCGGTGGAGTCACTCGCAACACCCTGGAGGCCTGCGGTTTGCAACCCGGTCGTCGGGAGAAGGTTCGCTGCAGGCGGGCCTGTTTTGGGGGTTGTGGGCGGAAGGCGCGGCTTCCTGTCGCTGCGCGACCCGACCACCTGGTGGTCGGGCCACCCCGTTGTTTGTGTTCACTTCGTCGGCATGCTTGCCCCGAAGCGGTGCAAGCATGGCACACGTTGATCCCTGCGCCGCTTGGGCCGACTTGAACCGAGCGATGGGCGTGCCGGGAAGTCGAATCGGGGTGGCTGGGAGCGCGGAGCGGCGGGTATAGTGAAGCGTTTATCTTGCCGTGTTCTGCGTGTGCTCAAGAGGTTTCCATGCTCTCCCGAAATCGAGCGGGCTCGTTACGAGCGGATTGGCGAGTTGTTCTCGCCGCGGTCGGATGCTGGCTGCTGGTCGCCGCGCCGCGCGGGTGGGCGAATCCGGGCGACCCCCCCAAGGAAGCCGTTGCGAAGGCGATGGAATCGGGCGAGCGGGCGTGGGCCTATCGCCCCGTGGTGCGGCCGGAGCTGCCGGAAACGGCGGGGGCGGAGGTATCGCCCATCGATCGGCTGCTGGCGAAGCGGCGGGCCGACAAGGGGGTCGAGACGACCTCGCCCGCGCGGCCTGCGGAGCTGTTGCGACGGCTGAAATTCGATCTGCTCGGTCTGCCGCCGACTCCGGAAGAACTGGCCCAGTTCGAAGCCGATTCGTCCGACTCGGCTTACCGGCAGTGGGTCGAGACGTGGCTCGCCAGCCCGCATTACGGGGAGCGGTGGGGACGGATCTGGCTGGACCTTGTGCGGTACTCGGACACCGCGGGTTACAACGCCGACCCGCTGCGGCCGCTGGCGTGGAAGTATCGCGATTATGTGATTTCCGCCTTCAACAACGACACGCCGTACGATCGGTTTCTCTCCGAGCAGATTGCTGGCGACGAGCTGTATCCCGAATCGCAGGCGGCGCTGGTCGGGACCGGGTTTTTGAGGCTGCCGCCGGACGAGAGCAACGCCTCGGATGTGGTGCTGGCGCGTCAGGATACGCTGAACGACCTGACGGCGGCGGTGGGGTCGGTGCTGCTGGGGCAGTCGTTGGGCTGCGCGCAATGCCACGACCACAAATACGACCCGCTGGCTCAGAAAGAGTATTACTCGCTGCAGGCGTTTTTTGCGGCGGTGATCCCCGTCGAGAAGCAGGTGGCGGTGGCGACTCCCGAAGTGCAGGCCGCGGTGGAGGCTCGCCGGAAATGGGAAGCCGACACGCATGCGAAACGGGTCGAGTTCCGAACCTTGCAGACGCAGATTAGGGCGCGGGTCTACGCGCCGAAACGGCTGCGGTTTCCGGAACTGGTCTGGCAGGCGATGGATACGCTGCCGGGCGATCGGACGGCCTTCCAGCACCAGTTGGCGTTCTTTTCGGAACGGCAACTGATCATCGAGATCAAGGAGAAAGAGTTTCTGGCGGCGATGACGGCCGAGGAGAAGAGCCGGTACGACCGTCTCAAGGCGGAAGTCGACGCGCTGGAGAAAGCGCGGCCGCGTCTGCCGGGCGAGTTTGAGGCGATGGTGGCGACGGATGGCCGGGAGATTCCGCCGACGCATCTGCTGGATGGCGGGAACGTCCAGAAGCCGCTGGATGAGTTGTCGCCCGGTTTCCCGCAGGCGATGGCGTTCGGGTTTGACTCGGAGGCCGCGCTCAAGGAGCTGCAGGCACGCTATCCGCACGCGTCGCGACGGGCGCTACTGGCCCGCTGGTTGACCGATCCGCGACATCCGCTGGTGGCGCGGGTGATGGCCAACCGGTTGTGGCAGGGACACTTTGGGGAAGGACTCGTCGAGAACGCCAACGATTTCGGAGTTCAGACCGCTCCCCCGGCCGTCCCGGAACTTCTGGATTGGCTGGCCGCGGAACTGGTGCAGCCCACGGTGGATACGGGTGGTGAGGCGGCGCCGTGGTCGCTCAAGCATCTGCACCGGGTGATTCTCTTGTCGTCGACGTACCGGCTGGCGACGCTGCGACCGGCCAATCATGCGGACATTGCGAAATCGGATGCGGGGGACCCTGCCAACCATCTGTTCTGGCATTACCCCCGCCGCCGGTTGGATGCGGAGTCGATTCGCGATGCGCTGTTGGCGGTGAGTGGTCAGCTCAATCCCCAGGTTGGCGGGGCACCCGTCAAGCCCGAGCTGCCTGCGGCGATTGGCAACAAGGGGCTGTGGGAGTTGTCGCCGCCCGAGCAGCGGACGCGGCGATCGATCTACATTCTGCAGAAGCGGAATCTGCCGTTTCCGATGCTGCAGGCATTTGATCTGCCGGAAACGTTTGAGAGCTGCGCCTGCCGGGCGCAGACGGTCACCGCACCGCAGGCACTGCTGCTGCTCAACAGTGATGTGGTGTTGATCTCGGCGCGGGATCTGGCCGGGGAGTTGCTGCGGAAGTATCCGTCGGGAAACCTCGAGGAGCTGGTTCCCGCCGCATATCGGCTGGCGTTTGGGCGTAGCCCGGCGACGGATGAGGTGTCGGCCGCGACGGACTTTATCGAGCGGCAGTCATCGCTGCTGGCGGTGCGGGAGACGACGGATCGCGCGGCACGGCTGCCCCGGCCTTATCCGAAGTTTCTGGATGCGAGCCGGGCGGCGGCGATTGTGGATTTCTGCCATGCGCTGCTGAATGCGAATGAGTTTGTCTATACGGATTGAGGGTGGGGAGGGCGGGTGAGCGAGGCGGGGGGCTGGGGAAGCCTCACGGCTTCCGCTACACCCGAGATTGGTCTTTTGGGCGGTGTGTGTGGGTTATGACTGATCTGGAATTGCGGGCGCTGCAGGCGCCGCTGAAGGACCGGTACCGGGCCGAGCCGGAATCGGCTCTGGCGACGCTGGTGGTGCGGGGGCGGCTGGATCGGGAACGGCTGGCGTGCGAGATGGAGACGGGTCGAGGCGCGGTGACCAAAGCGGGGCTGCATCCGATGGCGGGCGGGGATGGGACGTTCGCCTGTTCGGCTGACATGCTGCTGGAGGCTTTGGTGGGTTGTGCCGGGGTGACGCTGTGTGCCGTGGCGACGGCGATGAACATTCCGTTTTCCGCGGGGACGATTGTCGCGGAGGGCGATCTCGATTTTCGCGGGACGCTGGGTGTGAATCGCGACGTGCCGGTGGGTTTTCTGGCAATCCGGCTGGTGGTCGAACTGGCGACGGAGGCCTCGGACGAAACGCTGGCCAAGCTGGGGTCGTTGGGAGAACGGTACTGTGTGGTGGCGCGGTCGCTGGCGGTGCCGGTGGAGATGACGTGTCGTCGCGCGCGGTAGTCGGTGGTCGGTGAGCAGTGGGCAGGGGTCAGGGGATAGCAGCATGCCGCGTTTGATTGTGGGGCCGACGCAGATCACGGCCGTGGGGAACAAGCCGAAGTTGATTCGCGAGTATGTGGGGCGGGTCAATTCGCGGACGGAAGAAACGAGCGTGGCGCATATGGTGAGCCCTGGGGGCTGGGTGGAGCCGGGGCAGACGCCGGAGTTCAGCGAGTACACGCTGGTGCTGAAGGGGATGCTGCAGGTGGAGTCGCGGGAGGGGGTGCTTGAGGTGCGGGCGGGTCAGGCGGTGATTACGGCGCCGGGGGAGTGGGTGCGGTATAGCACCCCGGAGGCGGAGGGGGCGGAGTATATCGCGGTGTGTTTGCCGGCGTTTTCGCCGGGGACGGTGCATCGGGATGAGGGGTGAGTGGGGGGCGTCGGAGGACGCCTTTGGCGTGGGGAAGTCTTACGACTTCCGCTACGGCGGGTTCTGGGGGGGTGGGGTTTTGGGGCAACGCTGATTGGGCGTGAGGGGTTGTGATTGAGGTGTTTTGGCAACGCGTTTGTTTGATTGCTGCGGGTCGGTTGTCGGGTGGAATCCGCTGCATCGAACTTGGGGTGTGGGTATTGGTTCGGGATTCGTCTACGGAGGCGGGCGCGGTTGGCTGGACCGGTCAGAATG
The DNA here is from genome assembly GCA_027489895.1 of Planctomycetaceae bacterium. Classification (GTDB taxonomy): domain Bacteria; phylum Planctomycetota; class Planctomycetia; order Planctomycetales; family Planctomycetaceae; genus JAIXZD01. The sequence continues at coordinate 20,711 of JAIXZD010000274.1, forward strand.
GAGTGTCCCTCGAGCGGCTGTGGCGCTTGTGAGGCGACTTGTCCGAATGCAGTTCGGACTCCATCGAACCGGTTGAGGATCGCGCATGATGTCTCTGGAGCACGCCGCCCCCGCCCCCGATTTGGCCTGTGAGACAGACGCTCCGTTCCAGAGTGGCCGGATTGCGTCGCTGGATGGACTGCGGGCGCTGGCGATTGGCGGGGTGCTCTGGTCGAAGGCGGCCCATACGCCGGGACATGTCACGGAGAAACTGGTCACGCGGGTGGCCGACCAGGGCGCGGTGGGCGTGGACCTGTTCTTCGTGATCAGCGGCTTTCTGATCACGACGCTGCTGATGCGTGAAGAGCAGCGGACGGGGAGGATCAGTCTGACGGGGTTCTACTGGCGGCGGGCGCTGCGGATTCTGCCCGCGTACGGTGCGTTGCTGCTGGTGCTGTGGGGATTGTCGGTGACGGGTCAGGTCCGGATGCAGCCGATCGACTGGCTGACGAGTCTGACGTACACGGTCAACTTCGCGCCGGTCTCGGCGTGGGATGTGGGCCATATTTGGTCGCTGTCGGTCGAAGAGCATTTCTATCTTGTCTGGCCGTGTCTGCTGCTGTGGATTCCGCGGCAGAACTGGCTGGGCGTGGCGACGATTGGTCTGGTCGTGCCACCGCTACTGCGGGTTGCGACGCTGGCACTGGTGCCCGAGCAGAGCGCGACGCTCGAGGTGTGGTCGTGGTACCGGGGGGATTCGATCGCCTGGGGCTGCTGGCTGGCGCTGGTGGCGACCGTGGTGCCGGTCCGTGTGCGACTGGACCAGCTCTGTTCGTTCCGGATGTGGTGGCTGCTGCCGGTGGTGCTCTTGGCGGTGACGATGCTCGCTTCGCGGTCGACGAAGTTTGGGCTGGGGCCGGGCTACACGCTGCGGGCGATCGCCTGTGTGTGGCTGGTGTGGGGGATGGCGCGGTTTCCGGAACGGGGTGTTGCCCGGCTGCTGAACACGACGCCGTTTGTCACGGTGGGGGTGTTGTCGTACAGCCTGTATCTGTGGCATCGCCTGTTTCTGCGGCCGGATGCGTGGCAGTCGTGGTGGGATTTTCCGCTCAACATTGTGCTGCTGGGAATTGTGGCGACGCTGTCGTACGTGTTGATCGAACGGCCGTTCCTGCGCCTCAAGGATCACCAAGGCTCCGCAGGCCGCGTGATTCCGCGGGTCGCCCCCGCGAACTGAGCGGGGTTCACGGAAACTTCACCACACGCGGTGAAACGCGAGTTTAGCTGCGGCGACGGATGCCCGGTGGGGCGTGTGACTGTCTGGAGATGTTGGGGTGGAAGTGGGCGGTCGGGAGTCGCTGGCGCGGTGCGGCGCTGTTAAACTGGGGGAGCTTTTGAAGTTGGCCGGTCCGGTTTGTGGATTGTGCCCCGCTCGCGTTCCCTCCGAAGAGACTCGACATGAACGCCGCCCCCGCGCGGAAGATGAAGCTCACCGACCGCATTCAGTCCCGCGTGTTTGGCTTCGTTCACGGCAACAACCTGGTCTACAACACCTGTTGGGAAGACCCCCGGCTGGACCGCGTCGCGCTCGAGCTGAAGCCGACCGACCGGATCATGATGATCACCTCGGCGGGGTGTAACGCCCTCGATTATGTGCTGCAGGGGCCGGAGCACATCCACTGCATCGATGTGAACCCGCGGCAGAACGCGCTGCTGGATCTGAAGATCGCGGCGATCAAGAAGCTGGCGTACGAGGACTTCTTCCAGTTCTTCGGTCGGGGCGGGCATCCGCATGCGGCGCTGATTTATCGGCAGACGCTGCGGGCGGCGCTGCCCGAGCCGTCGCAACAGTATTGGGATCGGCATATCCGGGCGTTCTCGGGGTCGCCCTCGAAGCCGTCGTTCTACTTCCATGGGACCAGCGGCATGTTCGCCCGCTCGGTGAATCTGTATGTCGACAAGGTCGCGCGGATTCGCGGCCCGGTGATGGAACTGTTCAACGCGAAGTCGATCGCCGAGCAGAACGAGGTGTACGACCACAAGCTGCGGAAGGTGTTCTGGACGAAGTTCGTGCGGTGGATTGTCAGCCGGGACAGCACGCTGTCGCTGCTGGGGGTGCCGCGCAGCCAGCGGCACGAGGTGGAGCGGGAGTACCCGGGCGGGATCGGCCAGTTCATCGAAGACAGCGTCGAAACGGTGATGACGAAGCTGCCGATTCATGACAACTACTTCTGGCGGGTCTACATGACGGGGCATTACACCCCGACCTGCTGCCCCGAGTATGTGAAGGCCGAGAATTTTGAAAAGCTGAAGGGGCTGGTGGACCGGATCAGCACGCACACGATGACGATTCTCGATTTCCTGAAACAGAACGAGGTGGCGATCTCGCGGTATGTGCTGCTGGATCACATGGACTGGCTCAGCTCGTTCAGCCTGGAAGTGCTGCGGGACGAGTGGCAGGCGCTGGTCGACCGGGCGACGCCGGATTGCCGGTTTTTGTGGCGGAGCGGGGGGTTGCGGGTGACGTATGTCGACCCGCTGGTGGTCAAGGTGAATGGGCAGGACCGGAAGGTGGGCGACCTGCTGAAGTACAACACCGAGCTGACCGAACGGCTGCATCCGCTGGACCGCGTGCATACGTATGGCAGTTTTTACGTGGCGGATTTGAATAAGGCGTAGAGGTGCTCGGGGCGCCGGTGGTGGTTGGGTGCGTTCGCACGAGCAAGTCAAAAGTCAAAAGTCAAAAGTCAAAAGTGAGGTGTCGGGCAGGCCCGACCTGGTTTTTAGGTGGTTAGAGAGATTGATTGATTGTTCCGTGACAGTGCGGCAACAGATGGTTTGAGTCGGGGGGCGATCCTGATGTGATTTCGTGGGGAGCGTCCACCTGCCTTGGTGGGCAGTGCCCACCCTACCCCTCCTTTGCCTTTATCCCTTTTCCTTTTGCCTTCTTCCCTATGTCGTTCGCATCGGACCTCAAGGTCCTTTATCACCTGACGTTGTCTCCGATCCGCGGCAAGACGCACGCCGAGCGGCTGGAGAGCTTTTACGGGGCTCAGGCGGGC
>JAIXZD010000035.1 GCA_027489895.1 Planctomycetaceae bacterium
GAAGATGGCCAGGTGCAGGAGTTGCTGGAATCGCTGGGCATGCCGTACACCGGGAGCGGGGTCGTCGCCTCGCGGCTGGCGATGAGCAAATCGGCCGCGAAGGAGCGGTTCCTGCAGCAGGGCGTGCCGACGCCAGGCTATGTGCTCATTCATCAGGGTGACACTGCGGCCACGATTCTGGCCAAGGCCCGTGAGATCGGGTTTCCACTGGTCGTGAAGCCCGATTCGCAGGGATCGAGCCTGGGCGTGACGATCGTCCGGACGCCCGATGAACTTCCCGCGGCGCTCACCCGCTGTTTTGAACTCGATGCGTTCGGCCTGATCGAGGCGGCGATTCCCGGACAGGAGTGGACCGCAGGGGTGATGGACGAGACCCTGCTGCCGCTGATCCGGATCGAAACCGAGCGTGAGTTCTTCGACTTTGAAGCGAAGTACACCGACGACGACACGCGGTACTGCTTCGAGTTCGATGTGACGACCGACGTGGTCCGGCGGATTGAAACGGCGGCTCTGGGAGCCGTGCGGGCCTTGGGAACGCGGGGGATTGCCCGCGTCGACATTCGACTCGACCGGTTTCAGCAGCCGTGGGTGCTGGAAGTGAACACGGTGCCCGGCTTCACCGACCACAGCCTCGTGCCGAAAGCCGCGGCCCAGATGGGCGTGTCGTTCGGCGAACTGTGCGAACGTTCCATCGAAAGTGCGCTGGTGCTCCGCGGACAGTCGAAATGGAACCGGACACGATTGAGCGTGTCGTAGGCGGGGTGGTCATGCGGGGCAGTCGCGGTTGATTGTTTCCGGGGTTTGCGTGAGAGCGGGAGTCGAACGGCCTCCGGGCGCTGACGCTTCCGGCTCCCAACCCCACCCCATCGTCGACGGAATCGCGGCAGCATGGACACCGCGACGATTGTTCCGCAGGATAGAGCGGTGGTGATCGGGAGGGCCGTTTTGTCGCCGGGCACCGCCTGACCTTCTGTTGTGAGTGGAGACGCGCTCGATGTCGCTGTTGGTCGTGGTGTTGATTTCGGCGGGATGTGTCGGCGTGGCGTATCTCGCGTACGGACCGATTCTGGCCCGCTGGCTGCAACTGGATAACTCGCGGCCGGTCCCTTCGGCCACGCTGCGGGACGATGTCGATTTTGTCCCGACCGAACCGAATCTGCTCCTCAGCCAGCATTTTTCGGCCATTGCGGCCGCGGGCCCGATCGTCGGTCCAATCATTGCCGGCTACATGTTCGGCTGGTTGCCTGCGCTCTTATGGATTCTGGTCGGGTCGATCTTCATCGGCGGCGTCCACGATATGACAGCCCTTGTTGCGTCGATCCGTCACAAGGCCCGGTCGATTGCCGAAGTGGTTCGCGAGCATATGAACCACCGCAGCTACCTGTTGTTCCTCGCGTTTGTCTGGATCCCGCTGGTCTACATCATCGTCGCGTTCACCGACGTGACGGCCGGTGCGTTCTACGGGAAGCAGACGCTGGAGAATGGCGAGATCGTCTCCGGGGGCGGCATTGCCACGTCGTCGCTGCTCTACCTGGCGCTGCCGATTGTGATGGGGCTGCTGCTGAAAAGCGGCGTGATCGGCATCAACCTGGCGACCGCGATCTTCCTGCCGCTGGTCGGCGTTTCGATCGTTGTCGGGCAGTGGATGCCGCTCGATATTGAAGGCTGGTTGCAGGTCGATGCGGCCGGGGCGAAGCGGTTCTGGAATATTGCCCTGCTGGTCTACTGCGTGGTCGCCTCGGTGCTGCCGATGTGGCTGCTGCTGCAACCGCGCGGGCATCTGGGGGGCTACTTCCTGTATGCCGCGCTGCTGGCCGGGGCGATTGGGGTGATGTTTGGCGGCTTCACGTCGCAGTACCCGATGTGGACGGACAAGCCGCTGATCGCGTTCGATGCGACCACGATCGCGGTGTTTCCGATGCTGTTCATCACGATTGCCTGTGGGGCCTGTTCGGGGTTCCATTCGATCATCGCCTCGGGGACGACCTCGAAGCAGTTGCGATGCGAGACCGACGCCAAACCGATCGCGTATGGGGCGATGCTGCTGGAGGCGCTGGTCGCGGTGATCTCGCTTTGCTGCCTGATGAAACTGGCTCCCGATTCGCCGCTGCTGGCGAGCAAGTCGCCACAGCCGAACCTGATTTACGCCCAGGGGCTGGGCAGCTTCGTGACGATCCTGGGTGTCCCGGCGACGGTGGGGGTTTCGTTCGGGCTGATGGCGTTCACGACGTTCGTCTACGACACGCTGGATGTCTGCACGCGCCTGGGCCGGTACATCCTGCAGGAGCTGACCGGGCTCCACGGTCAGGTGGGCCGCTGGCTGGGGACGATTCTCACGGCCGCTGTGCCGATGATCTTCCTGATCTGGGAACCGATGAATGCCAAAGGCGAACCGGCTTGGAAGACGTACTGGAATCTGTTTGGCGCGAGCAATCAGCTTCTCGCTGCTCTGACGCTCGTCGGGGTGACCGTCTGGTTGTGGCGGACGTACCGTGGCGTGTGGGTGTTCCTGGCGGTGGGTGTGCCGGGTGTGTTCATGTGGGTGATGAGCATGTGGGCGCTGTTGCGGTCGGTCTGGCCGCTGGTGCAGACGATTCAGGCGGGGAACTTTGCTGCCGAGACGGCGTTCGGAAACCCTGTCAGTTGGGTGGCGACGATCCTGTCGGTGCTGGGGGCGTGGATCTTCCTTGAGGCAATTCTCGCACTGGCGGGGAATGATCCGAAGGCGGCCGAACCGCGCGTCGCGCTGGCGTAACGTCGAGACGAGAGCCCCTTGACCTGGCCTGCCATGCTGCGTGGACAATTGACGGCGATTGCGCTGGTGGCGTGGGGCCTGGTTTTGCTCGTCGAGTTTGCCGGCCTGGGAGCCGGTGCCGACGCGGGCGGCTGGCCGAGCTGGCTGGCCCCATTGCAACTGTCGACGGTCGACACGCAACTCTGGCTCTGGCTGCTGCCCATCCTCGCGGTGGCGGTCTGGTTTGGCCCGCAACCTGCGCGCAAGGGGTGGGTCGAACGGAATCAGTACCGCTCGCTCACGGCAGGAATGCTCGTTGTCGCGGGATTGTCCGGTGTTGTTCATTGGGGACTGCTGGCATGGTTGAGTGCTGCCATGGGAGGCCCAGTCCCCGCCTATCACGACGAGTTCAGCTACACGCTGCAGGCCGACATGCTGCGGGACGGCGCGTGGGCATTGCCCGCCCCCGAACACCCGGAACTGTTCGACCAGATGCATGTGTTGAATCGTGGCGTGCGGTCGAGCCGATACTTTCCGGGGACCGGGTTGTGGATCGCGGGGTGGAGCCTCGTCACCGGGCAGCCCGCGGCCGCGCTCGGTGATACCACGACCGACACACTCGGCTTCGATGTGGCGAGCAGCGCGATCGCTGTCGCGGGCAGCCTCGCGGTGGTTGTCTGGACGCTTCTGGCTGGGCGGCTGGGGGGACTGCTGGCGGCGGCGCCGGCGGGATTTGGCCTGGCCCTGGCGCCCGGCCTGCTCCTGTTCCATTCGCTCATTCTCGCCCATGCCCCGACCGAACTGGGGCTGGGAGTTCTGTTTCTGGCCTGGACTTATCAACCGGATGATAGCGAGCGCACGGTGAGCGTGCTGCGTGGATTGGGCTGGGCACTGATTGGTGGAACGGGATTAGCGCTCGCCATGCTCTGCCGGCCACTCACGGCGGCGGGGGTGGCCTTGCCGCTGGGGCTGGTCTGGCTGACCGGGTTGTTCCACGCGCGGTGTCCGATCCATGGGTGCGATACCGCCCGGCGGGCGGCCTACCTCGGGGCGGCGGGGCTGGGACTGCCGCTTCTGGCGGGGTTCGGTTGTCTCGCGAGTCAGAACGCGGCGGTGACAGGCTCGGTCTGGGTCACTCCCTATAGCCTCTACACGGAACGCTACACGCCGCGACATGTCTACGGATTCAACAACGGCGTTCGAGGCGACCGGCAGGCCGGCCCCGACGTGCTCACTCACTACGACGAGTGGGCCGAGAACCTGACGCTGCCCACCGCCTGCGGCAACCTGGGGCGACGGCTGGTCAGCAGTTGGCGGTACACGCTTGGGCTGATTCCGATGGTCGTCGCTATGGGGCTGCTCGCCTGCGTGTGGCCGCGGGTCTCGACCGTGGGACGCGCGTTACTGGGTGGGGTTGTCACCCTGCATGCGGTTTATTTCCCGTACTGGTACGACGGGATCATGCACTGGCATTACGTGTACGAAAGCGCGGTCCTCTGGATCGTACTGGCGGCGATTGCCGTGTCGATGGTGATCACCGAGGCCTGGACCGCACGTGCCCGGACGTTCCCGGCTCTGCTCCTGCTGCTCTGGGGCGTGAGTGTGGTGGGACAGATCACGCCGCTGGGGTCGACCGAGCCCGGTTTGCTGGCCCGCAACGTGGGAGAATTGCGATTCGCGAAGCGGAAGCAGGCGGGCTTTCGAGCATTGGTCGCCGCGGAAGTGCGGGCGCGGCCCGCCGTCGTCGTCGTGCAGGCCGACCCCTCGGATCGACACCTCGACTACGTCGCCAATCCCGCGCGGCTGGATGGCGACGTACTTATCGTCCGCGCTCTCCCCGCGGAAGGGACTGGCCGAGAGTCAACGACGGCCCTGCGGTCCACCTATCGAGAGTGGTTCCCCGGTCGGTCGATCTATCTGTTCGACGCGCGAACCGGGGCGCTGACCGGCGGCGAGTTGCCATAGCAGCTCGAACGTGGCGCCGCGTGGCGTCTGACCCGGAGTGCGTTTCCGGGCGCCTCTTCCGCTTGGCCTGCGGTGCCTTTCCTTGGTGCCTTTGTGCCTTGGTGGTCAACCTCCCCCAACGAAACAGGCCGAATCCGTCTCGTCCGCGCGCGACCCCGCGAGAAACCCCTCAAAAGATGCTCTTTACCTGTTCGGGCCGTTGTGCGAGATTCCGCGAAGGGTGAAGCCCGCACGATGGGTCGGCGCGGTCTTTTCCCTTCGGCACGATGGATCTGTTCTTCCAAGGAAGGAAGCAACCGAGTGACTGGCAATGGGCCTTTGGGCGACGAGCAGCCCGACGATCGAAGCGTCTGTCAGCGGGCGACTATTGCCCGCTTTCATTTCGACACGATTCGCCCACCGCAAACCGCCGAACATCCGCCTTTCTTCGCTACTCAATCTCGCCACGACAACAGTTCTGCACGCAAGGATGCCAGCATGAAGATTTTGGTGACCGGGGGAGCCGGTTTCATTGGTTCGGCCGTCATTCGCCACCTCATCGAGAACACGGATGATTGCGTCATCAACGTCGACAAGCTGACGTATGCTGGCAATCTCGATTCGCTGTCGATGGTGGCCGACAATCCCCGGTATCAGTTCTGCCAGGTCGATATCTGCGACGCCCCGGCCGTTGCCCGGCTGTTCGAGAAGTACGAGCCCGATGCGGTGATGCACCTCGCGGCCGAGTCGCACGTCGACCGCTCGATCGATGGCCCGGCGGACTTCATTCAGACGAACATCGTCGGCACGTATGTCCTGCTCGAAGCGGCCCGGAAGTACTGGCAGACGCTGTCGCCGGCCGCGAAGGACAAGTTCAGGTTCCATCACATTTCGACGGACGAAGTTTACGGCTCGCTCGACGACACGGGCCTGTTCCTGGAAACGACGCCCTACGACCCCAGCTCGCCCTACTCGGCCAGCAAGGCGTCGTCGGACCATCTCGTCCGCGCCTGGCATCGGACGTTTGGTCTGCCGACGGTGGTGACCAACTGCTCGAACAACTACGGGCCGTTCCAGTTCCCGGAAAAGCTCGTTCCGCTAATGATTCTCAACGGCCTGGCGGGCAAGCCGCTGCCGATTTACGGCAAGGGCGACAATGTTCGCGACTGGCTGTTTGTCGATGACCACGCCCGGGCGCTGGAGTGCGTCGTGAAGCGTGGCCTCGTGGGCGAGACTTACAACATCGGCGGCTTCAACGAAAAGCAGAACATCGAAGTCGTCAAGACGATCTGTGCCCTGCTCGACGAACTGGTCCCCCACTCGTTCTTCGCGCCGCACGCGTCGCTGATGACCTACGTCAAGGATCGTCCGGGTCACGACCACCGCTACGCGATTGACGCCTCGAAGATCGAGCGTGAACTCGGCTGGCGGCCGGCGGAAACGTTCGAAACCGGCCTGCGGAAAACCGTCCAGTGGTATCTCGACAACTCGCAGTGGGTGCGGCGTGCTCTGGCTGGCCGGTACACGGGCGAACGTCTCGGGCTGAAAGCCGCCTAGTGCCTTTTCAGACAGAGTCTGCGGGTGCCACTGCTGGCTCGTCCAGCAGTGCAGCCTGCCAAAGGGCCAAATCGCCCGTTTGAAATCTTGAAGAAGACGCAGGACTTTCCTTCCAGGTCATGACTGGTCCGGAAGGAAAGTCTGAGAACATATTCAACAGAAGCTTGTTCCGGGGTTTCGTCCCAAGACACGGGAGTGACGTGCATGAAGGGTATCGTTCTGGCGGGCGGTTCGGGGACTCGGATGTATCCGATCACGCATGTCGTCAACAAGCAGTTGTTGCCGGTCTACGACAAGCCGATGGTCTACTACCCGTTGAGCACGTTGATGCTCGCTGGGATTCGGGATGTGCTGATCATCAGCACGCCGACCGACGTGCCGCTGTTTCAGCGTCTGATGGGCGACGGCTCGCAGTGGGGGATGAACTTCTCCTACGCGATTCAGCCCAAGCCCGAAGGGCTGGCCCAGGCGTTCATCATCGGCGAGAAGTTCGTTGGGAACGACAACGTCAGCCTGATTCTGGGCGACAACATTTTCTACGGCCATGACCTCGTCGGTTCGCTGCAGAAGGCCTCGCTGCAACCGAGCGGAGCGACCGTGTTCGCCTACTACGTCAGCGACCCGGAGCGGTATGGCGTGGTCGCGTTCGACGAAACGGGCAAGGCGATCGACCTCGAAGAGAAGCCGAAGAATCCGAAGTCGAACTTTGCGGTCACGGGCGTCTACTTCTACGACAACGATGTCGTCGAGATTTCGAAGAATCTCAAGCCGTCACCGCGTGGCGAGCTGGAGATTACCGACGTCAATCGCGAGTACATGAAGCGCGGGACCCTGAAGGTCGAGATCATGGGCCGCGGTTGTGCCTGGCTCGACACGGGGACGCCGTCTTCAATGGTGGAAGCCGCGCAGTTCATCGAAGTGGTCGAAGCCCGACAGGGACTGAAGATCGCCTGCCCCGAGGAAATCGCCTGGCGAATGGGCTACATCACCACCGAGCAACTGCAGATGCTGGCGCTGCCGCTGGCCAAGGGCGACTACGGGAAGTACCTGCTGTCGATCATCAAGTCGGAAGGCATGGGACCGATGTACACGTACACGGCCCGTGCCCAGCAGCGGGCCGCGAGCTGATCAGGCGGCTCGAGTCGAACGGCAAAACGACGACGGATCGAAGTGGCAACACACTCCAACCCCGACGTGGTCGTCGGGGTTGGTTTATTGACGGGCCAAGTTAACGCTCATTCGCAGGCGAAGGGATTCTCCGATGAAGGTCAGCACGGTCGACATTCCGGGATTGCTCGTCATCGAGCCGCAGGTGTTTGGCGACGCCCGCGGGTTCTTCCTCGAAACATACAACGCCTCCCGATACCGCGAAGCAGGACTGGGCGCGACGTTCGTGCAGGACAATCTGTCGTTCTCGCGGCAGGGAATTCTGCGCGGGATGCATGCCCAGAACCCCAGCCCCCAGGGGAAGCTGGTCTCGGTACTCCAGGGGGAAGTGTACGACGTGGCGATTGATGGACGGCTTGGTTCGCCCACGTTCGGCAAGTGGTACGGCATTACCCTCTCGGCCGACAACAAGACTCAGTTTTACGTGCCGCCGGGCTTCTTCCACGGCTTCTGTGTCACCAGCGAAACGGCGCTCTTCTCGTACAAGTGCACCGACCTGTACATGCCGAAAAACGAAGTCGCGATGATCTGGAACGATCCGGATGTCGGCGTGAAATGGCCCGTTTCCGAGCCGCTGCTGTCGGCGAAAGACGTTCAGGCACCGCGATTGAAGGACATTCCTCCGGAACGGCTGCTGAAGTTCGAGGATGTCGGCCGATAAGACAAACTGTAGCGATCGCGCCGTGCGCAAGGAGTGCGCCGGCGACCGGTCTGGATTGGGCCTGTAATTTCCAAGGATGGATACGATGGCGTTCAAGTCGTCCGGTCGTGGACGGATTCTCGTGACGGGTGCCAATGGTCAGGTTGGCTGGGAACTGCTGCGAACGCTGCGATTGCTGGGAGAAGTCGTTCCCGTCACCCGGAGCCCGGAAACCCAGACGAGCGCCGGCAAGTCGCTCGTCATGGACTACGCCGATCCCGACAGCATCCGTGCGGTCATCCGCTCGGTTGGCCCCAAGGTAATCATCAACGCCGCCGCCCATACCCAGGTCGACAAGGCGGAGAGCGAAGTCGAAGCGGCCATGCAGGTCAATGCGATCGCTCCGGGTGTGATGGCCGAAGAAGCCCGCCGCATGGGCGCCGCCTTCATCCATTATTCCACCGACTACGTGTTTGCCGGCGACGGTGTCGCCGCCTGGACGGAAAGCGATCCCACCGGCCCGCTGGGCGTCTACGGTCGCTCCAAACTGGCCGGAGAACAGGCGATTGCCGCCAGTGGCGCAAGCGCCGCGATTCTGCGGACAAGCTGGGTCTACGGCGTCCACGGACACAACTTCGTCAAGACGATGCTGCGGCTCGGGACCGAACGGGAAAGCCTGTCGGTCGTGGCCGATCAGATTGGCGCGCCGACCTCGGCCCGCGCCATCGCCGATACGACCGCCGCCCTGCTGGCGGGCTGTCGCGGCCACGCCGCGGAAGTGCTTGCCGAAAAGGGCGGGGTGTTTCACTTCTGCTGTGGCGGCGAAACGAGCTGGTACAACTTCGCCATCGAGATCTTCGAACAGGCCCGGATGTGCGGGCATGAGCTGGCCGTTCAGACGGTCAAGCCGATCGCGACGGAGGACTATCCGACCCCGGCCCGTCGGCCGAAAAACTCGCGGATGTCGTGTGCTCTGCTGAAAGACCGATTCGGCCTCGCGCTCCCCGAGTGGAAGGCAGGACTCGCCGAATCGTTCCCCGCGCTTTACCAGAACTGGAAGGCCGCGGCCCAGGGCATCAAAGGTCCGCACTTCAATCTGCCCGTCCCGGCGGCGAAATCGGCCTCGACGACGGTGTAGCAATTCGACTACACCGCGACCTTTCGCGGCTTCCCGTACGTTGCCTCCGTTCCGGCAGACCTATGTCCGAAGGTCCGATTGATATCGACCTCGGGGTGATCTTCACCCACGAACGAGAGTTCATGACGCCTCTGATCTCGTCGCTGGCCCGGTCCGGAGACGCTGTCAGCAAGCGTCTGATCCTCGTCGACAACGCGTCCGAAGGCGGTGTGGCCGAATGGTCGCACCTCGTTCCCAACACGCACGTGCTGCGGAACAGTCGCCGCCTGGGTTACGCCGAAAACCTGAACCTCATTCTTGAGGCGTCGACAGCGCGGTACGTCCTGCTGCTCAACACCGACATGCTGTTTGATCCGTCCGAACAGGCGCTGACCAAGCTCGTTCGGTTCATGGACGAGCACCCCGACTGCGGGGTCTCTGGCTGTCGCCTCTATCATCGCGACGGGAGCTACGCCTTCCCCGCGCGGCGGTTTCAGACGCTCGCCACGATCGCTGCCCGGCGCCTGGGCATGGCGAGATTTCTGGGCGAAACCGTCGAGCAGTATCTCTACCAGCAGCATGCTCCCACCGAATCGTTCGAGTGCGACTGGCTGTCGGGCTGCCTGCTGATGACTCGCCGAGAAGCCGCGGTGCAGGTGGGTGGCTTCGACTGCGGATTCGCCAAGTACTTCGAGGATGTCGACTTCTGCCTGAGAACGGCCCGAGCCGGGTGGAAAGTCATGATGAATGGTGGCACGTTCGCCTGGCATTGGGAACAGCGGGCCAGCAAGAACCTGCTGTCGCGTGATGCCTGGGTGCATGCCCGGTCGTACTCGCGCTGGCTGGCCAAATGGGGCTTCTCGCCCGACACGGGCGTCGCCACGCTCTCCCCCCTCCGCCGCGCCGCCTGACGCGTCTCGCTCGGTAGCGGAAGCGGTGACGCTTCCCCGACGCTCTCCCTCCCGACGCGCTCCCGCTCAGAACGACCAAGCCTGCGTCGCCTGCGTGACGCGCCGCACAGCGGTTTCATCCACCGTCACGCCCAATCCCGGCGCGGTGAGCGCACTCGCCCAACCGCCGTAGCGGAACGTGAGGTCCTCGCGGATCAGCGGCTCACGAACCAGATGCCGGTCATAACTCCCCTCGATGTACTTCAGGCCACCCACCGAACAGGCGAAGTGCCGCCCTGCCGCTGAGAGAATGCCGGTCTCACCCACCTGGCATCCCAACTGGTAGCCCAGGCCCGCGCGATGGACCGCTGCCGCCATTTTCAGGGTTGGCAGAAAACCGCCACACTTTGACAGCCGCAAGTTGAACAGGTCGGCCAGCCCCAACTCGACGGCGCGGTGAACATCGGCAAGGCACGCGGCCGATTCATCCAGCATGATCGGCACACCGAGCTGCTCGCGGAGCGCGGCCAGCCCGGCCACGTCGGCATGGGGCACCGGCTGCTCGATCACGGAGAGCCGAAAGGGAGCCAACTCCGCCACCTTGCCCGGCAGTTCGGCCAGCGACCAAGCCTCGTTGGCATCGATCCGGAGATCGACCGTATCGCCGAGTATCTGCCGGAATCGCGCGAGGCAGGCGACGTCGTTGTGACCGGCGACGCCGACTTTCACTTTGACGTGGGCGAAGTCGTAGACCCGCAGCTTCAGCAGGCGGATCAGCTCGCGCCAACCAGACATTGCCGTGACCGCGGCGCTGTACTGAACCCGGGTGGAGATCTGGCGAATGGGCAACGTCTCGGGAACAAGCGCGGTCACCTCGTATAGCGGTCGCCCGGCCGCCTGGAACGCCGCGTCCAGAATGGCCAGTTCCACCGCACACCGCAGCGAATGCCCAAAGCAGGGCCGAGCGTCTGATGGCAACCCGGTCAACTCGAACCGCCCCAGTTGATCCACGAGATCGGTGAGAGTCGACCACTGCCGGGGAAGCGCTCGCGACCACTGTTGGCCCTGTGCTAGCTGCCACGCATCCTCGATTGTTTCCCCGGTGACATATGCGCGGGGAAGCCCCTCGCCCCAGCCGGTCTCCCCGGACGCGAGTCGACATCGAACCAGAAGCGTTTCGGTCTCGTCACGCGTTTGCGAGGCGTGACGAATCGTCCGCTTCAAGGGAATGCGAACGTGGTAGACAACAAGTTCGGAGATCAACGCGGTCCGTGAACTCCGTCAAAGGAACCAGGGTGTTCGCCTGGTTGAAACCGGGGAAACGGGTGTGACTTCGGCGTGCCATGCTTGCACCGGTTTTGCGGGGCAAGCCTGCGAACAGCACTCGACTTTCCCAGTTCCTCACGTCGAATTCCAGGGACGACGCGGTCTTAATGAGTGCGGCGCTGTCCGGCGGTTGGCATGCTTGCCCCGAAACGGTGCAAGCATGGCACATCCCAGACTCCCATCGCGTCTGATGACGTCGATGGCCTTTACGGCAGGCAATAGACCAGCGTGAGCAGGGCGTACGCGGTGGCCATGTTGGGGTCGCCTTCCATCCAGCGGGGCTCCTTGTTGAGCCAGCCGCCATTGTCCGCCTGCAGCGACAGCAGGTGTTCGCCCAGTTCTTTCTTCCAGTGGTGCGTCTGCCCCTTGTCGTCGACAAACGTTGGCTCGCCAAACGCCGCCAGCGCCTTGCCGAACGTGTGGTAGTAGTAGTACAGCCCCTGCTGCCCCATGCCGGGGTTCTCTTGCAGCGTGTAATGCTTCTTGAGCCAGGTGTAGGCAGCTTTCACGCGGGGGTCATCCGGCTTGAGGCCAGCGTAAATCATGCTCTTCAGCCCTGCGTAGGTCATGCTGCCGTACGAACGCAGCCCGCCCCGCTCATCCTGACCGGCCTGCGAACTGCCCCCGGCCGCCGGCGTGTAATAGAAGCCACCGTCGTTCACGCGGGCCGCGAACTCGGTCGTGTTGGCTTCCGTCTCCAGGTTTTGGCAGCGGGAGACGAACACGAGGGCGTTCTGCATCGCGGGATCGTTGGGGCCGACACCGGCCGCACGTAGCGCGTCGAGCAGGAACGTCGTGTTGGAGAGGTCGGGCCGGTCCCCCGTTTTGCCGTATCCCGCACCACCGAACTTCACATCGGTCCGGTTGATTCCTTCCGTGTCGTCCCACTGCAACTTTGTGAGGTAGGCTTTAGCGGCCGAGATCTTGGTCGTGTACTCTCCACCGGCGTTGGCTTCGACCAGAGCGAGCAGAACGATGCTCGTTTCGTAGTTGCCATGCGCACTCTTCGGGTTGTAGATCCCGCCGTCCGGCTGCTCAAACGTCAGGAGGTGCCGAATCGCCTTTTGGAGCATGGGGTCCGAGGGCGCCACGCCCGATCGCAAGAGCGATGTGGTCACCAGGCCCGAGATTCCAGGCGAGGTGGACGCCGTCCAACTGCCATCTTCTTGCTGCGTCGTCCGCAGAAAGGCCACGGCCTCAGTCCGGGCCTTGGCGACAGCTTCTGGCGAAACGCCCACAGCCGGGGAATCGGCTCGTCCGGTCACCGCAACAGCCAAGAGCAGCGGAACAGCCAGAACCCAGCGGACTTGCAGACCGAACATAGCAAACCTTCTCGAACAGGCGAATCGGACGTGAAGCGTCTTTCCGAGGCCTATTATTGTCATGCCGGAGCGCTGGGCATAGGGGCCAGTCGCGGGATCGAGCGAAACGATCGGGCGGCAACCGCACCTCCCTCCCGCCCGCCCACGGGGGGGGCTGAATCGTGCCGGTCGATTCAGTGTTGAACACGGCACCCGATACAGCAGATTTCCGTAAACCTTCCACGCTGAATCGGTTGTATCGATCGCGGGCCTGGTTGCGTCCGATTGTCGCGGATCACCCCTCAACTTGTTGACGTGAACTGCCGAGTCGCATTAAATAGAGTTGATTCGAGAGGTGAGCTGGCCGATTCAGCACCCGAGGGGACGACTTTCGGGCCGTTTGTTTCGCAAGCCGCCAGATGGGAGACTCAATAGATGGACATCCTGACACGGCAGCACCAGCGACAGCATTCGGCAAAGTTAGCGTTCGCTTTGGCGGTGGGCGTCGCCAGCCTGAGCCTCTCCACATTCAGCCCGAGCGCCCGTGCCGACGATCGACCGATCAGTTTCGTCAACGAAGTACTCCCGGTCCTCACGAAATCGGGCTGCAATATCGGCGTCTGCCATGCCAAGGCAGGCAATGGCCAAAACGGGTTCCAGCTCTCTCTTCTCGGTTACGAACCAGACGAAGATATCGACCATCTGACGTTGGAGAGCCGCGGACGCCGGCTGTCGCCCGGCTCGCCCGAAAGCAGCCTGCTGCTGCTCAAGGCCACGGGGCGCGTGCCGCACGGCGGCGGCAAACGGCTCGATCCCGAATCGGCCGATCATGCGCTGCTGGTCGAGTGGATTCGCCAGGGGGCGAAAAGTGATGTCGGGACGGCCCCAAAACTGACCGCTTTCGAAGTGCAGCCCAGTCGCGGAACCGTTCCGCTGGGAGGCCAGCAGCAACTCAAGGCCGTCGCCAAATACGCGGATGGCCTCGAGCGTGATGTGACCTCGTGGGCCGTGTTTGAATCGAACGATACCGCGATGGCCGAAGTCGCAGGCGCCGGGCTGGTCAAAACACTCGATGTCTCGGGCAAGGTCTCGGTGATGGTTCGGTTCCAGGACCGAATCACGGTCTTCAGCGCGGCCGTTCCGCTGGGGGCACCGGTCGAAAGCCTGCCGCCCGTCAGCAATTTCATTGATGACCATCTGTTTGCGAACCTCAAGCAACTGGGGATTCCCCCCTCGCCAGTTTGCGACGATGCCACCTTCCTGCGGCGCGTCACGCTGGATATCGCCGGACGTCTGCCAACCGATGCCGAAGCGACGGCGTTCATCGCCAGTTCCGAACCGGACAAGCGGGCGAAAGTCGTCGACGAACTGCTTCGCAGCCCAGACTATGCCGATTTCTTCGCGGGCAAATGGTCCGCCCTGCTGAAGAATCGTCGCGACGACGCCAGCGACATGCTCTCGAACTTTGCGTTCCATGCCTGGGTTCGCGACAGCATGCTCGCGAACACACCGTACGACCAGTTCGTCCGGCAGTTGCTGGCCGCCACGGGGACGGTGATCGGCAATCCGCCGGTCGCCTGGTACAAGCGCGTCAAAGAACCCAAAGAACAATTGGAAGATGTCGCCCAGCTATTCCTCGGCGTCCGGATGCAGTGTGCCCAGTGCCACCACCATCCGTTCGAGCGCTGGAGTCAGGAAGATTACTACGCGCTTTCGGCGTTCTTCTCGCAGGTCGGACGGAAGCCGTCGGGCACGCGGGGCGAAGACCTGATCTTCCACAAGCGCGGCGTGGCCAGTGCGAAGCATATGAAAACTGGTGCGGCCGTCCTTCCGGGCGCACTGGGCGACAAACTGCCCGCCATTGCCGCCGACGAAGACCCGCGCCTAAAGCTGGCCGACTGGATGAGGTCGCCCACCAACCCGTTTTTTGCCCGGTCGCTGGTCAACCGCTACTGGAAGCATTTCTTCCACCGGGGGTTGATTGAGCCGGAAGACGACATTCGCGATTCGAATCCGCCCACCAACCCGGAGTTACTGGCGGCCCTCGAGCGGCATTTCATCGAAAGTGGCTACAACCTCAAGGAACTGATCCGCGTCATCACGACCTCAACGGCGTACCAGTTGAGTTCGACGCCCAACAACTACAACGCGGGTGACCGTCAGAACTACTCGCGCTACTACCCCCGGCGGATGCAGGCCGAGGTACTGCTCGACGCGATCGACGCGATCTCGGGGTCACGCACAGACTTCGCGAACCTGCCGCAGGGCACCCGCGCCGTCGCGCTCCCCGACAACAGCTACAACAACTCGACCGCGTTTTTGCGGGTGTTCGGACGCCCCGAAGGGGCGAGTGTCTGCGAATGCGAACGGGTGCAGTCGTCGAGCCTTGCTCAGAGCCTGCACCTGATCAACGCGGCCGACATCAAAGGCAAGCTCGCGTTTGCCGGCGGTCGGGCCGAGCGACTCGCCAAAGACACCCGCCCCGTGGAAGATCGCATTCGCGAGTTGTACCTCGTCGCCTTCTCCCGCCTGCCACGGGAAGACGAGTTGCAGACGGCGGTCGCGTTTGTGAACGAACTGCCGCTCGACGCCGAAGGCAAGCCGCTGGACGCTGCCCGTGGACAGGCTGAAAACTACCAGGACCTGCTCTGGGCGTTGATCAACACCAAAGAGTTTTTGTTCAACCACTAAACCCCGCCCGGTTCCGCTCCGCTCCTCGACATTCCCTCCAGAGAGTCTTCCCGTGGCCAAATTCCCGCTCTCCACTGCCAGGCCAGTCGCCTCCGCTCGTCGCGTCGCCGCCCGTTTGGGCCTCGCGGTGGCTTTGGTGGCGATTCAGACGGCTCCGCTCTGGGCCCAGTCGGTCTGCCTTCCCGCACCACGACTGCTGACGACCACTCCCATGGGCGGTCAGGCCGGGACGCAGGTCGAGATCGTCATCACCGGCGAACATCTCGACGGCGCGGCTGAACTGCTGTTCTCCGACCCGCACTTGAAGGCGACGCCCAAGCTCGATGATTCCGGCAAGCCGGTGCCGAATCGCTACCTGATCGACATCGCCGCCGATTGCCCGGTGGGTGTGTACGAGTCCCGCCTGATGACGCGGCTGGGGCTATCGTCGTCGCGGGTGTTCTCGGTCGGCATGCTCCCGGAAGTGACGCGGCAGTCGCCCAACAACACGCTCGAAACGGCGATGCCGCTCGAAGTCAACTCGATTTGCAATGCGATTCAGGCTCCACGGTCGGTCGACCACTATGCCTTCAATGCCGTGAAGGGGCAGCGGATTGTCGTTGATGTCGCGACGCGGACGATCGATTCGAAACTCGATGTCGTCCTCGTCGTTGCCGATGCCCGAGGCCGCGACCTGTTTGTGGACCGCCGGGGTGGCCTGCTCGACTTCACCGTTCCCGAAGACGGCCGGTACATCATCAAGGTGCACGACCTGACGTTTAAGGGCGGAGAGACGCACTTCTACCGCCTGTCGCTGCGGGAATTCTCGGCCGGTTCGCCGGTGGTCCGTCAGCCGGGAACTCGGCGCGTCAATTCGTTCTCGTGGCCGCCCGAAGGCTTGCCCGCACTGGCGGCCTCGGCGGAAGTCGAACCGAACGATGACGTTGCCGCGGTTCAAAAGATCACGCTGCCGTGCGACCTGACGGGGAGTTTCTTCCCGGCCGCTGACGTCGACCTGTTTCAGTTCGACGCCAAAGCGGGCGAAGAATGGTGGGTGGAAGTGGCCTCGGAGCGATTCGGCCTGCCCACCGACCCGGCCGTCCTCATCCAACAGGTGACCCGCACGGGCGATGTCGAAACGGTGACCGATCTCGTGGAATTCAGCGATGTGCCCAGCCCGGTCAAGGTGTCGAGCAATGGCTACGCCTACGACGGTCCGTTCTATGACGTGGGCACAGCCGACCCGCTTGGCAAACTGACGATCAAGGCCGATGGCACCTATCGCCTGCGGCTGGCCGACCTGTTCGGTGGCACCCGAGAAGACGCCCGGAATGTTTATCGACTGGTCATTCGCAAGGCCCAGCCCGACTTCGCTCTCGTCGCGTGGCCGCTGCACATGGAATTGCGAAATGGCGACCGAAACGCGCTCTCCAAGCCGATCTCCCTGCGGGGCGGGGCGACGGTCGCACTGGAAGTCATCGCGTTTCGACGGGACGGCTTCGATGGCGAAATCAACCTCGCTCTCGAAGGCCTGCCCGAAGGGATGTCGGCCGCGGGCGTCAAGATTCCGGCTGGGCAATCCCGCGGAATGGTGCTTGTTTCGGCGGCGGAAAACGCGCCGCGAAGTTTTGGAACCGCGACCTTCGTTGGTCGCGCGACCATTGGCGACGCCGCGGTCACACGCTCCTGTCGGCTGGCGTCTGTCGCCTGGCCGATTCCCGATTCGTGGGGCGAGATTCCCTACACGCGGCTCACCGCCGATGTTCCGGTTTCCGTCGGAGGCATCGACCGCGCTCCCTTCACGCTGACCCCCAAGACACCGCTGATCGAAGCCGTCGCCGGCCAGACGATCAAGGTCCCCTTCGTCCATGCGCGACGCACCGACTTTTCCGGGGCGACGATGAATCTGCGTCCCATTGGCCCGGGCTTCGAGCGGGTCGCACCGTTTGATGTCACGCTGACGGCCGATGGCTCGGAAGCGACCGTCGATCTCGCCGCGCTCAAGACAGCGCCTGGCGACTATCTGCTCGCCTTCTACGGGAGCGCGGTCGCCAAGTACCGGCATCAGCCCGAACAGGTAATGGCCGCCGAAGAGGCGCAGAAGCTTGCTCAAGCCGACCTCGACAAACTGACGGCGGAAGTGGCCCAGGCCGACGCCGCGGTTCAGTCGGCCGCACCGGCCGATAAAGCCGCCGCGATGCAGGCCGCCGCCGATCTGGCGACCAAACGGAAGGCAGCCGAAGCGGCGCTGGCCGCTTTGATGACCCGTCTCAAGCAGGCGACCGACGCGGCCCAGCCGCGCGATATCGTCGACATCATTGTTTCCGAACCCGTTCAGATTCGCGTCAAGCCGGTGGAATCGAAATGAGCCAATTGCACGATCACTGCCCGTCGTCGGACTCCACGCCGCTCTGCTGCCCGGGGCCGCGACATTTCGGTGCCGCACCCCGCCGCGGGTTTCTTCAGGCGGGTCTCGCTGGCTTTGCCGCGCTCAGCCTGCCCGGTTTGCTCCGGCTGCGGGCGGCGGCCTCGGCCCAGGCGGGCGAGACGGTCAAGGGGCGCACCGCCGTCATCATGGTCTGGCTCCCGGGCGGGATGTCGCACATCGACTCGTACGACCCCAAGCCGGAAGCGGGCAGCGAGTATCGGGGCCCGTTCAACATGATCCCGACGAAGGTGCCCGGACTCAACCTGACGGAACTGTTCCCGCGCCACGCTGAAATCGCCGACAAGTTCACGATTCTCCGCTCCATGCGGTCCGGCGCGGGCGGACATCCGGCCGGCTCGATGCAACTGCTCTCGGGCGACCCCGACACCCGCGATAAACCGGCCCCCAAGTACCCCGACTGGATGTCGGTCACGAACTACCTGCGGTCGCAGCAGGCGGGCCGCACCTCGCCGCTGCC